>JBDTNO010000103.1:0-11804 GCA_039933715.1 Betaproteobacteria bacterium
CTCGTGTGCGCCGCCGTGCTGTCCGGCAACCGCAACTTCGAGGCGCGCATCCACCCGAACCTCAAGGCGAACTACCTCGCGTCGCCGCCGCTCGTCGTCGCGTATGCGATCGCGGGCACCGTGCTCAAGGACTTCACGACCGACCCGGTGGGCATGGGACGCGACGGTCGGCCGGTGATGCTGAAGGACCTGTGGCCGAGCTCGCACGAGATCGCGGCGGTCATGCCTTACGCGCGCGAGCCCGAGGCGTTCCGGCGCCTGTACGGCGACCTCGCCAACGCGAACCCGATGTGGAAGGACGTCGCAGGCTCGACCGGACAGGTCTACGACTGGCCGAAGTCGACCTACATCGCGCGCCCGCCGTTCTTCGACGGGTTCACCGTCGAGCCCGCCGCGCACGGCGCCGACGCGATCCACGGCGCGCGCCTGCTCGGGATCTTCGGCGACTCGGTGACGACCGACCACATCTCGCCCGCGGGCTCGATCAAGCCGACCTCGCCGGCCGGCCTGTACCTGCAGGAGCACGACGTGTCGGTCGCCGACTTCAACAGTTACGGCGCGCGCCGCGGCAACCACGAGGTGATGATGCGCGGCACGTTCGCCAACGTGCGCATCAGGAACCTGATGATGCCGGTCCGCGCCGACGGCTCGAAAGAGGAAGGCGGCGTCACGATCTATCAGCCGGACGGCATCCGCATGCCGATCTACGACGCCGCGATGAAATACATCGCCGCCGGCGTTCCCACCGTCGTGTTCGGTGGCGAGGAATACGGCACCGGCAGTTCGCGCGACTGGGCGGCGAAAGGGACGCAGCTCCTCGGCGTCAAAGCGGTCATAGCGAAGAGCTTCGAGCGCATCCACCGCAGCAACCTGGTCGGAATGGGCGTGCTCCCGCTGCAGTTCATGCCCGGCGACGCCGTCGAGTCGCTCGGCATTCGTGGCGACGACCGGTTCGACATCACCGGCCTCGCGGACCTGCGCCCCCAGATGAGGGTCACGCTGACGATCCGGCATCCCGACGGCACGTCGCGCGACGTGCCGGTGCTCTGCCGCATCGACACCGCGATCGAGGTCGACTACTACCGGCACGGCGGCATCCTGCCGTTCGTGCTGAGGGAACTGGTCGCGCAGGTGGCATGACGCTCGGGGGCCGGGCTCCTTCCCGACGCCCGTCTCGGAGTCGTGCCGCGTGCGGGTCGGGCTCGGGCCCGACGCCTTTCGCGGTCAACGCGGTCCGGCTGAAATCGGTCCCACGTGTATGTCGACCCTGACCTCCAGCCATCACCCGCTGCAGCGCGCGCTCCCGCTCTTCCTCGCCGCGGGGCTCGGCTTCGCGGCGCTCGACACCGTCGCCAAGCTCCTCGTGCGCGACCATGCGCTGCTGGTCGTCGTGTGGGCACGCTACGCCGGGCAGATGATCGCGGTGACGCCGTACGCGCGCCATCGCGTCGGGCCCGCGTTCTGGCGCACCGGCCATCTGCGCCTCCAGCTCTTGCGCTCGTCGATGCTCGTCGTCGCGACGCTGTCGTTCTTCGGCGCGCTGCGTTTCCTGCCGCTCGCCGAGGCGTCCGCGATTTTCGCGCTCGCGCCGGTGTTCATCGTGCTGCTGTCGCCATGGATACTCGGAGAGCGGCCCGGCCGCGCGCGCCTCGGCGCCGCGATGGCGGGGTTCGCCGGCGTGCTGATCCTGCTGCGCCCCGGGTCCGCGGTGCTGCACCCGACGGCGCTGCTGCTGTTCGCGGCCGCGTTCGCCAACGCGATCTACGGGATGCTCACGCGAAGGCTCACCGGCGACAGCCCGTACACGACGCTGTTCTACAGCGCTTTCGTCGGCACGCTGATCCTGACGCCGCTGGTGCCGTTCGCGATCGTGTTCTCGGCATGGACCTGGAAGAGCGCCGGGCTCTTCGTGCTGCTCGGCCTTCTCGCCGGCGTGAGCCACGCGCTCGTGACGCGCGCGTTCCTGCGCGCTCCCGCGTCGCTGCTCGCGCCGTTCAGCTACCTGCAAATCGTCTGGGCGACGCTGTTCGGCCTCCTCGCGTTCGACCAGTTGCCCGACGGCGGGTCGTTCGCGGGCATCGGCGTGATCGTCGCGAGCGGCGTCGCGCTCGCATGGCAGGAGCGCCGGCGTGCGCGCGCAGCCATCGCGATTCCGTGACCGGGTCGCGCACGCAACGACCGATGCGCGCGTGTGGATGCACGACTTCCCGCGCGATCCGGATGCCGGACCCGCGCGCCGACACTCGCGATGCCGTATAATTTCGCTCCTGCCGGAATGGCGCTTCCGCGCTTTCGGCACCTCTCACACCGACCGATTTCCAGGAGAACCCCATGAAATTTCGTACGATGGCTACGCTGACCGCGTTGGCCCTTGCCGCGTCCCTGGCCGCGTGCGGGCCGAGCGCCCAGGAGTCCGCCGACAAGGCGCGCGCGGAAGCGGCGAAGGCCGCCGAAGCGTCCGCTGCCGCCGCCAGGGCTGCCGCCGACGCCGCCATGCAGGCGACCAAGGACGCCGCCGACAAGGCCGCCGCCGCCGCGCCGAACGCCGTCGATGCGACGAAGGACGCCGCCGCGAAGGCCAGCGCCGACGCGAAGGAAGCTGCCGACAAGGCAGTCGCCGCCGCGAAGGATGCCGCCAACCGGGCGAAGAAGTAACGCGACGCACGCACGCCATGACGGCCCCTTGCAGCGATGCGAGGGGCCGTCGTCGTTTCGGAAGGACAACGGCGGCGGTCGGCAGTCGGCGGTCGGAAATGCGTTACGCGAAGCGCAAGACGCCCTCGACGACCGCGCCGCCACAGCGCTCGCCTCGACGCGTCGCCCGGACGTCGCCAAAGCGCCGCCGGGCCTTCCCTCACTTCAACGGCGCGTTCTTCGCGATCCAGCGCGTCAGCGGTCGCCACTGATCCCAGTCCTGCTCGGCGCGCGAGCGCGGCAGGTCGAACACCGACGCGCCGTTTCGCGCGCATTGCACGTAGACCTGCGTCTGGCGCAGGTGCGCGACCACCGGCAGGTCGAATCCGGCGAGGAACGCATCGAGCTCCTCGGCGCTGTGCGTGCGCGCGTCGACGCGCATCGCGACGATGCCGACCGGCAACGCGCCCTCGCGCACGGCCTTGTGGTCCGCGAGCGTCGCGACGAAGCGCTCGGTCGCCGTCATGTCGTACGCGGACGGCGCGAGCGGCACGAGCAGGATGCCGGCGCCTTTCAGCGCATCGCGCAACGCGTCGCCATGCAGGCCCGCGGCGCTGTCGACGACGCACCACTGCAACGCGAGCGCCTTCGCGTCCTTGCGCCGCGTCGCGCCGCCGAGCAGCGCGATCGGCGGGAACAGCGCGGGACGTCGCTCCAGCCAGCCGGTCGCCGATTGTTGCGCGTCGCGATCGTCGATCGCGACGCGCTGGCGCTTGCCGGCGAGCCAGCCGGCGACGTTGGTGGCGAGCGTCGTCTTGCCGCTGCCCCCCTTGGGATTCGCGATCAGGATCGTTTGCACGATTCAGGCCCTCCACGGACCGGCGCCGGGAGACCCCGACGGGCGAAGATGGTAGCGGAATCGCGGCCGCGAGCATGGCACGTGCCTTGCGTGCCCTCGACCATCGCCCGCGACGTCCATGCCCCTCGATCCCTCCACCCTTTGCGCACGCACCGCCGCCGGCGACGCCGAGCTCGCGGCGCCGCGTCACGGACTCGCGATCGCGCAGCGACGCTTGCTGACGCTGCTCGACCAGCCGCTTCCGCTCGACCAGCTGGTGGCACGACCCGGTGCGCAGCCGGAACGGATCGAGCGCGACCTGTCGCGACTCGCCGAGCATGGCCTGGTCGTCGTCCACCGGCCCGCCGGGTCGACCGGCCCGGCGTTCCCGGTCCCGCCCCGCACGCTCGGCATGGCGTTCGACATCCCGGTCCCGCCCACCGCGACGATCTCGCCCGCCGCGTCCGGTCCGATGCGCGGCGGCCCGTCCAGCGCCTCCCCGGGTGGGGCGGTCGTCATCGGTCGCCGCGTCCGGCGGGGACGCGCACTGCTCGTCGGGTTCGCCTCGCTGGCCGCCGTCGGCCTGGCGGTCTGGCTGTTCGCGACGCCGTCGATCGACCCGACGCAGCCCCGTGCGCCGGTCGCGGCTCCCCCGCCCACCGCCCCGGCTCCGGTCGGACACGCTCCCGTCCCGACGACGCATGCGCCTGCCGCTGCCGCGCCGCCGGGGGTCGAGCCGATCCGGGTGCTCGTCGCGCCCGATCCGGTTCCGGACCGCAATCCGGCGCTTTTCGTCTCCAGCGCACCCGTGCCGACGTCGCCGGTGTCGGCCGCCCCTGCGGCTTTGTCCCTATCCGCCAGCATTCCGGCCACCGCACCGCCGATGCCGGCTTCCCCGGCCTCTCCTTCCGGCAGTCCCGCGGCGCAAGCCAGCGGTTCGGCCGCAACGGCCGCAATGGGCTTAGCAGCCGCTCCGGTGCCCGCGCCGGCGCCGGCTGCCGTCGATGCCATCGTGTCGCGCGGGTCTCCGCTCGGGTCGCAAACGGCCGCAGCCGCGCCAGCCCATCCCGCGGTCCCGGCAGGGCCGCAAGCGTCCAACGCCCCGTCGCCTGTCCAGGCCTCCGCCGTCAGCGATGGCCGATCCATGCTCGCCTCCGACGCGTCGCTCCCGACATCGCCGGAACCCGCTCCCGTAGCGCGCCAGCAGGCGCCCGCAACGGCGTCACCGTCGGCGGCCGGAAACGCTCCCGCCAACGCTCCGCCCGCGCCCGCCGGGCCCCCGGTGCCGCCTCTGCAACTCGCGGCTGCCGCGCCTGCGACGCAGGACCTGCGTGTCGCCGCACGCACGCTCGCGCCGGTCATGCGCGAGACGCCCGACTTCCCGCGCGAGGCGGCCATCGCCGGTTTCAGGCAGGGAACCGTCAAGGCGCGCGTGACCGTCGACGCATCGGGACGCGTGTCCGGGGTCGAGATCCTCGAATCCCAGCCACGCCGCGTGTTCGACCGCGCGGTGTCGCGCTCGCTCGCGCGCTGGACGTTCGAGCCGGGCGCACCCGGTCGCACCACCGACGTCGAGATCGCGTTCCGGCGCGAATGATTCGGCGGGCGCGCGTAGAATCGCGCCCCGTGGACTCGACGATCACTCCCGCGACGCAGGAACCGCCGGGCGCGAGCACGCCGGCGCGCGATCCGCGTCGCGTCGCGTTCGAGGCGAACAAGCTCCGCAAGCGCCTGTGCCGCCAGGCCGGTGAGGCGATCGCCGACTTCTCAATGATCGAGGACGGCGACCGCGTGATGGTCTGCGTGTCGGGCGGCAAGGACAGCTACGGCCTCCTCGACGTGCTGTGGATGCTGAAGCACCGCGCGCCGGTGCGGTTCGAGGTGATCGCCGTCAACCTCGACCAGAAGCAGCCGGGCTTCCCGGCCGAAGTGCTTCCGACCTACCTCGAATCGCGCGGCATCCCGTTCCGCATCGTCGAGCAGGACACCTACAGCGTCGTCAAGCGCGTGATCCCCGAGGGCGCGACGATGTGCTCGCTCTGCTCGCGGCTGCGGCGCGGCGTGCTCTATCGCGTCGCCGGCGAGATCGGGGCGACCAGGATCGCCCTCGGCCACCATCGCGACGACCTGCTGGCGACATTCTTCCTCAACCTGTTCTTCGGCGCGAAGCTGAAGACGATGCCGCCGAAGCTCGTCTCCGACGACGGCAGGCACGTCGTGATCCGTCCGCTCGCCTACGCGCGCGAGCGCGACCTCGCGCGCTACGCGCTGCTGCGCGGGTTCCCGATCATCCCGTGCACGCTGTGCGGCTCGCAGGAGCACCTTCAGCGCAAGCAGGTCGGCATCATGCTGCGCGAGTGGGATCGCCTGCATCCGGGCCGCATCGAGTCGATCTTCAACGCGCTCGGCAAGACGGTGCCGTCGCACCTGATGGACCGCGCGCTCTTCGATTTCGCGTCGCTGCGCGCGACCGGCGTGGCTTCCGCCGACGGCGACACCGGCTTCGACGTCGATCCCGCGCTCGAGGCGGCCGTCGAAACGGCGGCCGCAGCCGCGATGTCGCCCGGCGTCATCCCGCTCGCGCGCGTCTAGCGCGCGTCCGCATGGCGGGGCCTGCACGTCCGACGCCGAGGGTCCGGCGCGACGTGCTGGCGGCGCTCGCGTTGCTCGTGTGCGTCTCGGCGTTACCGCAAGCGCTCGCCCAGGTCGCCGCGTCCGCGGTTTCGCCTCCGCTCAGCGGCGCCGCTCTGGTCGCGCGCTTGCGCGAAGGGGGCGTGACGCTCTACTTTCGTCACACCGCCACCGACTTCAGCCGGAACGACGAGCGAATGGTCGCGGGCGACTGCACGACGCAGCGCAACCTCTCCGACGGCGGACGCGACGACGCGCGCGCGATCGGCGCCGAGATCCGCCGGCTGCGCATCCCGATCGGCGAAGTGCTGGCAAGCCCGTATTGCCGGACGATGGAGACCGCGACGCTCATGTTCGGGCGCGCGGAGCCCGCGCCGGAAGCGCGCGGCGGGCCTTCGATGGCCGACGCCGAGCGCTATGCGGAGTTGCGCAAGCGGCTCGCGACGCCGCCCGCGCCACGCACGGTGCGCGTCATCGCGAGCCACGGCAATCCGTTCCGGGCGATCGCCGGGCCGCCGTACCTCGCCGAGGGCGAGGCGGCCGTCGTCGCGCCGGCACCGGGAGGCACTTTCGCCGTCATCTCGCGCATCCCGAAGGACGAATGGCGCGCGCTCGGTCGCTGAAGCCGCGCTACTTGACCGTCGACTGGTCCTGGCCGAAAAGGACCGCGCGCGACTTGTCGTCGAAGGTCCCGGGCGGTTTCGTGTTGACGTCTTTTGCGACGGCGTAGGCGCGCGCGACCGCGGGACGCGCGCCGATCGCCGCCTTCCACCGCTTGAGGTGCGGGAAGTCGTCGAGGTTCTGCCCTTGCCGCTCGGGCAGGATCCACGGGAAGCAGGCCATGTCGGCGATCGAGTAGGCGCCCGCGACGTACTCGCGGTCGGCGAGCCGCTTGTTGAGCACGCCGTAGAGCCGCCCGGTCTCCTTCACGTAACGCGCGATCGCATACGGGATCTTCTCCGGTGCGTAATGCGCGAAATGGTGGTTCTGTCCGGCCATCGGCCCGAGTCCCGCCATCTGCCAGAACAGCCATTGCGCCACGTCGCAGCGCCCGCGCAGGTCGTCGCGATAGAAGCGGCCGGTCTTGCCGGCGAGATAGAGCAGGATCGCGCCCGATTCGAACAGCGGGATCGGCGCGCCGCCATCCGGCGGATCGTGGTCGACGATCGCCGGGATGCGGTTGTTCGGCGAAATCGCGAGGAACGCGGGCGCGAACTGGTCGCCCGATGCGATGTCGATCGGCTTCAGCCGATACGGAAGCTTCGCCTCCTCGAGGAAGATCGTGATCTTGTGGCCGTTCGGGGTGGTCCAGTAGTAGAGGTCGATCATGGGCGCGGGAACCGGAGGTTGGGACGAAACGCGAAGCGGCGGTCGGCGGTCGGCGGTCGGAAGACGTTGGTGGCGGCCCATCAGGGTCGTCGGACTCTCGGCGGTCGAGCCCTGTCGTTCAGCGGCGGATGCATCGCGCATTCCCGGGTTCTTCGACCGCCGACCACCGCCGTTCAGAATGTTCCAGGGTAATTCCCCCCATCCACCAGCACATTCTGCCCCGCGACATACCCGGCGTGCACGCTGCACAGGAACGCGCAGACGGCGCCGAATTCGGCCGCGTTGCCGAAGCGCCCGGCCGGCACCGTCGCGGCGCCCGCGGCGAGCAGCTCGTCGATCGGCTTGCCGGTCGCCTTGGCGCGTCCCGCGTAGGTCACGCGGAGCCGGTCGGTATCGAACGAGCCGGGCAGCAGGTTGTTGATCGTGACGCCGTGCCGCACGACGTTGCGCGCGAGTCCCGCGACGAAGCCGGTGAGCCCGCTGCGCGCGCCGTTCGACAGGCCCAGGATGTCGATCGGCGCCTTGACCGCCGACGACGTGATGTTGACGATGCGCCCGAAGCGCCGCTCGATCATCCCGTCGACGGTCGCCTTGATCAGCTCGATCGGCGTCAGCATGTTCGCGTCGATCGCGCGGATCCACGCGTCGCGGTCCCAGTCGCGGAAATCGCCGGGCGGCGGACCGCCCGCGTTGTTGACGAGGATGTCTGGCGACGGGCACGCGGCGAGCGCTTCCGCGCGTCCGGCCGGCGTCGTGATGTCGCAGGCGAGCCACGCGACCCGACGGCCGCTCGCCGCGCCGATCTCGCCCGCGGCGCGCTCGACATCGGCTTTCGTGCGCGCGCAGATCGTCACGTCGACACCTTCGCGCGCGAGCGCTTCCGCGCAGCCGCGTCCGAGCCCGCGGCTCGCCGCGCACACCAGCGCCCGCTTGCCGGCGATCCCGAGGTCCATCGTGTTCCCCTACGCCGCGCCGCGCGCGACGCTTCCGCGCCGCACCTGCAGCACGGTCGCGATCGCGACGAGGAAGCACGCGGCGGCGCTCGCGAACACCGCCTTGCCCATGCCGTGGTCGAGCATGAAGCCGAACCACACCGGGCCGATCATCGAACCGAGGTCGAGCCCCGAATACACGAAGCCGTAGACGCGCCCCGACGCGCCCGAAGGGGTGGCCGAACGCACGATCATGTCGCGCGACGGCCCGGTGATCCCGGTCGAAAAGCCGACGACCGCGAACAGCGGCAACAGCAGCGCCACCGGCGGCTCGAGTATCGTGATCGCGAGCATCAGAGCCGCAGCGGACGCGAGCCCCGACGCCGCGACGCGATCGTGCCGCGCCGTGCGCGCGGCCAGGAATCCCCCGGCGACGATGCCCGCCGTGCTGCCCAGCAACAGCGCGGTGACCGCCGACGTCGCGAACGCGAGCGGCACGCCGTACGCGACGTTGAGCGTGGCCGGCGAGAACGTCGTCAGGCCCAGCACGCCGACCGTGTAGATCGCGAAGTAGGCGAAGCACGCGAGGATCGCGGGCTGGCGGAAGAGGTCGATCGCCTTCGACGCATCGACGGTGCGCCCGCGTCCGACGTGGCAGACGAGGACGGCACGGTGCATCGCGAGCGCGAGAAGCGCGACGAGGCCCGCGCCCGCGGCGATCGACAGCGCCCCGCGCCATCCGACCGCGGTCGCGAGCGCGTACATGACGATCGGCGCCGCGGCGTAGCCGAGATTCCCGCCGATCCCGTGCACCGAGTACGCGTGCCCGAGCCGCTGCGGCGCGACGGTCGCGTTGAGGATCGCGAAGTCGACCGGATGAAAGACGCCGTTGCCGAGGCCCATCAGCATGACGACCGGGAACAGCCAGAAGAAACCCGGCACCAAGGCGGCGACGAGCGCGCCGCCGGCGATCAACCCGAGGCCGCCGAACAGCATCGGCCGCGCGCCCCAGCGGTCGACCGCGAATCCCGACGCGAACTGCGCGCATCCCGACGCCACGTAGAACGCGCCGATCAGCGCGCCCAGCAGCGACCAGGACACGTCGAATTCGGCCCGGAGGAACGGGAACAGCGGCGGCAGCGCGAGCTGGAAGAAGTGCGAGAGCGCGTGCGCGAACCCCACGAGCCCGATCACCCGCGCGTCGTTCCGGAACGATCGGTCGGTGCGCGACTCCAAGGGAAGGCGGGTGTAAGGTGACGGCCGAAAGATTGCACTATAGCGCAACCCGGCGCGCTTTTCGCGCGCCGCCGCGAGCGAGGACGAGATGATCGACCGCAAGACGAAGACCGACGACGAATGGAAGGCGCTGCTTACGCCCGAGCAGTTCAAGGTCACACGCAAGAAGGGCACCGAGCGCGCGTTCACCGGCGAGTACTGGGACAACCACGCGGCAGGGACCTACGCCTGCGTGGGCTGCGGCACGCCGTTGTTCGACTCCGGGGCGAAGTTCGACTCGGGCACCGGATGGCCGTCGTTCACCGCGCCGGTCGACCCGCGGAACGTCCGCAATGAGGAGGATCGCTCGTTTTTCTCGCGCCGCACCGAGGTCGTCTGCGCCGCGTGCGACGCGCACCTCGGCCACGTGTTCGACGACGGACCGAAACCCACGGGCCAGCGCTACTGCATGAATTCGGCCGCGCTGCGCTTCGAGCCCAACGGCTGAGGCCGCGGCACGCCCGCGCATGCGCCTGCTGTTCGCCGAGGACGACCCGATGATCGGCGCGGGCGTCCGCCAGGGGCTCGCGCAGGAAGGATTCGCGGTCGACTGGGTGCGCGACGGCGCCGCGGCCGAGAGCGCGCTCGCCGAGAACGTCCACGAGATCGTGCTGCTCGACCTCGGATTGCCGCGCAAGGACGGTCTCGCCGTGCTCGCGTCGATGCGTCGCCGCGGCGACGAGCGCCCGGTGCTCGTGCTGACCGCGCGCGACGCGCTCGCCGACCGCGTCGCCGGGCTCGACGCGGGCGCCGACGACTACCTCGCGAAGCCGTTCGAGCTCGCCGAGCTCGCCGCGCGCCTTCGCGCGCTGGCGCGCCGCGCATCGGGACGCGCGTCGCCGCGCATCGAGCTCGCGCGCGTCACGATCGACCCGTCGACCCGCGAAGTGCTCGTCGACGGCGCGCCCGTCGCGCTGTCGGCACGCGAGTACGCGCTGCTCGAGGCGCTGTCGACGCGCCCGGGCGCGATCCTGTCGCGCCCGCAGCTCGAGGAGCGCCTCTATGGCTGGAAGGACGCCGTCGAGAGCAACGCGGTCGAGGTGCATCTGTCGAGCCTGCGCCGCAAGCTGCCGGAAGGATTGATCCGCAACGTGCGCGGGCTCGGCTGGATGATCGCGACGCGACGGGCGGGCGTTTGAGCGATCGGCGACCTCCGGTACCACGTACGTACCACGTACCGGAACTCCGGTACGTGGTACGTACGTGGTACGCGGGGTCCACCGTCGGGGAGCTCACGTTCGTCCCATGACATCGATCCGCCGCGCGCTGCTCGCCCTGCTGGCCGGCGGGCTCGCCATCGCGCTCGTCGTCGCGACGCTCGCCACGTTCGTCCGCGCGCGCGACGAGGCCACGGCGCTCTTCGACGTGCAGCTCTCGCAGCTCGCGGCATCGGTCACCGGCATGCCGCTCGCCGTGGCGCCCGGCAGCACGACCAGCGGCTCGCACGACGCGCCGCTGATCGTGCAGGTGTGGAACCGCGACGGCGTGCAGGTCTATCGCTCGCAGGGCACGCGCGCCGCTCCCGAGCGTCGCGCGCCGGGCTTTTCGACCGTGCAGTCGGCCGACGGCGCGATGCGCGTCTACAGCGTGCTCGCCGGGGGCCAGCTGATCCAGGTCGCGCAGCCGCTCGCCGTGCGCGACAAGCTCGCGGCGAGCCTCGCATGGTCGACGATCCTGCCGTGGCTCGTCGCCGCGCCTCTGATCGGCCTTTTCCTGTGGTTCGCGATCGCGCGCGCATTGAAGCCGCTCGACCGCCTCGCCGACGCCGTGGGCGCGCGCGCGCCGCGCGAACTGCGACCGCTGCCCGCCGAAGGATGGCCGCGCGAAGTCACGCCGCTCGTCACCGCGCTCAACGGATTGCTCGCGCGCCTCGACGGCGCGCTCGACGCGCAGCGCACGTTCGTCGCCGACGCGGCGCACGAGCTTCGCACACCGCTCGCGGCCGTGCACCTGCAGGCGCAGCTCGCCGAGCGCGCGCACGGCGAGCCCGAGCGCGGCGCGGCGCTCGAGGCGATGCGCGGCGGCCTTTGGCGCGCGACGCGCGTCGTCGAGCAGCTCCTCGCGCTCGCACGCGAGGACGACGCGGCCGCGAGCGCACCGCGCGCGAACGTCGACCTGGCCGCGCTCGCGCGCGACGTCGTCGCGACGCACGCGGACCTCGCCGC
>JBDTNO010000104.1:0-11750 GCA_039933715.1 Betaproteobacteria bacterium
GGCTCGCCGTGGTCGAGGTAGCGCCACGCGTCGAACAGGTTCGGGCCGAAGCCCGAGCGCTTGATCGACTTCAGGAACTGCTTGGGGATGATCGCATCGGTGTCGACGTTCGCCCGGTCGAGCGGGACGACGATTCCCGAGTGCACGCGAAACGGCTGCATCGCTGTTCGACTCCGTGGACGTTACCTGGGCTTCGCCTTCTCGGCGGCGTTCTCGATGGCGTTGCCGCCGGCCGCGACATCCGCGCCGACGCCGCCGATCGTGTTGCATGCGGAAAGGCCGAGCGCGAATCCAGCCAGCACGAGCAGGGCTGCGAGCTTCTTGACCATTTCAGGTTCTCCTTGGGACGGGGGAGCTAGGCCAGTTCGCGAACGTCGACGAACCGCCCCGCGATGGCGGCCGCGGCCGCCATCGCGGGACTGACCAGGTGCGTGCGGCCGCCGGCGCCCTGGCGGCCCTCGAAGTTGCGGTTCGACGTCGAGGCGCAGCGCTCGCCCGGCTCCAGCCGGTCGTCGTTCATCGCGAGGCACATCGAGCAGCCGGGCTCGCGCCACTCGAAGCCGGCCGCGCGGAACACGCGGTCGAGCCCCTCGGTCTCCGCCTGCGCCTTCACGGTGCCGGAGCCCGGCACGACGAGCGCGAGCTTCACGCTCTTCGCCACGTGGCGGCCGCGCACGACCGACGCGGCCGCGCGCAGGTCCTCGATGCGCGAGTTCGTGCACGAGCCGATGAACACCTTGTCGATCGCGATGTCGGTGATCGCGGTGTTCGGCGCGAGCCCCATGTAGGCGAGCGCCTTCTCGATGCCGTCGCGCCGCGTCTCGTCGCGCTCGCGCTCCGGATCGGGCACGCGCCCGTCGATCGGCACCACCATCTCGGGGGACGTGCCCCACGTCACCTGCGGCTGGATCTCCGTCGCGTCGAACACGTGCGTCTTGTCGAACGTCGCGCCCTCGTCGCTGTGCAGCGTGCGCCAGTGCAGGACCGCGCGGTCCCAGAGCTCGCCGATCGGCGCGAACGGACGGCCGCGCAGGTATTCGATCGTCGTGTCGTCGGCGGCGATGAGTCCCGCGCGCGCGCCGGCCTCGATCGCCATGTTGCAGACGGTCATCCGCGCTTCCATCGACAGCGCGCGGATCGTCGATCCGGCGAACTCGATCGCATGGCCGGTGCCGCCGGCGGTGCCGATGCGGCCGATGATCGCGAGCACCAGGTCCTTCGCGGTGACGCCGCGGCCGAGCCGCCCGTCGACGCGGATCAGCATCGTCTTCGCGCGCTTGATGATCAGGCACTGCGTGGCGAGCACGTGCTCGACCTCGGAGGTCCCGATGCCCCACGCGAGCGCCGCGAACGCCCCGTGCGTGCTCGTATGCGAGTCGCCGCAGACCACCGTCATGCCGGGCAGCGTCGCGCCGGTCTCCGGGCCGATCACGTGCACGATGCCCTGGCGCTTGTCGAGGAAGGGGAAATACGCTTTCGCCCCGTATTCCCTGATGTTCGCGTCGAGCGTCTCGACCTGCGTGCGCGAGATCGGGTCGCGGATGCCGAGCGCCCAGTCGCGCGTCGGCGTGTTGTGGTCGGCGGTGGCGACGATCGAGCCGGGGCGCCACGGCCTGCGGCCGGCGAGCTTCAGGCCCTCGAACGCCTGCGGGCTCGTCACCTCGTGCACGAGGTGGCGATCGATGTAGAGCAGCGCGGTGCCGTCCGGCTCGGCGCGGACGACGTGGCTGTCGAAAAGCTTGTCGTAGAGGGTGCGGCGCATGGGACCTTCGATTATCGCACGCGCCGCCCGGGCGTCGAGCGCATCGGCCAGCGGGTCAACCGCCCGCGTGGCCGCTCGAGACGATCGCGTCGAGGACCCGGCCGACGAGGCCCTCGGACCACGGATCGAAGACGAGCGCGTCGGTCGCGCGGAGCCACGTGAGCTGGCGTTTGGCGAGCTGGCGCGTCGCCGCGATGCCGGTGGCGCGCAGGCCCTCCCGATCGATCGCGCCGTCGAGGAACGCCCACGCCTGCCGGTAGCCGACGCATCGCATCGACGACATCGCCGGGTCGAGGGCATGGCGCGCGCGCAAGGCGGCGAGCTCCCCGACGAGCCCCGCGTCGAGCATCGCGTCGAAGCGACGTGCGATCTCGCGGTGCAGCCGCACGCGGTCGGCGGGCACGAGCGCGATCCGGATCGTCGCCGCGTCGTCAGGCGCCGCGGGAAGGCGCCGCCCCTGCCACGACGACAGCGGCACGCCGGTGAGCCGGGCGACCTCGAGCGCCCGCTGGATGCGCTGCGCGTCGTTCGGTGCGAGTCGCGCGGCGGTGACCGGATCGACGCGGGCGAGTTCCGCGTGCATCGCGGGCCAGCCGCGCGTCGCCGCCTCGGCGTCGATGGCCGCGCGAAGCGCCGCGTCGGCGCGCGGCAGCGCCGATAGTCCTTCGCGGAGCGCCTTGAAATACAGCATCGTGCCGCCCGCGAGGATCGGGATGCCTCCGCGCGAACGGATTGCCGCGATCGCGTCGCTCGCGTCCGTGCAAAAGCGGGCGGCCGAGTACGCATCGGTCGGCTCGCAGAGATCGACCAGGTGATGCGGGACGCGGGCGCGCGTGGCGGCATCCGGCTTCGCCGTGCCGATGTCCATGCCGCGATAGACCTGCGCCGAGTCGACGGTGACGATCTCGCCGTCGAGCGCCTCGGCCAGCGCGAGCGCGAGCGCGCTCTTGCCGGTGGCGGTGGGGCCGGTGAGGAGGATCAGCAAAGGACGGCGGTCGGCGAAGCGAAAGGCCGGCGGTCGGCGGTGCTCGATGGGGCCTGGAGGTCGTTGGAGACCTGCGCCGCGGTCGATGCGCGCGCGCGTTCCGACCGCCGACGATTGACCGCCGCCTTACCTTCCTCGCATGAACAATCGGTCGAGCTCCGGCAGCGTCAACTGGTACCAGGTCGGCCGCCCGTGGTTGCACTGTCCGGCACGCTCGGTCGCCTCCATCTCGCGCAGCAGCGCGTTCATCTCGGGAATCGCGAGCAGCCGGTTCGCGCGCACGGCGCCGTGGCAGGCCATCGTCGCGAGCAGTTCGTCGCGGTGCGCCTCGATCGCCCCGCTGCCGCCGTGGTCGCGCAATTCGTGCAATACCGCCCGCGCGAGCGTGGCCGCGTCGGCGTCGGCGAGCGGCGCCGGAATCGCGCGCACCGCGATCGTCGCCGGACCGAGTCGCGTCAGCAGGAAGCCCAGTTTCTCGAGGGCGTCCGCGTGCTCCTCGACCGTGGCGATCTCCACCGGTTGGGCGGCGAACGTCGCGGGAACGAGCAGCGGCTGCGTCGGCAGGCGGCCCGCATAGGCGGTCTTGAGCTTCTCGTAGACGACCCGCTCGTGCGCGGCGTGCATGTCGACGAGCACGAGACCCGCGCGGTTTTGCGCGAGAACGAAGATGCCGTGCAGTTGCGCGAGCGCGAACCCGAGCGGATGGTCGTCGCCGGTGTCGGGAAGCGAGGGCGTGTCCGGCCGCCGCTCGCCGAACAGGCGCGCGTAGAACGGCGAAGGCTCTGCGGTGGCGAGCGCGAGCGCGTCCTGCGTTGCCGGCGAGCCTGCCTCGAACGCGAACCCGCCGCTGCCGGGCGGTGGCGTGCGCGCGGCGGCGAGCCCGAGGCGCTCGGCGGCGGACACCGCGGGCGCCTCCGCCGCGCTGGCCGAGAGCGCTCGCTCGACCGCCGATCGCACGAACGGATGAAGCGCGCCCCCGTCGCGGAAGCGCACCTCGGACTTCTGCGGATGGACGTTGACGTCGACGCGGCGCGGATCGATCGACAGCCACAGCGCGTACGCGGGCTGGCGGTCGTGGTGCAGCACGTCGCGGTAGGCTTCGCGCACCGCGTGCGAGAGCATGCGGTCGCGCACGCAGCGGCCGTTGACGAACAGGAGCTGCGCACCGCTGCCCTGCGCCGCGTGCGCCGGCCGAATCGCGTAGCCGTCGAGTTCGATGCCGGACGACTGCGCCTCCACCGGTGCCGATCCGCGCAGGAATGCCTCACCGAGCAGCGCTTCGACGCGCTGCGCGCGCGGACCGGGGAGCAGCCGATGGATGAGTCGGCCGTTGTGCACCAGCGTGAAGCCGACCTCCGGATGCGCGAGCGCGATACGCGTGAACGCTTCCTCGCAGTGCGCCCATTCAGTCGCGTCGGTGCGGAGGAACTTGCGGCGCGCCGGCGTGTTGAAGTAGAGCTCCTCGACGGTGATCGAGGTGCCCGAGGGCAGCGCGGCGGGCGCGATCGGCGCGACCGTCCCGCCTTCGACCTCGATGCGCCATGCATGCGGGCGACCGCTCGCGCGCGACGTGAGCGCGAGGCGCGACACCGCGGCGATCGACGCGAGCGCCTCGCCGCGAAAGCCGAGCGTTTCGATCGCCTCGAGGTCGGCGGGCGCGCCGATCTTCGACGTGGCGTGGCGCGCGAGCGCGAGCGGGAGATCCTCGCGGTCGATGCCCGCGCCGTCGTCGACGACGCGAATGCGCTTGATGCCGCCGCCGGCGAGATCGACGTCGATGCGCGACGCGCCGGCGTCGATGCTGTTCTCGAGCAATTCCTTCAGCGCGGCCGCCGGACGCTCGACGACCTCGCCCGCGGCGATCTGGTTGATCAGGAGGTCCGGCAGCGGACGGATCGCGCCCATCAGGCGACGAGGTGGCGCGACCAGCGCTCGTAGACGCCGTCGGCGATCGCGTTGAGCGAGGCCACGCGCGCGTCGAGGCCGTGCAGGATGTCCTCGCGCGACTGCCGCGCGTCGTCCGAGACGGGCGGGAGCTCGTCGGGCGCCATGTCGCACCACGTGGTCACCAGCTCGCGCGTCATCTCGACATGGCACTGGAACCCGATGTGGCGATCGTCGAGCACGTAGCCCTGGTTGGCGTTGCGCGCGTTGCCCAGAACGCGTGTCGCGTCCGGCGGAATCGTGAACGCGTCGTAGTGCCACTGGAACACGGTCATCCGGTCGCGTCCGCCGAACCACTCTTCCGACGCCTGCTCGTCGGTCGCGTCGACGTCGAGCCAGCCGATTTCGGTCACCGGCGCGCGCGCCACCGTCCCGCCGAGGGCGCGCGACAGCACCTGGCCGCCGAGGCAATGGCCGATCACCGGGACGCGTGCGGCGACCGCGCGGCGCAGCAGCGCCGCGAGCGGATCGCGCCATGGGGTCTCGTCGTTCGCGCCCATCGGTCCGCCCATCAGGCCGATGCCGGCGAAGCGCGTGGGATCGTCGGGGACGGGCTCCCCGACGTCGAGTGCGAACAGCCGCCACGGACGCTCGGTCGCGGCGAGCCATTCGGCGAAGCGGCCGGGGCCTTCGCTCTTGGAGAACCGGAACACGGCGACGGGATGCATCGGGGGGCGACCAGGCGCGGGACGGAGGGACGGCGCGTGCCGGCGCAAGGGCGCAGCGCCGATACAATGGCGGATTCATTCTAGCAGCGCGTTCGCTCGGCCCGCGCTGGAGGTCCACGATGATCCACGCACCCAAGAATCGGTCGCGCCTCGCCCTCGTCGCGATGGTCGCTTCGCTCTCGACCGTCGCCGTCGCGCAGGACACGGTCGCGCCGAATGCGAACCTACGGGCCGACGGCATCCCGCCCATCCCGGCCGCACTCGCCGCGAAGGTGGCGCCCTACACCGAGTTTCGTCCGCGTTCCCTCGCGTCGTGGCATCCGGCGCGGCACGAGCTCGTCGTCACGACGCGCGCGAACAACACCGCGCAACTCTTCGGCGTGCGCAGCGCGCTCGGCGCGCCGGTGCAGCTCACCGACTACGCCGAGCCGGTGCGATTCGGCGCCTGGTGGGCGCAAAAGCCGGACGTGCTCGTGTTCGCGCGCGACGCCGGCGGCAACGAGCAGGTGCAGCTCTACCGGCTGGATCCGGGCGCGAAGGAGCCCGTCCTCCTCACCGACGCGACGCGCCAGCACCAGGCGCTCGCGGTGAATCGCGCGCGCGACCGCCTGCTGATCGGCTCGACCGACGTCGACAAGGCCGGCGGACGGCGCGAAAACCCCATGCTCGACGTCACGCTGATCGATCCGCTGAACCCCGCCGGCGCGAAGTTCCTGACGCGCCTACCCGGCACCGGCTGGGGCGACTTCAGCTACGCGTTCGACGGCAAGCGGCTCGCGATGACCGAGTACAAGTCGGTGAACGAGACTTATGTCTGGTTGATGGACGTCGCGACCGGCGAGCGCAAGCGCGTGCTGCCCGCCGCCGGAGACGACACCAAGCGCACGATCGCGTCGACCGAGGTGAACTTCTCGCGCGACGGCAAAGGGCTGTTCCTCACGACCGACCGCGACGGCGAATTCCAGCGCGCGTCCTACCTGGACCTCGCCACCGGCAAGCTCGAGGCATTCGGGCCCGACCGATGGGACGTCGAGCAGATGACGATGTCGCGCGACGGACGCAAGCTCGCGCTGGTCGTGAACGAGTCCGGGGTGGGCGCGCTGCGCCTTTTCGACGCGGACACGCGCCGCGAGCTGCCGCGGCCGCAGGTCCCGATCGGCACCGTCAGCAACGTGCAATGGCATGGCGACTCGACCGCGCTCGCGTTCAACCTGGATTCGTCGCGAAGCCCCGGCGACGTCTACGTGCTCGAGCTCGCCGGCAACCGTGTCGCGCGCTGGACCGAGGCGAAGGTCGAAGGTCTCGACGCTTCGCGCTTCGCCGTGCAGGTGCCGATCGCCTGGACGAGCTTCGACGGCCGCGAGATCACCGGCTTCATCGCGCGCCCCGGCGGGAGCTTCCAGGGCAAGCGCCCGGTGATGATCCAGATCCACGGCGGTCCCGAGGGACAGGCGCGGCCGGGCTTCATCGGCCGCTGGAACTATTACGTCAACGAGCTCGGCGTCGCGATCATCGAGCCCAACGTGCGGGGATCGACCGGGTACGGCAAGACCTTCGTCGCGCTCGACAACGGCATGCAGCGCGAGGACTCGGTCAAGGACATCGGCGCCCTGCTCGACTGGATCGCGACCCAGCCGGACCTCGACTCCTCGCGCGTCGTCGTCGCGGGCGGCAGCTACGGCGGCTACATGAGCCTCGCGGTCGCAACGACCTACTCCGACCGCATCGCCGGCTCGATCGACGTCGTGGGCATCGCGAACTTCGTCACGTTCCTCGAGCGCACCGAGAGCTACCGGCGCGACCTGCGGCGCGTCGAGTACGGCGACGAGCGCGATCCGGCGATGCGCGCTTTCCTCGAGCGGATCTCGCCCGTCCATCGCGCAGCCGCGATCCGCAAGCCGCTTCTCGTCGTGCACGGACGCAACGACCCGCGCGTGCCGTACACCGAGGCCGAGCAGATCGTCGAGACCGTGCGCAAGAACGGCGCGCCCGTCTGGTACCTGCTCGCGGACAACGAGGGACACGGGTTCGCGAAGAAGGAGAACGCGGACTTCTACTTCTACGCGACGATCCGTTTCCTGGAGGAGACGGTGCTGAAGTAGCGCGAAGGCGGCAGTCGGCGGTCGGCGGTCGGCGGTCGGCGGTCGGCGGTCGGCGGTCGGCGGTCGGCGGTCGGGGCTTTTGCAGCACCGCGATCGTCCTTCCGACCGCCGACGACCGACGGCCGCCTCTCGCACTTCCGACCGCCGCGTCTCACATCTGCTTGAACAAGTGGGTGAACTGCCGCGAGATCGGCAGCTTGTCCGGCCGCGCCTTGAACAGCGCGAACTGCCGCTCGGCGTCCTCGCGCAGAACGCCCGAGAGCGCGGCGACGTTGACGATCGTGCTGCGGTGGATCTGCCAGAAGCGGTCGGGATCGAGCTCGGCCAGCAGGTCCTTCAGCGGCGTGCGGATCAGTGCCTCCGATTGCGCGAGCACGACGCGCGTGTACTTGGTGTCGGACTGGAAGTAGACGACCTCGTCGACCGGGATCAGCTTGATCTGCTTGCCCACCGCGGCCTTGATCCACTGGAGGCGCGCGGGACGCGCCTGCCCGCGCGCGCGCAACTCCGCGACGATCTGCGACAGGTCCGCGGGCGCGCTCGCGAGCTTCGCCTTGACACGCTCGACCGTCTGCGCGAGGCGCTCCGATTCGACCGGCTTCAGCAGGTAGTCGACGGCCCCCGCGTCGAAGGCGGCGATCGCGTACTGGTCGTACGCGGTGATGAACACGACATGGCAGTCGCCTCCGATCGCCGCGGCGACGTCGAGGCCGCTGCGCCCCGGCATCCGGATGTCGAGGAAGGCGATGCGCGGCGCGTGGAGGTCGACGAGCGCGAGAGCCTCGTCGCCGTCGGCGGCTTCGGCGACGACGAGAAGCTCCGGCCACGCCTCGGCCAGCTTCTCCTTCAGCCGCTCGCGCATCAGCGGCTCGTCCTCGGCGATCAGCGCGGTCGGGCGGTCGTCGTTCACCTGGCGGCCATGACGGGAATGAAAGGGACGGTCGCTGCCGGAGCCTCGCGCGGCAGCACGATGCGGGCGAGGAAGCCGCGCGGGTCGTGCTCCTCGAGTTCGAGCGACGCGCGCGCGCCGTAGAGCAGCGCGAGCCGCTCGCGGATGTTCGCGAGCCCGATTCCGGTGCCCGGCGTCGACGCGCCGTGGACGCCGGCGCCCGTGTCGGCGACGACGAGCTCGATGCGATCGCCGAGCGCGCGCGCCGACACGTCGACGCGTCCGCCGGGCGGCCACGGCTCGATGCCATGCTTGATCGCGTTCTCGACCAGCGTGATCAGCATCCCGGGCGGCAGCGGTACGTCGCCGAGCGCGGGCGGGATCGCGAGCGCGAACTCGAGCCGGCGGCCGAGCCGCGTGCGCATGATCGACAGGTACGCGCGCACGAGGTCGCACTCGGCCGCGAGCGACGTGCGCGCTTCACGCATCGCCGGCGTCGCCGCACGCAGGAACACGATGAGGTCGCCGATGAGCTGCGCCGCGCCGGGCGCGCCGCGCTCGGCGAGCTGGCGCGCGCTCGCGAGCGTATTGAACAGGAAATGCGGCTCGACCTGAAGCTGCAGGAGCTTCAACTGCGACTCGGCGAGCTGGCGCGAGAGCTCGCTTTGGCGCGCCTCGGACTCGAGCCGCGCGGTGAGCGCCGCGTACTCGCGGTTGCGCAGATGCGCGATCAGCGCCACCACCAGCGCATACAGGAAGCCGAAAACGAGGCCCGCGGTGACCACGTGCCGCAGCTTCGCGCTGTCGTAGAGCCAGGCAAGCGGATCCACGCCCTGGACGAGGCCGGCGATGCCCGCGCCCACGAACGCGCCGGCGAGCGCCAGCAGCGGCCCGACGACGACGAAGCGGAAGATCTTGCCGCGAAAGCGCCGGTAGCCGAACCAAGCGGAAAGGCCCGCCCAGATCAGCATCAGCACGACGAGGTTGAACAGGATCGCCGCCTCGACGAACGTCATGTTCCACGGCAGTTGCGCGGCGACCCATGCGAACGCGGTCGTCGCGCCGACGATCACGAAGAGCCAGCGCCAGCCGCCGGTCGCGTAGAACCAGCGGTCGAACGCGCGCACGTCCTCGCGCTCGATCTCCGACAGCGTCGAGAGCACGCGGTCGGCGAACGAGTCGTAGCGGGAACGCAGGCGCGGCGTCAGCGGCAAGGGCGGGAGGGGGCAGTACGGAACGGGGCGATTCTAGGCCGTCGCAGCATGCATCGCCCAACCTGCCGGGACGGGCGGCGACCGAGCCCGACCGGAGACGATCCGCGAGGACGACCGGCGTTCTCGTGGACCAGGGCCTGTTAGAGCCCCTGCGCGATCCGCGCGAACGCCGAATGGTTGTGGATCGACTCGAAATTCTCGGCCTCGACCGAGAACCCGGCGATGCGCGGGTCGGCGTCGAGGCGCGCCGCGACGCCGCGCACCAGGTCCTCGACGAAGCGAGGATGGTCGTAGGCGCGCTCGGTCAGGTATTTCTCGTCGGCGCGCTTCAGGATCCCGTAGAGCTCGCTCGACGCTTCCTCCTCGGCGACGCGCAGCAATTCGCCGAGGCGGATCGGCTCGCGTGGGCGCACGGCGATCGTGATCGTCGAGCGCTGGTTGTGCGCGCCGTACTCGGCGATCTCCTTCGAGCACGGGCACAGCGACGTCACCGGCACGGCGACCGTGACGAGCGACGCGTAGCGCCCGTCGCGAAGCTCGCCGGAGAGGCGCACCTCGTAGTCGAGCAGGCTCGCGACGCCGGACACCGGCGCGTGCTTGCGCACGAACCACGGAAACGCGATTTCGACGCGGCCGCCGAGCGCGTCGAGGCGGGCGACGAGGTCGTCGACCAACGCGCGCATCCCGGCGACCGACAGCGGCGGCACGCCAGGCGCCGTCAAGTCCTCGAGGATCTGCACCAGGCGCGACATGTGCGTGCCCTTGCGGTCCGCGGGCAGCGCGACCATCACGGCGAACGTCGCGATCGTCGACTGTGGCGCGGCCTCGCCGTCGGCGAACGCGAGCGGATAGCGCAGGCCGCGAATGCCGACCTGGTCGATCGCGAGATTGCGCTCGTCGCTGCCCGACTGCGTGTCGGGAATCGGCACGAGCATCGAAGGATTCTCGGGGCGGTTCATCGGGAGCGCGAGCCTATCATGCAGCGGGCTTCACCCGTGATCCCGCGCGGCGCGGGAAGCGCGCCTCGGCGGAGCGCGCGATGCCGTCCGCGTCGAGGCCGACGCTCGCGAGAAGCCGCGCCGAATCGCCGTGGTCGACGAACGCGTCGGGCAACCCGAGGTGCAGGATCGGGATCGCGATGGCGGCGGCGGCGAGCGCTTCCGCGACCGCGCTGCCCGCGCCGCCGGCCACGACGTTCTCCTCGACGGTGACGAGCGCGTCGTGCGAGCGCGCGAGCGCGAGCACGAGATCGACGTCGAGCGGCTTGACGAAGCGCAGGTTCGCCACCGTCGCGTCGAGCCGCTCTCCCGCGACGCGCGCGGCGGATAGCGGCGCTCCGAACGCGAGGATCGCGAGGCGCTCGGTCCGGCGCTTCGACTCGCGCACGAGGACGCCCTTGCCGACCGTCAATGTCTCGAGCGAAGTGCCGATCGCGACACCCGGTCCCGCGCCGCGCGGGTAACGCACCGCGGCGGGCGACCCGAGGCCGAACGCGGTCGACAGCATCGCGCGGCACTCGTGCTCGTCGGACGGCGCCATCACCGTCAGGTTCGGCACGCAGCGCAGGTAGCTGAGGTCGAAAGCGCCCTGGTGCGTCGCGCCGTCCGCGCCGACGAGGCCGGCCCGGTCGATCGCGAACGTCACCGGCAGGTTCTGGAGCGCGACGTCGTGGATCAGCTGGTCGTACGCGCGCTGCAGGAACGTCGAGTAGATCGCGACGACCGGCCGCATGCCCTCGCTGGCGAGGCCCGCGGCGAAAGTGACCGCGTGCTGCTCGGCGATGCCGACGTCGTGGTAGCGGTCGGGGAAGCGCCGCGAGAACGCGACGAGCCCCGAACCTTCGCGCATCGCCGGCGTGATCGCGACGAGGCGCGGGTCGGCTTCCGCCATGTCGCAGAGCCAGTCGCCGAACACCTGCGTGTAGGTCGGCGCGGACGGCGCCTTCGCGACGATGCCGACGGCCGGATCGAACTTGCCGACCCCGTGGTAGAGGATCGGATCGGCCTCGGCCCGCGCGTAGCCGCGGCCTTTCCTCGTCACGACGTGCAGGAACTGCGGGCCCTTCAGCTTGCGCACGTTCTGCAGCGTCGGAACCAGCACGTCGAGGTCGTGGCCGTCGATCGGGCCGATGTAGTTGAAGCCGAATTCCTCGAACAGCGTGCCGGGGAGCACCATCCCTTTCATGT
>JBDTNO010000105.1:0-11713 GCA_039933715.1 Betaproteobacteria bacterium
GCGCTGCCGCAGGCGTTCCTCGGCATCGCGTTCTCGTTCGGCATTCCGATGGCGTTCGCCGCGGCGAACGGCTCGGTCGAGCCGCTCGGCTGGTGGATGCTCGCGATCAACCTCGCGTGGGTCGTCGCGTACGACACCGAGTACGCGATGGTCGACCGCGACGACGACCTCCGCATCGGGCTGCGGACGTCGGCGATCACGTTCGGCCGTATCGACGTGCTCGCGGTGGCGATTTGCTACGCCGTTTATATCGCGGGAATGGTGTGGGTAGGCCGCGTGATGGCGCTCGGCCCCGTCTACTTTCTCGGGCTTCTCGCCGCCGTGGGTTGCGTCGCCTACCACCTGTGGCTGATTCGCGGCCGCGAGCGCGAGCGCTGCTTCCGCGCGTTCCTCCACAACCACTGGCTGGGGTTCGCGATCTTCGCCGGCACGGTGGCCGACTACGCGATCCGCGCGAACGCATGGCCGCGCGGCGCGTGACCGCGGGCGTCCGCGGGCTGCCGCCGATCCTGCCCCGCGATGCGCGCATCCTCGTGCTCGGCAGCTTCCCGGGGGTCGCGTCGCTCGCGGCGCGCCAGTACTACGCGCATCCGCGCAACCATTTCTGGCCGGTGATGGCGGTGTTGCTCGACGAGCCGCTGGTCGAGATGCCCTACGCCGAACGGCTGAAGCGCATGCGCGCGCGCGGCGTCGCGCTATGGGACACGATCGTCGCGTGCGAGCGCGAAGGCTCGAGCGACCAGGCGATCCGCCGCGCGGAGCGGGCCGAGGTCCCGCGCGTGCGCCGCGCGTCGCCGCGCGTCGAGGTGGTCGCGTTCAACGGCAACACGGCGGCGCGTGCGGCGCCGCGATGGAGCGGCGCCGGCTTCGCGACGCTCGCGCTGCCGTCGACGAGCCCCGCGTACACGAAGCCGTTCGCCGAGAAGCTCGCCGCGTGGCGGGCGCTCGACCGGTGGATCGCGACGCCGCCAAGCATCGAAATCGAACCACCGACCAAGGAGTGAACCGTGGAACTCGGACTGACCGACCGCATCGTCGTCGTGACCGGCGCGAGCAAGGGCATCGGGCTCGCGTGCGTGCACGCGTTCGCCGCGGAAGGCGCGCGCGTCGCAATGATCTCGCGCTCGCGCGCGAACCTCGACGCGGCGCTCGCCGCGATGCCGCGCGCGGCGCGCCGCCCGGTGGCGATCGTCGCCGACCTCGTGAACGCCGCCGAGTCGGACCGCGCGATCGACGAAGCGGCGCGCGCGCTCGGCCCGATCGACGTGCTCGTCAATTCGGCCGGCGCGGCGCGGCGCTATCCGCCCGGCGAGCTGTCGGCCGAGGCGTGGCACGACGCGATGGACGCGAAATTCTTCAGCTACATCCATCCGATGGACCGCGTCGTCCGGGCGATGGCGGCGCGCGGCCGCGGCGCGATCGTCAACATCGTCGGGCAGGGCGGCAAGGTCGCGAGCCCGGTCCACATGCCCGGCGGCGCGGCGAATGCCGCGCTGATGCTGGCGACCGCCGGTCTCGCGGCGGCGTTCGGACCGAAGGGCGTGCGCGTCAACGCGATCAACCCGGGTGCGACGCTCACCGGCCGCGTGCAGGAAGGGCTCGCGGCCGAGGCGCGCATGACCGGCCTCGACGCGAGCGAGCTCCTCGCGCGCATGCAGCAGCGCATCCCGCTCGGCCGCCTCGGGACGCCGGAGGAGATCGCTCGCGTCGCCGTGTTCCTCGCTTCCGACGCGGCGAGCTACGTATCGGGCGCGATCGTGCCGATGGATGGCGCGTCCAGCGCGGTGATTTGACGATCGTTCCCCCGGTACGTGGTACGTACCACGTACCGGGGGGATCACCTCCGCTCGCGGACCGCGAGCGACGCGATCGCGCCGAACACGGCGGCGCCGGCGAGGATCGCGATCGCGGATCGCCAGCCGAACGCGAGATCGCCCCCCGCCGCGCCACGGTCGATCGCCCACCCGACTAGCGGCTGCAGCACGCCGGCGCCGAGGAAGATGCCGATGTTGACGATCGACGTGGCGATGCCCGAGTGCGCGGGACGGTTCACCTCCTTCGCGATCGTCCACGACAGCGTGAATCCGGGGATCAGCAATCCCATCGCGAAAAACCATGCGAGCGTCGCGGCCGTCGGCCACGCAACGCCCGCGAGCCACGGCAGCCACGACAGCGCGTAGCCGATCGTGCAGGCGCGCATCACGGTGCGCCGGTTGCCGAGCCTGTCCGACACGACGCCGATCAGCACGGCCACCACCGCGACGCCGAGCAGCAGCAGGCTCGCGTGCTCGGCGGCGACGACGCGCGACATCCCGCGCGTGCGCTCGAGCCACGGCACCGCCCACAGCCCGGCGAACGCGAGATAGCTGCCGCCCACACCGACGTTCACGAAGAACGCCGGCCAGGTGAGCGGATTGGCGAGCACGGTCGCGAGCGCGCGCCGCCAGTCGAGCCCCGCGTCCGAGGGCATTCCGCCCGCGACCGGCGGAAATCCGAGCGCCTCCGGGCGGTCGCGCACGCGCCGCCACGAGCCCACGGCGAGCACGAGCGAGACCAAGCCGAGCGCGACGAACACCGCGCGCCACGACGCGTGCGTCGCGACGAACGCGAGCGGCGCGCCGGCGGCGACCGCGCCGAGGTTGCCCGCGAACATCGTGACGCCGGTGATCGTCGCGAAGCGGCGCGGCTCGAACCACGCGGCGTTGAGCTTGAGGATCGCGATGAACGCGACCGACACGCCGACCCCGACCAGCGTGCGGCCCGCCGCGGCGACGGTCCAGCTCGGGGCGAGCGCGAACACGAGGGAGCCCAATCCCGCGACGAGCGAGCCGCCGGCGAGCAGCCGGCGCGGGCCGATGGTGTCGGCGAGGATGCCGACCGGCACCTGCAGCAGCGTGTAGACGACGAAGTAGGTCGCGGCGACCGTGCCGAGCACCGCGCCGGAGATCTCGAACGCGCGTTGCAACTCACCGGCGATCGCCGCCGGCGCCGTGCGGTGGAAGAACGACAGCACGTAGCTCGCGAGCGCGAACGCGAAGATCCAGCGCCGCGCGCGGACGAACGATGCCTGGCTTCCGGTGGTCATCCGCGCGATTCTAGCGGCGGCGCGCGCGCCGACCGGCATAATCGCGCCCGGAGCCCACGATGGCCTACAAGGATCTGCGCGACTTCATGCACCAGCTCGAGCGCGAGGGCGAGCTGCTGCGCGTGCGTGCGCGCGTCGACCCGCGCCTCGAGATGACGGCGTTCTGCGATCGCGTGCTGCGCGCGGGCGGCCCCGCGATCCTGTTCGAGTCGCCGGCCGGCGATTTCCGCGCGCCGTCGGGTGCGACGATCCCGGTGCTCGGCAACCTGTTCGGAACGCCGCAGCGCGTCGCGCGCGCCATGGGCGCGGATCCTTCGAACTGGCGCGAGAGCCTGCGCGAGGTCGGGCGCCTGCTCGCGTTCCTGAAGGAGCCCGAGCCGCCGAAGAGCCTGAAGGACGCCTGGCAGACGACGCGGCCAGTGCTCATGAAGGTGCTCGACATGGCGCCGAAGGAGCGGAGCAGCGCGCCGTGCCAGGAGGTCGTCTGGGAAAAGGCCGACGTCGACCTCGCGCGCCTGCCGGTGCAGACCTGCTGGCCGGGCGACGCCGGTCCGCTCATCACCTGGGGCCTCACGGTGACGCGAGGCCCGCACAAGTCGCGGCAGAACCTCGGCATCTACCGGCAGCAGGTGATCGCGCGCGACCAGGTGATCATGCGCTGGCTCGCCCACCGCGGCGGCGCGCTCGACTTCCGCGATCACGCGCGCGCGCATCCGGGCACGCCGTTCCCGGTCGCCGTCGCGCTCGGCGCCGATCCCGCGACGATCCTCGGCGCGGTGACGCCGGTGCCCGACTCGCTGTCCGAGTACCAGTTCGCCGGATTGCTGCGCGGCGAGCGCACCGAGATCGTCCGCTGCCTGTCGCACGCGCTGCAGGTGCCCGCTTCGGCGGAGATCGTGCTCGAAGGGTTCCTGCGTCCGGATCCGGACGACCCGTCGGGATACGAGACCGCCGCCGAAGGGCCGTTCGGCGACCACACCGGCTACTACAACGAGGTCGAGCGCTTCCCGGTGCTCACGATCGAGCGCATGACGATGCGCCGCGACCCGATCTACCACTCGACCTACACGGGCAAGCCGCCCGACGAGCCGGCGATGCTGGGGCTCGCGCTGAACGAGGTGTTCGTCCCGCTGTTGCAAAAGCAGTTTCCGGAGATCGCGGATTTCTACCTGCCGCCCGAGGGCTGCAGCTACCGGATCGCCGTCGTGTCGATGAGGAAGCAGTACGCGGGCCACGCGAAGCGCGTGATGTTCGGCGTCTGGAGCTTCCTGCGCCAGTTCATGTACACGAAGATGATCGTCGTGACCGACGACGACATCGACGTGCGCGACTGGAAGGAGGTCGTCTGGGCGCTCACGACGCGCGTCGACCCCGCGCGCGACCTGCTGGTCGTCGAGTCGACGCCGATCGACACGCTCGACTTCGCCTCGCCGGTGCCGGGGCTCGGCAGCAAGCTCGGCATCGACGCGACCGCGAAATGGCCGGGCGAGACGTCGCGCGCGTGGGGCAGGCCGATCGCCATGGACGTCGAGGTGTCCGCGCGCGTCGATGCGCTGCTGCGCGACGCCGGTCTCTAGCTGCGCCGAGACTGCCGGCACGCCGTACGCCACCCCGTCGCTCGACCGGTGAGCGTGACGAGGTCGAATCGCAAGCTGCGCCTAGACGGCGTCGGAGCGGTTCCGCGGCCTCGCGACGCCGCGGAACTTCCCGGCCGTCAGGACGCCGAGGGAGGGGGTTCGCGCACGGAATCGTGGTTGGCGGCCGACCTGCGCGCGTCGACGACGCGCTGGACCAGGCGCTCGACCGCGGAGAGCACGAGCGGCATCGGGTCGGCGGCCGCCGGGGGCGTGTAGCGCAGCGTGATCGGCGCGAGAAACGGATCGTCGACGAGCTCGACGTCGGCGCGCGTGACCCATTGGGGCTTCGGCACCGACCAGTTGATCGCATGTTCGAGCAGCATCGCCTCGTCGAGCGGCCGGTTCGCGAGCACCGCCTCGTACGCCGCCTGCGACGCCGCGTCGGGGGTCCAGTCGAACTGGGCGGCGATGCGGCCGAGCTTCTTGACCGCGACCTTCGTGACGAACTGCGCGGCGCTGCGGATCGGCACGTGCGCGAGCGCGGCGAACTCGTCGCGGATGCGCGCGTGCGGCTCCGCGTCCTGCGAGGCGCCGTACGGCTTCCTCGCGACGAAGTGGTTGCCGTTCGAAAGCATCGCCTCGGGCCGCTCGAGCAGCGTGCGCGATATCAGCGCCTTGTGGAAGATCTGGCGCTCCCGGGCCATGCGCCGGGTGCTCGCGATCAGCGCGAGCATCCCGTGCCTCGCGGCCGCGAAATCCGGCACGTAGGTGAGCCAGTGCAGGAGGCCGTTCATCCCCGGCGGGATCGCCTGCAACGCGCGGTGGAACTCGTCGCGCGAGCGCACCTTGAGGAACTCGTCCGCGTCGAGCGGCAGCACGAAGTCGGCGCCGGTCCGGCGGAACACGTCGCGCGCGGCGGAGGTCGTGATCTGCTCCTGCAGGTAGCCGGGCGTCGCGCTCTTGATCAGGACGACCGGCAGGCGCTCGCGCGCGAGCTCGGTCAGGATCGAAAGCGTGGCGTCGATCGAGCCGTGGTCGATGATCGCCATGCCGTCGAGCACGGTCAGGTTGTGCCGGACGAACGCCTCGATGATGTCCGCCTCGTTGCGGACCATCGACACCGACCAGACCATCGGTCTCCGCCGCGGGTTGGCCCCGCCCGCGCTCGTCATAGCCCGCCGGTGGCCCGCGCGACCTCGGCGGCGACGCGCTCGCCGAACGTGAGGATACGCGCGAGGGGATTGGGCGGGCGCGAAGGCGTGTACCGAAGCGCGATGTCGCCGAGGAACGGATCCTCGAGCCATCGGACCTGCGCGGGGTCGACCCGCTCCGCGGTCCCCACGCTGTAGTTGGCCACGATCGACGCGAGCCGGTCGTGCGTGATCGGGCGACCGGCCAGGAGGCCCAGGAATTCCTCGTGCCAATGGAACGCGATGCGCGCCTCGTCCTCGTCGGCGAGCCGGACCGCCAGCCAGCCCACCGCGACCTTCGAGGTGAATTGCCCGGCGCTTCGCACCGGCACGTGCGCGAGCGCGGCGACCGATCCGTGCAGCGCCTCGTGGGCCAGGTGCGTCTGGCCACGGACCTTGACGTGATGATTGCCGTTGCCGACGGCGGCGTCGGGAGTGTCGAGCAGCGCGCGCCGCACGATGACCTTGTAGAAGCCATGACGCTCGTCGATCTTGCGCCGCGCGTGCTCGAGGCGCGCGACCAGGTCGCCGGGGGCGTCGAGCGCGGGCAGGTAGGTGAGCCAGGGCATCACCAGGTGCACCGCGGGATCGGTCGCCGAAACGACGCGCTCGAACGCCTCGCGCGACGGCATGCGGAGAAACTCGTCCGCGTCGATCGGGATGCACAGGTCCGCGCCTTCGCGCAGCAGGCGGCGCGCATGGGCGGTCGTCACGTCCGACTGCCGCATCTCGGGCGTGTCGTCGCGAAGGACCTCGAGCGGCAGGCCTTCCCGCACCAGCGCGGCGAGGATGGCGGGCGTGGCGTCGTCGGAGCCATGGTCGACGACGGTCAGCGCGTCGAGCGAGCGAAGGTTGTGGCGGATCGACGCCTCGATCACGTCCTCCTCGTTGCGCGCGAGCGTGAAGCCGACGATCCGCATCGCTCCCGCCGGACGTCAGCCCAGGCTGCGCCAGGCGCGCGTCGCACGCCAGATCGCGAGACCCGCGCCGGCCGTGCGAAGAAGGCGTCCCATCCGATGGAATCCGATCAGCGGCAACGCGTAGCCGACTGCGCGGACGACGTACGGACGCACGCGCGAGCGGCGCCCCACGTCGGGCGCGGGAGCGATCGCGCGGCGCACGTCGCGCCACGCGAGGCCGAGCTTCAGACGCTCGAGGTCGGACAGCGCGACGAGCCGCGCGCGCCGCTCGGCGAGATCGCCGCCCGGCGTCATGGCGACGGCGGCCGCGCGCCGGTCAGGAGCGCGCGATCTTTCTCGAACTCGGCGATCGTCCCGGCGAACGGCGTCGGATGCAGCCGGACGATCGCGGCGGCGCGCAGGAACCCGGCGGCGGCGAGCGCGCCGTACAGGACGACGAGCGCGCCGATCGCCTCGTAGCGGTAGGTGTCCCAGAAGTACACGACGATGCCGAGCGTGAGCGTGGCCACCGCGAGCGTCGCGAGGACGGCGCCCGCGGCGCAGAGCGCGACGATCGACGTGAGCCGCTGCCGCTCCAGGGCGAGCTCGACGCCGGCGAGCTCGAGCCGCGTGCGCGCCAAGGCGAGAGCGCCCGCCGCGACGCGAAGGATCGCGGGCTTGAGCGGCGTCCCCCGCTCCGCGCCGTCGCGTGCATCCATCGGCGCGCTCAGCGGCGATTCATCATCATGCCGACGAGGAAGCCGACCGCGGCGGCGGCGCCGACCACCTGCCAGGGATTCTCGTGCACGTAGTCGTCGGTCAGGCGCGCGGCGGCCTTCGCGCGGTCGACCGCCTCGCCCTCGAGCTCCTGCAGCCGGAGCTTCGCGGACAGGAGCTTGGACTCGACCTGCGAGCGCAGGTCCTTGGCGCGATCGCCTGTTTCGTTGGAGGCCTTCTTGAGCAGGTCCTCCGCTTCGGCGAGCACGGCGGTGAAATCGTCGACGAGCTGGTCGCGGGTGCGTTCGAATGACATGGTCGGACTCCTGTGGATGGAAGCCTTGCAGCCGGGCGACCTCCCCGGGCGCCGGACTTTCGATTATACGAGTGCCCGGCGGGTCGCGCGTTTGCGATACTCCGCCGATGGCCACCCCACGACGCCCCGCTCTCGACCCGGCCGAGCTGCCGGAGGACCGTGCCTCGAGCTATCCGGAGCCGTTCCGATCCCGGATGGGCGACCGCGCGAAGCGCCGGCTCGGCGACGCGCTGGGCCTCACGCGCTTCGGCGTCAACCTCGTGACCCTCGCGCCCGGCGGCCAGTCGGCGCTGCGCCACTGGCACACGCTCGAGGACGAGTTCGTCTGGGTGCTCGACGGCGAGGTCGTCCTCGTCACCAACGACGGCGAGCAGGTCCTTGGCGCCGGCCAATGCGCCGGCTACCCGGGAGGACGCCGCGACGCGCATCAGATGCAGAACCGCGGCAGCGTGCCGGCGCGCTACCTCGAGATCGGCAGCCGGATCGAGGGCGACAACGCGCACTATCCGGACGACGACCTGATGTGGAGCGAAAGCGAGGACGGCTTCTACGCGGCGCACAAGGACGGGCGGCGCTATCCGTCCATTTGAAGGGCGGCGCCAGGCGAGGGGCGATCGGCGATGGGCGATAGGAAGAACCTCCGCTCCTTCGCCACCCTCCGATCGCTCAACGCCGCCTTCGTCCGGGCGGGGCTTGACGTGGCCGCCTCCCGTTCCCATCTAGCGAACCGCGGCCCGGCCTGGGCCCGCGACACCGAAGGAGCAACCGATGGCCGAAACCCTGCCGCCGAGCGGCACCGCAACGCAGTCGACGATCACGGCGGCGCTCATCGTCTACGCGCTCTTCGCGGTCGCCGCGATCGGCGGCGTCATTTCGTCGGGCATCGTCGTCTTCGCGCCGCTCGTCGCGATCGCCGGGGTCGTCGGCGTGATCGTCGCGTACGTGAAGCGCGCCGAGGCGCAGGGCACCTGGGTCGCGACGCATTACGACTGGCTGATCGCCACGTTCTGGTGGTCGCTCCTGTGGAGCGTCGTGATCGGCGTGGTCGGCCTCGTGCTGGTCCTGGTCCTGATCGGCCTCGTGATCCTGCCGGTCGGCCTCGCCGCGGTGTCGATCTGGGTGATCTACCGCGTCGTGCGCGGCTACCTCGCGTTCAAGGACAGCCAGCCGGTCCCGCGCTAGCCGCGGTCGGGCGCGTCCGCAGGCGTCACCGCAGCGTCGTCCCCGGGTAGCCCGCCGCGTTGCGGTAGGTCCACTGGACGAGCAGGTCGAGCGCGGGCTGCGTTCGGGCGGCGTTCGGGTGGTTGACGATCGCCGCGACGATCCAGCGGCGTCCCTTCGGATCGATCACGTAGCCGGCGAGCGCGCGCACGCCCTCGAGCGAGCCGGTCTTGAGCAGCGCCTGCCCGGCGACCGATCCGTTCTGGAAGCGCCGCTGCACGGTGCCGTCGAGCGCGGCCACCGCGAGCGAGCTCGCGAACTCCTCGCGCACGTTGCTCGCGTCGGCCGCCGCGAGGAGCCGCGCGAGCCCGCCGACCGAGATGCGCTCGCTGCGCGACAGGCCCGAGCCGTTCTCGATCACGAGCTCCGGGAGCGCGAGCCGCCGCTTCGCCAGCCAGCGCGTCACCGCGTCGCGCGCCTTGTCGACCGTCGCCGGCGGCGGCGCCGCGGTGGTCGCGAGCGAGTCGAACAGCTGGCGCGCCATCACGTTGTTCGAGAGCTTGTTGACGTCGCGCACGACTTCGTAGAGCGGCAGCGACTCGAGCACGGCGAACGGCGCCGCCTCGGCGGGCGCGCGGCCTTCGCGCACCGTGCCTTCGAAGTGGCCCCCCGCGGCCGCGAACGCATTGCGGAACATCCCGTGCACGTAGTTGGGCCCGTCGAGCAGGGCGAGATACCAGTCGCGCGCGCCGCAGGCGCGCGGATAGCGTCCGGGGAACGCAACGGCCGCGGCGCGCGGTTGCGCGACGAACGCCGCGGCGACCGACGTGCGCCAGTCGCCGCACGGTCCGTCGACGAGCGCCGGTCTCGCGCCGATCGCGAGCTGCGGCAACGCGGGGTCGGCGATCACGTCGACGGTGGCGCCGTCCGCGGCGGGAGCGAAATGGAAGCGCACCGACTGGAAGTTGACGAGCATCGCGTCGGGCCCGACGTTGTAGGGCTTGAGCGGCTCGCCGTCGAACGCGGCGGGATCGTGCGGCGGAAGCCGGTACGCGCTGCGGTCGATCACGAGGTCGCCGGTGATCGTCGAAAGGCCGCGCTCGCGCAACGCGGCGACGAACGCCGTCCACTGCTCGATCGTGATCTTGGGGTCCCCGCCGCCTTTCAGCACGAGGTCGCCGTCGAGCGTGCCGCCTGCGAGCGTGCCGGCGAGGTACGCCTCGGTGCGCCAGCGGTGGTCGCGGCCGAGGAGATCCAGCGCGGCGAACGTCGTGACGAGCTTCATCACCGACGCGGGATTCATCGGCCGGTCGGGCAGGTGCGCGAACAGCGGGCGGTGCCCGCCGGTCTCCTGCACGACGATGCCGACGTCGGTCATCGGCACGCCCTGGTCGAGGAACGCGCGCACGATCTCGCGCGGCAGCGTGGCCGCGGAAGCGACGAACGATGCGAGCGCGATGGCCGCCAGCGCCGCGAGCCGCAACGCGTGGCTCACGCGCGCTCGACGATCTCGCGCGTGCGCCCGCACAGCAGCGCGAACGCGTCGTCGTCGATGACGTAGGGCGGCATGAAATACACGGTGCTTCCGATCGGCCGCAACAGGATGCCGCGCTCGAGGCCTTGCGCGAAACACCAGCGCGCGAAATCGGGCCGGCCGTGCTCCACCTCGAAAGCAACGATCATGCCGCAACGGCGGAAGTCGCGAACCTTCGCATGCGTGGCGAGCTCCGTCGCGATCGCGTCCCAGCGCGAGGCTTTCGCGCGATTGGCGGCGACGACGTCGTCGTCGCGGAAGATGTCGAGCACCGCGAGCGCGGCGCGGCAGGCGAGAGGGTTGCCCGCGTACGAATGCGAATGCAGGAAGCCGCGCGCCGTGTCGTCGTCGTAGAACGCGTCGAAGATCGCGTCGGTGGCGAGCACGCACGCGAGCGGCAGGAACCCGCCGGTGATGCCCTTCGACAGCAGCATCAGGTCCGGCGCGATCGCCGCCTGCTCGCACGCGAACAGCGTCCCGGTGCGCCCGAAGCCGGTCATGATCTCGTCGGCGATCAGGTGGACGCGGTAGCGCGTGCACAGCGCGCGCGCACGAGCGAGGTACGACGCGTCGTACACGACCATCCCGGACGCGCCCTGCACGAGCGGCTCGACGATCAGCGCCGCGACGCTCGCGTGGTTCGCTTCCAGGTACGCTTCGAGCGCGTCTCCGGCCGCGCGCGCCACGTCGGCGGGCGTGCGGCCGTCGCGAGCGAGCCGCGCGTCGGGCACCGGCACCGTGTCGCTCACGTGGACGAGCGGCGCGTAGCTTTCGCGGAACAGCGCGACGTCGGTCACCGAAAGCGCGCCGAGCGTCTCGCCGTGGTAGCCGCCGGCGAGGCCGACGAAGCGCCGCTTGTCCGGAACCCCGGCGTTGCGCCATGCGTGGTAGCTCATCTTGAGCGCGATCTCGGTCGCGGACGCGCCGTCGGACGCGAAGAATGCATGGCCGAGACCGGCGGGCGCGACGGCCGCGAGGCGCTCGGCGAGCTCGACCGCCGGACGGTGCGTGAATCCGGCGAGCATCGCGTGCTCGAGCGCGCCGAGTTGCGCTTCGATCGCGGCGCGGATGCGCGGCTCGCCGTGGCCGAACAGGTTGACCCACCACGACGACACGGCGTCGAGGATGCGCCGCCCGTCGAAGTCCTCGAGCCACACGCCGTCGGCGCGTGCCACCGGCACGAGCGGCAAGGTCTCGTGCGACTTCATCTGCGTGCACGGGTGCCACACCGACG
>JBDTNO010000106.1:0-11635 GCA_039933715.1 Betaproteobacteria bacterium
TCGTGATGAAGCGCAGCATGGCGTCCGGCTACGCGGGGATCGACAATCCGCTCTTCTACAAGGACAACAACCACATGTTGTTCGGCGACGCCAGGAAGATGCTCGACGAGGTACTCGTGGCACTGAAGGGCTGAGCGGCGGGCGTTCGGGCGCCCGACGTCGCCGAACGAAAGGGAGGCTCGTGGCCGTCCATCGCAGGCTCGTCGCGGTGGCGATGGCCGACGTGGTCGGCACCTCGCGACTGATGGAGCGCGACGAGTCGGGCACGCGCGAGCGGACTCGAGCGTTCCACGACGACCTCGGCGATCGCGCGCGACTGGGCCAAGCAGCGGTCGAACGCCCCGGCGGAGATCGAGCAGCAGCGCCTCCATGTGGTTCCCGGCTTGCGCAAGGCTGGCGTTCCGGACGAGTGACCCGCAACGGAGGAATCGATCGTGTCTGACTTGCTATTCGCGCCGATCGCTGCGTTGCCATTGCTTGCAAGGGGAGCCGCCCTTGCTGCGCAATGGCGCCTTGCGCTCGACGCGAATAGCGGCGTCAACCCACGGTCGTTCACGACCGATTCCCCCGTTACGGGTCACTAAGACGCGTCGACGAAGGATGCCCGGCCCGCTCTCCCACCTGACGGTTCTCGATCTGTCCCGCGTGCTCGCCGGACCGTGGTGCACGCAACTCCTCGCCGACTTCGGCGCGACCGTGATCAAGGTCGAGCGTCCCGGCGGCGGCGACGACACGCGCGCCTGGGGCCCGCCGTTCCTCAAGGATGCGGAGGGTCGCGACACGGGCGAGGCCGCGTACTATCTCGCGTGCAATCGCGGCAAGCTTTCGGTCGCGATCGACTTCACGAGCGAGGGCGGACGGCAACTCGTGCGCGACCTCGCGCTCGGAGCCGACGTGGTGGTCGAGAACTACAAGGTCGGCGGGCTCGCGAAAGCCGGGCTCGACTACGCGTCGCTCGCGCCGATTCATCCGGGGCTCGTCTATTGCTCGATCACCGGCTTCGGCCAGGACGGTCCGTACGCGGAACGCGCCGGATACGACTTCATCATCCAGGGCATGTCGGGCTTCATGAGCGTCACCGGCGAATCGGACGACCTGCCCGGCGGCGGTCCGCAGAAGGCCGGCATCGCGATCACCGACCTCATGACCGGCATGTATGCGGCGACCGCGATCCAGGCGGCGCTCGCGCACCGCGACCGCACCGGCGAGGGCCAGTGGATCGACTGCTGCCTGATGGACTCGGCGGTCGCGATGATGGCGGTGATGGACATGAATTACCTGGTGGGCGGAAAACCGCCTGCGCGCATCGGCAACGCGCATCCGAACATCGTGCCCTACCAGGTGTTCGCGTGCGCGGACGGCCACCTGATCCTCGCCGTCGGCAACGACAGCCAGTTCGCGAAGTTCTGCGAGGCGGCAGGGCGGCGCGCGTGGGCGGTCGATCCCCGCTTCGCGCGGAACGCCGACCGCGTGCGGAATCGCGCGGCACTCGTGCCGATGATCGCGAAGGCCGTGCGGACGCGAACGCTACGCGATTGGCTCGGCGCGCTCGAGCCGCTCGGCGTGCCGTGCGGCCCGATCCATGCGCTCGACCAGGTGTTCGCCGATCCGCACGTGGTCGCGCGTCGCCTGCGCCGTGACCTCGACCATCCGCTTGCTGGAACCGTACCGCAGGTCGCGATGCCGGTGCGCATGTCGGCCACGCCGCCGGGATCGACGATGGCGCCGCCGCTCCTCGGCCAGCACACGCGCGAGGTGCTGCGCGACCGCCTCGGGATCGACGAGGAGGCGATCGCGCGCCTTGCGGAAGCCGGCGTCATCGGGCTCGACGCCTCCGCGCACGATCGCGAAGCCGTGGGTCGGGCTTCGGCCCGACGGAGTTCCTGAACCGGGAACGGTCGGGCCGAAGCCCGACGCACAAGTCCGGTGCGTGCTTCGGGGGACGTGCCTACTCGGTCTCGACCTGGCCGGTGGCGCGCCGGCGCACCAGCGACCAGCCCATCCCGATCCCCAGTGCGACGCCGACGGCGACCAGCACGATCCATATCAGGCTGCGCTCGTCCGTCGCCACCAGGCCGATCGACATCAGCCACCAGACGAACACGCCGATCACGATGGCGACGAGGACCATGCCCATCGCTCCCAGCGACACCCAGGTCGCGCGCACGCACAGGATCCATCCGGCCAGCAGCAGCACGCCGCAGAGGGCCTTCGTCGCGTCGAACGTCGAAGTGTCGATCAGCGCCCACTGCACGTAGGAGACGCCCGCGGGGTTCCAGGTCGCGAGCACGAGCACGACCGCGAACAGGATCCTGACGAGCATGCCTCCGAGCACGGCCGCGCCTCGATCCGGCCTATTTCATCTTGGCCCAGATCGGCCACACCTGGTTGTCGGCGCGGTGCGGCAGCTCGACGTTGCTGCGTGCCGCCCACGGGATCACCTGGCGGTGCAGGGGCAGGTGGTAGATCTCGTTCTTCTGGATCTCGAGCGCGCGCCGGATCAGCGCGATGCGCTTCTCGGCGTTCATGTCGACCTTCACCTCGGAAACGATCGCGTCGAACTTGGAGTCGGTGTAGCGGCCGTAGTTGTAGTCGCCGTCGCCCTTGCCGCTGTAGCTCGACAGCACCGGCTGCAGCGTGAAGATCGCGTCGGTCGACGCGCCGCCCCAGCCCAGCATGTAGAGGCTGGTGTCGAGCTTCTCGAGCTTCGGGAAGTACTGGGCGCGCGGCAGCGTGACGAGGCGCGTGTTGACGCCGATCTTCGTCCACATCGACGCCAGCGCCTGGCAGATCTTCTCGTCGTTCACGTAGCGGTTGTTCGGGCAGTCGAGCTGCACCTCGAATCCGCCCGGGTATCCGGCGTCGGCGAGGAGCTTCTTCGCGGCGGCCGGGTCGTACGAGAAGCGCTTCTCGATCTCCGGCGTCGTCTGCACCGGCGACGGCGTCATCGCGCCCGACGGCTTCGACAGCCCGCGCATCGTCGCCGTCTGGATCGCGTCGATGTCGATCGACCGGTAGAGCGCTTCGCGCACGCGCCGGTCCTTGAACGGGTTCTTGCCCTTGACGCTCGAGTACAGGAGCTCGTCGCGCGCCTGGTCCATGCCGATGAACACGATGCGCTGCTCGACGCCCTCGATCACCTTGACGCCGGGCGTCTGCTTGAGGCGCGGCACGTCCTGCGGCGCCGGGTCGTTGATGACGTCGACGTTGCCGGCGACCAGCGCGGCGAGCCGCGTGCCGTCGTTGGTGATCGGCGTGTAGACGATCTCGTCGACGTTGCCGTCGAACTTCTTGTCCTTCCACCCCCACCACGCCGGATTGCGGACGAGGTGCGTCTTCACGTCCGGCTCGCGCGCCTTCAGCGAATACGCGCCGGTGCCGTTCGCGTTGCGCGACGTGATCATCTCCTCCTTGTTCTTGAAGTCGAGGGGTTTTTGCGCCTTGTTCTTCTCGCACCACGCCTTCGACATGATGAAGAGCGTCACCAGGTGCTCGAGCTCGATCGGGTTCGGACCGTTGGTGACGAACTCGACCGTGGTGTCGTCGATCTTGCGCGGCTTGCCCGCGGCGTTCGCGTAGGCGCGGATCTGCGAGGTATCCTCGGCCGCCCGCTGGATCGAGAACACGACGTCGTCGGCGGTGAACGGCGTGCCATCGTGGAACTTGACGCCCTCGCGCAGCTTGAACCGCCACGTGACCGGGTCGAGCTGCTGCCAGGACGTCGCGAGGCCCGGGATGACCTTGAGGTCCTTGTCCCGCATCACGAGCGTGTCGTAGATCAGGTTGTTGATGTTGTTCGTGAGGTTCTCGTTCTGCGAATACGGGTCCATCGTCTGCGGGTCGCCGCGACCTGCCCAGCGGAGCGTCCTCGCGTCGGCGAGCGACGCGACGGCGAGCGCGGCGGCGAGGGCACCGGCGCATGCGATGCGGGGGACCCGGGACGGCGTGGGGACGGTATTCGGCATGGTTCCTCCGGAGCGGCAGCGGGGCGCCGGCGCGGATGGCCCGCGGGCGCAGCGTGAGCGGATCATAGCGGACGGTCCGCCGGCGCGGTAGGAAGGTAGAATCCGCGCCCCGCCGCACGGCCGCACCGCCGTTCCCGCGCATGACCTCCACGATCCCCACGCCCGCCACGCTCGCTGAGCGCCTCGCCGACACGCTCGTCGTCGATGCGGTGCGCATCGCCGCGCGCATTCGCGAGGCGGAGCGGCGGCGCTCCGGCCCCGAAGCGTGGCGGCGCATCGCCGACGACGTCGAGCGCGCGGTCGAACGGCGCAGCGCGCGGCTCGCGTCGCGGCCCGCGCTCGTGTATCCGCCCGGGCTGCCGGTCGCGCAACGCGCCGGCGAGATCGCGGCGGCGATCCGCGCGAACCCGGTCGTCATCGTCTGCGGCGAGACCGGATCGGGCAAGACGACGCAGCTGCCCAAGATCTGCATCGCCGCCGGCCGCGGCGAGCGCGGGCTCATCGGCCACACGCAGCCGCGCCGGCTCGCCGCGCGCACGGTGGCGGCGCGCATCGCACAGGAGCTCGGCAGCCCGATCGGCGGCGCGGTCGGCTACAAGGTGCGCTTCACCGACAGGACGACGCCGGGCGCGTGGGTCAAGCTCATGACCGACGGCATCCTGCTCGCCGAGACGCGCGGCGACCGCTCGTTGTCCGCGTACGACACGATCATCGTCGACGAGGCGCACGAGCGCAGCCTCAACATCGACTTCCTGCTGGGCTACCTGAAGCAGCTGCTCGCGCGCCGCGACGACCTCAAGCTCGTGATCACGTCGGCGACGCTCGACGCCGATCGCTTCGCGCGCCATTTCGGGACCGACGACGCGCATCCGGCGCCGGTGATCGAGGTGTCGGGACGGCTCTTTCCGGTCGAGCTTCGCTACCGCGCGGCGGGCGCCGATCCCGAGGACGAGACGACCGACGACGAGGAAGACGTCGAGGAGGCGATCGTCGACGCGGCGGCCGACCTGTGGCGACAGGGGCCCGGCGACATCCTCGCGTTCCTGCCGGGGGAGCGCGAGATCCGCGAGACCGCCGACCGCTTGCGCACCGACCTTCGGCGCCGCCCATGGGGGAATGCTTCCGAGATCGTGCCGCTCTACGCGCGACTGTCGCCCGACGAGCAGCAGCGCGCTTTCGCTCCGTCGCACGGCCGGCGCATCGTGCTCGCCACCAACGTCGCCGAGACGTCGCTGACGGTGCCGGGCGTCCGCTACGTGATCGACACGGGCCTCGCGCGCATCAAGCGTTACGCGCCGCGCAACAAGACCACGCTGCTGCGGATCGAGAAGATCGCGCGCGCCAACGCCGATCAGCGCGCGGGCCGCTGCGGCCGCGTGCAGGACGGCATCTGCGTGCGCCTCTTCACGGAGGCCGACTACGAGGCGCGGCCGCGATTCGCCGAGCCGGAGATCCTGCGAAGCTCGCTCGCGAGCGTGATCCTTCAAATGGCCTCGCTGGAGCTCGGCCCGGTCGACGCGTTCCCGTTCGTCGAGCCGCCGAGCCCGCGCGCGATCGCCGACGGCTACCAGCTCCTGCAGGAGCTCGGCGCCGTCGACGAGCATCGCGCGCTGACCGACATCGGCCGCGAGCTCGCGCGCCTGCCGCTCGACCCGCGCATCGGTCGCATCGTGATCGCCGCGCGCGAGCGCGAATGCCTGCCCGAGGCGCTCATCATCGCGAGCGCGCTGTCGGTCCCCGATCCGCGCGAGCGCCCGCTCGACAAGGCGCAGGCCGCCGACCAGGCGCATCTCCGCTTCCGCGACGAGCGCTCGGACTTCCTGTCGCTCGTGAACCTGTGGCAGTTCTTCGCGGCGCTCGGCGACGAGAAGCTCTCGCACCGGCGACAGGTGGAGCGCTGCCGCGAGTCGTTCGTCAACCACCTGCGGCTGCGCGAGTGGCGTGACGTCCATCGCGAGCTTTCCGCGCAGCTCGGCGACGGCGGATGGACGTGGAACGACGCGCTGCCGGCGAACGTCGACTCCGCACGCTACCGGGCCCTCCACGAGTCGCTGCTCGCGGGGCTCCTGTCGAACGTCGGCCTGAGGGACGGGGATGCATCCCCCCGAAGCGCCGTACGCTCGCCGCACTCCGGGGGTGCCGATGATCCAGGGATCGCCCGCCGCTCGGCGGGCGAAGGCTATGCCGGCCCGCGCGGCCTGCGCTTCCACCTGCATCCGGGCAGCGGGCTAGCCAGGAAAGGCGGCCGCTGGATCCTCGCCGCCGAGCTCGTCGAGACGACGCGCCTGTACGCGCGCGGCGCGGCGCGCGTCGAGCCCGAGTGGATCGAGGCGGTCGCCGGCGATCGCGTCACGCGCGAGTGGTTCGACCCGTCCTGGGAAAGCGAGCGCGGCGAGCTGGTCGCGCGTGAGCGTGTGCAGCTCTACGGGCTCACGCTGATCGCGTCGCGTCCGGTGTCGCTGTCGTCGCGCGATCCGCGCGCCGCGCACGAGATGTTCGTGCGCGGTGCGCTCGTCCCCGGCGCGCTCGCGACGCGCGGCGCGTTCCTCGCGCACAACCGTCGCCTCGTCGCCGAGGTTGCCCTGCTCGAGCACAAGGCGCGCCGCCGCGACGTGCTCGTCGACGATGACGCGCTGGCGGCGTTCTACGCGGCGCGGGTGCCCGCGGAGATCGCGACGACGGCGGCGTTCGAGCGCTGGCGCATCGAGGCCGAAAAGCGCGACCCGACGCTCCTGCTCATGACGCGCGAGGCGTTGATGCGCCATGCGGCGGAGGACGTGACCGCGACGCTGTTCCCCGAAACGCTTGCACTCGACGGAGCGACGCTCCCGCTCAAGTACCGGTTCTCGCCCGGTCATCCGCTCGACGGGCTGACGCTCACCGTGCCGCTCGCGCTCCTGAACCGGGTCGATGACGCGCGGCTTTCATGGCTGGTGCCGGGCATGGTGCGCGAGAAGGTCACCTGGTTCGTCAAGGCGCTTCCGAAGGCGTTCCGCAACCGCCTCGTTCCGCTCGCGCCCGCGGTCACCGCGTTTCTCGAAAGCGCGGAGCACGGCCGCGAACCGTTGCCCGACGCCCTGCGCGCCTGGCTCAGGTCGACGCTCGGCGAGGCGCCGCCGGCCGATGCGTGGGACGCCACACCGCTGCCGGCGCATCTCACCGTCAACATCGTCGTCGTGGACGCGGCGGGCCGCGAGCTCGGGAGCGATCGCGATCCCGGCGCGCTGCGCGGGCGCCTCGGAGAAGCCGCCAAGGCGAGCTTCGCGACGTCGGGGCCGGCATTCGGGCGAGCGGGACAGAAGCGCTGGGAAATCGGCGACCTTCCGGAGACGCTCGAGGTCGTGCGGGGCTCCCAGCGCCTCACCGCGTATCCAGCGCTCGTCGATGAAGGCGCGAGCGTCGCGCTGACGCTCCTGGACACGCGCGCCGCGGCGGACGCCTCGACACGACGCGGCGTCGTGCGGCTGATCCGCATCGCGTTGAAGGACGCGTTGTCGCGCTACGAAAAAGGCGGCGCGGGATTCGCGCAGGCCGCGCTCGCGCTCAAGACGGCGATCCCCACCGATCGCCTCTTCGCCGACGTCCTCGACGCGATCGCCGACCGCGCGTTCCTCGCCGACGACCCACTGCCCCGATCGGAGAAGGCGTTCGACGAGCAGGTCAAGCGTGCCCGCACGCGGCTGCCCGCCGTCGCCGATGCGGCATTCAGACTCCTGGCGACGATCGCGACGGCCTGGCACGGCCTCGGAGCGCGCCTTGCGGCAGCGCCCCCGGGGCTTGGAAAGCTCGCCGCCGAGCTCCGGACCCAACGGGACGAGCTGGTGGCGCCCGGCTTCATGGCCGCCACGTCGTGGGGACAGCTCCAGCACCTGCCGCGCTACCTCGAAGGGATCGGCCGGCGCTGGACGAAGGCCCGCGAAAACCCGGAGCGCGAGGCCAGGCATGGTCCAGCGGTCGAGGCCTGGACGCGCCGCTGGCGCGAGCGTCGCGACCGCGATCGGGTCGCGGGACGGGACGACCCGGCGCTCGACGCGTTCCGCTGGCTCCTCGAGGAGCTCAGGATCTCGCTTTTCGCCCAGGAGCTTCGCACCCCGATGCCCGTGTCTCTGAAGCGGGTCGAGAAGGCGTGGGCCGCGATCGAGGGCGCGTAGCCCTGTGGGCGGCGTGGCGCCGCAAAACCCCCCGTGCTACAGTGGGTTGGCGTTCGCTGCTCCAGTGGATTGGCGAACACGGCCCGGCCAGCGGGCCCGCGCCGCCCCCGACTCCGGCCGAGGGGCGCGTGTTCGTTCGGGCCCGGGGACGCCTCGAGATCCACGCTTGAACGCAACGACGACGGAAGCGTCCGCGCGGCGGCCCCCGCCGCGCGAAATGGCGAAGATCCTCGCGGACTGCCGGGATCTCGCCGTGCATCGCTTGATGCTCGCGTTCTCGGCGATGCTCGATCGCGTCGGCGACCTGTTGATGGATCGTGCGGCGCGAACCGACGTGCGCGACGAGCAGGCGCTGTACCTCGACGCACGCTCGCTGCTGAAGAGCGAGCGCGCGACACTGATGGCGGAGTTCGAGCAACGCCTGCGACGCAGCGTCGACGACCGCATCTCCGGGCGCGAGGAGCCGAAGACCGACTTCGCGAACCTCGATCCGACCAAGCTCACGCTGGTCGACATCTCGGCGATGGACGAGTCGGTCGTCACCGGCAACATCACGCGCATCGTCGAGAACGCGTGCCACGAGGAACTCGGGCTCCTGAACCGCGGGCTCGGCCATCTGCTCGGCAGGCCCGACCTCGAGACGCCCGACAACCCGCTGTCGCCCGAGACGATCGTCGCCGCGTTCACCGACGCGCTGCGGCAGATCAAGACCGAGAGCCGGATCAAGTTCCAGATCCTGAAGGAGCTGAACCAGGCGTCGCTCGGCGACATCGCGTCGATCTACGGCGACATCAACCGGCACCTCGCGAATCTGCGCGTCGTGCCGACCGCCATCCGGCCGTCGGTGTTCAACCGCGCGGCGAGCGAGCAGCGGCGCGTGGCCGCGGCCGAGGCGCGCGACGCGCGCGACGCGCGCGAGCAGGCGAAGGCCGACCAGCTCGCGGCCGCCGAGGTCGATGTGATGGCGCTGTTCCGCCGGATGTTCGGCAACGCGGCGAGTCACGGGCACGGCATGCCGCCGGGCGGGACGCCGCCGACCGGCGGCGGAATGCCGCAGGGGATGCCGCAGGGGATGCGGCGCATGCCCTACGACGGCGGCGGCATGAGCGGCGGCGCGCCCGGCGATCTTCCCGAGATCGCGATGCCGATGCAAGGCGGGCTGCCGCAGATCAGCTTCGCCCCGATGGCGCCGACGCCGTCGGGCTACGTGCCCGGCGCGCCGATCATCGCGACGCCGGTGCTGCACGAGGGCCTGACGCGCCTGCAGGCGGGGCAGAGCGCCTTCGACCTCGGCGGCGGCGCGGTCGTCCAGTTCTCCGGCATCCCGGACGGATTGCACAACGTCCTGCGCGACCTGCAGGAGTCGCCGCTCGGCAAGAAGGCGAACCAGCTCGAGTCGATGACCATCGAGATGGTCGCGATGCTGTTCGACTTCATCTTCGAGACGCGCGACCTGCCCGACGGCATCAAGGCGCTGCTCGCGCGCCTGCAGATCCCGGTCCTGAAGGCCGCGATGCTCGACGGCGCGTTCTTCGCGAAGAAGTCGCATCCGTCGCGCCGGCTCGTCAACGCGCTCGCCGAGGCGGGCCGCGGTTGGTCGACGGCGATGGGCAACGAGGATCCGCTCTACCGCAAGATGGACGCGATCGTCCGCCGGGTCCTCGACGGATTCTCCGACGACCTGGCGATCTTCGACGAATTGCGCACCGGCCTCGAGGAGTTCCTCGCCGAGGAGGAGCGCAACGCCGAAGCGAACATCAGCACCAACGCGGAGGAGATCAACCTTCGCGACCGTGCGGAGATCGCGTCGAACGTCGCGCGCGGCGAGGTCGAGCGGCGCATCGGGGCGTCGCCGGTGCCGAAGTTCCTCGCGGCGTTCCTGCGCGATCGCTGGCAGTCCGCGATGGGACGCGTCTACGCGGCCGCGGGCGAGGAGAGCGAGGCCTGGGGTGCCGCGGTGTCGACGCTCGAGGATCTGGTCTGGAGCGTGCAGCCGAAGCGCACGTCGGAGGATCGCAAGCACCTGGTCGCGCTCCTGCCGTCGCTGCTGAAGCGGCTGACCGCGGGCGTGCAGGGGCAATCGTGGCCGCCCGAGGTGCGCGAGTCGTTCATGTCGAATCTCGTCGAGGCGCACGCGGCCGCGGTCAAGCCGACCTACGCGCACGTCGAGTCGCCGACCGCTGCGGTCGCGGAAGCGGCGAAGGCGCAGGCCGAAGTCGCGAAGGCCGCGGGCGACGAGCGCGGCGCGCTGGCGGCCGAGGCGCTCGCGGATGCGATGGGGCCGGCCGAGCCGGCGCAGCCGGTCGAGGAGCCGGTCGTCGTCGAGGACCAGTTCCTCGAGATCGCGCGAAGCCTCGACCGCGGCATGTGGATCGAGTTCGAGGGCGACGATGGCCAGCTCGCATTCGCGAAGCTCGCGTGGATCAGTCCGTTGCGGGGCACCTACCTGTTCACCAACCGGCAGGGGCAGAAGGCGTTGTCGATGACCGCCGAGGAGCTCGCCGATCGCTTCCGCGCCGATCGCGCGCGACCGGTCGAGGCCGAGCCGCTGCTCGACCGCGCGCTGTCGACGGTGATCGGCCAGCTCGAAGGCCGGCTCGCGGCCGAACCCGCTTGACCGCGCCGCCCGACGCTCTGACGGCGATCGGCGTCGTGATCGTCGGCGACGAGATCCTGTCGGGCAAGCGCCAGGATCGCCATCTCGCGCATGCGATCGGGACATTGGGCGCGCGCGGCCTCGCGATCGATTGGGCGCGCTACGTCGGCGACGATCGCGGTTGCCTGACCGCGCTCTTTCGCGAGACGCTCGGGAGTGGCGCGCTCGTGTTCTCGTTCGGCGGCATCGGCGCCACGCCGGACGACCACACGCGGCAGGCCGCGGCGGCTGCGCTCGGCGTGCCGCTCGAGCGGCACCCGGAGGCGGTCGCGGAGATCGAGGCGCGCTTCGGCGCCGACGCGTACCCGCACCGCGTGCTGATGGCCGAGTTTCCCGCTGGCGCCGCCATCGTACCCAATCCGTTCAACCGCATCGCCGCGTTCTCGGTACGCGACCACCACTTCCTTCCCGGCTTCCCGCAGATGGCGTGGCCGATGATGGACTGGGTGCTCGACACGCGCTACCCGGCATTGCGACGCGACAAGCCGGTCGAGCGCGCGATCGCCGTCTACGACGCGGGCGAGAGCCAGCTCCTGCCGTTGATGGACGAAAACGTCGCGCGCTTCCCGCGTGTCAAGCTCTTCAGCCTGCCCGCGTTCCTCCCGGACGGCGGACGCCGCATCGAGCTCGGCGTGCGTGGCCCGCGCGAGGAGGCCGACCGTGCGCTCGAGCATCTTGTCGCCGGCGTACGCGACGCGGGTTTCCGCTTCGAGGGGATGTGACCCCCCCGAAAGCGCGCTTCGCGCGCCTCCCCCCAGGGGGCTGGCGGCCGAGGGACGGCCCGTCGGCCGCGGTGATCCCCCCGAATGCGCGCTTCGCGCGCCTCCCCCCAGGGGGCTGGCGGCCGAGGGACGGCCCGTCGG
>JBDTNO010000107.1:0-11579 GCA_039933715.1 Betaproteobacteria bacterium
CGCTCCCCGCCGTCAACGCGTTCGTCGATGTGAAGATCACCACGCCCGAGCAGCTCGCGTCGTTCGGGCCGTAGAGGCGGAAGGTCACCGTGCCCGTCGGGCTGCTGCCGCCGGAGACGGTGGCCGTATCGGTCAGCGTCGTGCCGATCGCGCCGCCGGTGGGCGCGACGGTGACGATCGACGGCGTGGCACGCGAGATCGTGACCGTCTCGCCCGTCGCGCCGCACACGCCGGCGACGCCGACGTTGTTCGGGTCGCCGGAATACGTGGCGATCCAGCGGTAGGTGCCCGCCACGGTCGGCGCGAACGCGTTGGAAGGCCCGTAACTGCCGTTGCCGCTGACCGCGATCGGGCTCGACGTGAAGACGAGGTTCCCCGCGTTACAGACGACGGTAGCGCTCGGCCCGAACAACTGGAAGACGATGTTACCCGTCGGCGAGAAGCCGCCGGAGAGCGTCGCGTTGTCGGTGACCGAGATGCCGATCACGCCCCCCACGGACGCGATCGTGACGATTGCCGGCGTCGCCTGGCTGACGACGACGCTTTCGTTCGCGTCGCCGCACAATCCGGCGATCGGGTTGTTGTTGCCATCGCCGCTGTACGAGGCGATCCAGCGGTAGGTGCCGATGGCGGTCGGTGCATAGGCCGGCGTCGACACGTAGCTGCCGTTGCCGTTGACCGTGACCGGGCTCGACGTGAACACCGGCGCGCCTGCGCAGGTCGCGTCGTTGGGCCCGTAGAGCGTGAAGGTGATCGTGCCCGTCGACAACGTGCCGTTGAGCAGCGTCGCCGTATCGGTGACCGTGCCGCCCAGGTTGATCGCGGCGGAGGACACCGTCGTCAGCGAGGGCGAGTCCGCCGTGACGACGACGCTCTCGTTCGCGTCGTTGCAAAGGCCCACAACGGCGTTGTTGTTCGCGTCGCCGCTGTACGAGGCGATCCAGCGGTACGTCCCGACCAGGTTGGCGACGAACGAGGCGGACGTGTAGCTGTTGTTGCCAGCCACCGTCGTGTTGGTGGTGAAGATGACGGGGCCGGCGCAGGTCGCGTCGTTCGGCCCGTAGAGGTTGAACGTGATCGTGCCGGTCGGGTTGCTGCCGCCGGCGAGCGTCGCAGTGTCGAAGATGCTGCCGCCGGCGACCACGGCGGGCGACGCCGTCGTCGAGATCGTCGGAGAGGCCTTGTTGATCGTGACGAAGAAGGCAGTGCCGAATCCCGCCGCCAGCGACGTATCGCTCGCCGTGCCGGTGACCAGCGCGCTCGGGAGAGTCTGCACGCCCGGGTTAACGCTCGCGTCCTGCGTCGGCGCCTTCAGCACGTCGAACGTGAAGTCGATGATGCACTTGTCGGTGGCGCTGCCGGGGGTGCCCAGCAGGATCGTGGTCGCGGGCGTGAAGCTGTAGCTTCCGTCCGGCTGACCGGTCGGCGCGGTGGTGAAGCTCACGCCGGCGCACGCGGTGCCGGCGCGGCCCGTCGCCGGGTTGTCGATGAAGAGGACGCCGGGATCGAGCTGCGTGCAGGTGATGATCGAGTAGGCGCCGCAGCTCGGGACCAGCGTGATCGTGTTGAGCGTGATCGTCAGCGTGTCGGGCGTCGAGGTGTTCTGGATGTCGATATTCGCGGCGACGTTGGTCTGGCCGACCGTGACCGTCGGCGGGAAGACCACCTGCAGTCCCACGCCCGCGTTGGCGAACGCGGGCGCGGTGCCGGCGACGAAGAGCAGCGCACCGGCGACGAGGGCGCGCGTGCAGCGGACGAAGGCCCCGAAGGCCTGCGAGCGACTATCGTTGTTCATTCGACGTTCCCTTGTTCACGGTCCCGCGAGGGGGCCGCACGGCAAGCCGGGGAGACAGACACGAGGGCTCGGCGGACCCGGTGGGTCCGATTCGGCCCGGACCGGCCAACGTGATGACGACCCGTGAAGCGTCGCCGTGACGGTTCCGCGCATCCCGGTTCGATCGACCGGTTCGATGCCGCGCGGGGGCGCATCGATCCCGCTACATGCACGAACCGTGCAAGGCACGCGATTTCCTGTTCGGCGAATCTAGCATCGACTTCGCGCCGGAAGCACCGGATAACGTTCCGTGCCATGGACGCGCGCGTGCTGTCATGAACAAGTGATCGGGGAATCGACAGGCGCGCGCGTTGATCCGTCCGGGCGCGCGCTGTGAGAAACCCGCCATCGACAGGAGGAGACGGGCCGTCTTATGTAGCGGACAAGCGTGTTGTTTTTCCGTCAGGATTTTCTCACGCCCCTGGAATTGCATGCTCGTACAATCGTCGTCTCCTGGGTCAAACGGCCGCGGGCGCGTCGTTCTGCCGGGAGTCGATCGGCCCGCATCACGCGGTCCTGCGTCGGCCAAGGTCACCGCGCGATGTCGTCGCGCGGCACCTGGGATGCCGACGATCGTCGAATCGCGGGGAACGGCATCGTGCAACGCGCCCGGATGTCCGCGCCCAGCGCGCAGGGCGCGGTCGGGACCGGTCGGCCCCGGGGAGACGAGGCAAAAAAAGACGGGGCACGCGTGCCCCGTCCCGACTTCCCCCTTGCCCGGGCGGGTCGCGCCGACCTTCAGGACGACGACGCCCGCCATGGTGTTCGCGCTACCGCTTACCGGCGGTCAGCGGCGGCGCCCCCGCACGTTCGCCATCGCCACCATCCCCATCATCAGGACCAGCAGCAACAGTGCCCATTGCGACAGCGTCGGCACCGGACGCGGCGGGCCGCTCGGCGGCGGCGCCGGGCTCGTCACCGTCACGTTCTCGTTCGCGTCGTTGCACGCCCCTGACAACGCGGCATTGTTGGCGTCGCCGCTGTAGCTCGCGATCCACCGGTAGGTCGCGGCGAGCAGCGGCTTAAACGACGGCGTCGACGGGTAGCTGCCGTTGCCGTCGACCGCGACCGCGTTGGACGTGAAGAGCGGCGGGTTGGCGCAGGTCGCATCGTTGGGACCGTAGAGCCGGAATGTGATCGTGCCCGTCGGGTTGGTGGCGCCGGAGAGCGTGGCCGTGTCGGTGATCGACGCTCCCAGAATCACCAGCGCGGTGGCTTGCGTCACGAGCGTCGGTGTCGTCTGGGCGATGGTCGCCGATTCGTTTGCCGAGTTGCACGGGTGCGAGACCGCGTTGTTGTTGGCGTCGCCGTTGTACGTCGCCGTCCAGCGGTACACACCTGCCAGCGTGGTGGTGAAGGCAGCCGACGTGGCGCTGCCGGCGGTGAGCGGCACCGTTGCGGAGGTGAAGACCGGCGTGCCGGTGCAGGTGGCGTCGTTCGGCCCGTAGAGGTTGAACGTCACCGTGCCGGTCGGGTTGCTGCCACCCGACACGGTCGCGGTGTCGGTCAGCTGCGTGCCGATCGGGCCGCCCGCCGAGGCGACCGTGACGATCGTCGGCGTGCTGGTTCCGATGGTCGCCGACTCGTTCGCCGCGTTGCAGGGATGCGCGACCACGTTGTTGTTGGCGTCGCCGTTGTACGTGGCCCTCCAGCGGTACACACCTGCCAGCGTGGTGGTGAAGGCAGCCGACGTGGCGCTGCCGGCGGTGAGCGGCACCGTTGCGGAGGTGAAGACCGGCGTGCCGGTGCAGGTGGCGTCGTTCGGCCCGTAGAGGTTGAACGTCACCGTGCCGGTCGGGTTGCTGCCACCCGACACGGTCGCGGTGTCGGTCAGCTGCGTGCCGATCGGGCCGCCCGCCGAGGCGACCGTAGCAATGGTCGGCGAGCTCTTGGCGATGGTCGCCGACTCGTTGGCCGCATTGCACGGATGCGAGACGGCGTTGTTGTTCGTGTCGCCGTTGTACGTGGCCGTCCACCGGTACACACCCGCGGCCGTCGTCGTGTACGAGGCCGACGTTGCGCTCGCGCCCGACAGGTTCACCGTCGACGTGAAGACCGGCGAGCCCGAGCAGGTCGCGTTGTCCGGACCGTAGAGGCTGAACGTCACCGTGCCCGTCGGGTTGACGGCGCCCGTGAGCGTCGCCGTGTCCGAGAGCAGAGTGCCGATCGCGCCGCCCGCCGAGGCGACGGTCGCGATCGTCGGCGACGCCTTGGTGATCGTCGCGGACTCGTTGGCGCTGTTGCACGGGTGCGAGACGGCCGCGTTGTTCGCGTCGCCGCTGTAGCTCGCGGTCCAACGGTAGACGCCGGGCGCCGTGGTCGTGTACGACGCGGACGTTGCGCTGCCGCCCGCGAGGGCGATCGTCGACGTGAAGATCGGCGAGCCGGAGCAGGCCGCGTTGTCGGGACCGTAGAGGTTGAACGTTACCGAGCCGGTCGGACTGCTGCCCGTCACGCTCGCGGTGTCGCTGACCTGCTTGCCGACCGCGCCGCCCGCCGAGGCGACCGTCGCGATCGTCGGCGTGGCCTGCGTGATCGTCGCCGACTCGTTGGCCGAGTTGCAGGGGTGCGAGACGCCGTTGTTGTTCGCATCGCCGCTGTAGGTCGCGGTCCAGCGATAGACGCCTGCGGCCAGCGTGGTGTACGCATTGGACGTCGCGCTTCCGGCGACCAGGGCGTTCGTCGACGTGAAGATCGCGTTGCCCGAGCAGCTCGCGTTGTTCGGGCCGTACAGGTTGAACGTGACGGTGCCCGTGGGGGCGCTGCCGCCCGACACGACCGCGGTGTCCGTGAGCTGCGTGCCGATCGCGCCGCCCGTCGAGGCGGTCGTGGCGATGGTCGGCGTCAGTTTCGCGATCGTGACCGACTCGTTGGTCGCGTCGCAAGCACCCGTTCTGCCGTTGTTGTTCGTGTCGCCCGAGTAAGTGGCGCGCCAGCGGTAGGTGCCCGCCACGGTGGGCGTGAACGAGCCCGACGGGCCGTAGCTGCCGGCGCCGTTCACGGTGATCGGTGCCGACGTGAATACCAGGTTGCCCCCGGCGCCATCGGTGCAGGTGTTGGTGGCGCTCGGACCGTAGAGCTTGAAGACGAGCGTGCCCGTCAGGGAGAAGCCGCCGGAAAGCGTGGCGCTGTCGGTGACCGAGATGCCGAGCGCGCCGCCGGCCGAGGCGACCGTCGCCAGCGTCGGCGACGCCTTCGTGATCATGACCGTCTCGCCGGTCGCGCCGCACGAGCCGGCGATCGCCGCGTTGTTGGTGTCGCCCGAGTAGCTGGCGATCCAGCGATAGGTGCCCGGCACCGTCGGCGTGAACGAGCCCGACGGTCCGTAGCTGCCATTGCCATTCACGGCGATCGGCGCCGAGGTGAAGACGAGGAGGCCGGCGGCGCAGGAGACGCTCGCGCTCGGGCCGTAAAGGCGGAAGACGATATTGCCCGTGGGCGCGACGCCGCTCGCGATCGTGGCGCTGTCGGTGACCGAGCCGCCGATCACGACGTTCGGCGAAGCGGCGGTGACGATCGTCGGCGTCGCCTGGCTGACCACGACGCTCTCGTTCGCGTCGCCGCATGTGCCGGTGATCGCATTGTTGTTCGCGTCGCCGCTGTAGGACGCGATCCAGCGGTAGGTGCCGATCGCCGTCGGCGCGTACGTCGGCGTCGACGTGTAGTTGCCGTTGCCGTTGACCGCCACCGCGCTCGACGTGAAGACGAGGTTGCCGGCGTTGCAGACGTTCGCGACGTTCGGCCCGTATAGCCGGAACGTGATGGAGCCGGTCGGTGCGATGCCGCTCAGCAGCGTCGCCGTGTCCGTCACGTTGCCGCCCAGCTTGATCGCCGCCGAGGCCTTCGTCGTGAGCGACGGCGTGCCCGGCGTGACGATGACGCTCTCGTTCGCGTCGTTGCACGCGCCCGCGACCGCGTTGTTGTTCGCGTCGCCGCTGTACGCCGCGATCCAGCGATACGTGCCGGCGGCGCTGGCGACGGAGAAGCCCGACGGGTAGGGACCGTTGCCGTTGACGGCGACGACGCTGGTGAAGATCGGCGCGCCCGTGCAGTTCGCGTTGTTCGGGCCGTACAGGCGGAACGTGATCGTGCCGGTCGGATTGGTGGCGAGCGATAGCGTGGCGATGTCGTTGATGCTTCCGCCGGCGACCACGGCGGACGAGGCCGACGTCACGATGGCGGGGTTCGCCTTGTCCACCGTAACGAAGAAGGCCGTGCCGAAGCCGACGGCTTGCGACGTGTCGTTCGCCGTGCCGGTGACGACTGCCCCCGGCAGCGTCTGCACACCCGGGATGCCGGGGCTCGCGTCGACCGTCGGCGATTTCAGCACGTTGAATGTGAAGTCGATGACGCAGCGGTCGTTCGCGCTGCCCGGCGTGTCGAGGACGACGGTGCCGACGGGGGTGAAGCTGTAGCTGCCGTCGAGCTGGCCGGTGGGCGCGGTGGTGAAGCTCACGCCCGCGCATGCGGTGAGCGCGCGGCCCACCGCCGGCGTGTTGATCAAGAGCACGCCGGGGTCGACCGCCGTGCACGTGATGACCGAGTAGGCGCCGCAGCTCGGGATCAGCGTGATCGAGTTCAGCGTGATCTTGAGCGTGTCCGGCGTCGACGTGTTCTGGATGTCGATCGTTCCCGTGAGCCCGGTCTGGCCGACCGAGACGCTCGGCGGGAAGATCACCTGCACGCCCATGCCCGCGTTGGCGAACGCGGGCGCGGTGCCGACCGCCGAGAGGAAGGCGCCCGCCGCGAGAAAGCGTGCGAAGCGGGCGAAGGCCGTGAGAGGCCGCGATCGACGTTGGATGCTCATTCGACTATCCCTTTGTGCGACGATTTCACGACGGCGCCGAACGCGAGCCTTGGAGCGCGCTCAGGTCGGGTGGATCCGGTGGATCCGGTGCGGCCGTGAATCACATTCATTGTGCTTTTCCCGCAGGACGCGGGAACGCATTTCGGCGGTGAATCTAGCACGCGAAGAAGCGAGAAATTCGCCGCCGTCGGTCAGGGAAAAGGGGCGTTGCCGCACCGTACTGCACAACCATCGATATTGACGATCGACGCCACGGGGACGATCGCGGCTCGACGCTTCGCCAATCGGGTCGGCGCGTCCAAGGACACGGCCGTTCCGCTGTAGGTGACAATGATGTTGTTTTCCCGCGGACCTTTCCGACGTGCGGCGGCATGTCACGTGCATACAATTGCCGGCGAAGGCGCCCCGACGTGCGGCGGCGCCAATTTTCGAGGGATCGGCATGACGGTACGCATCGTTCCCGCGAGGCCCAGGGTTCCCCGCGGCGTAGTCGTCCTCGGCCTCGTCAGCCTGTGCATGGACGTATCGTCGGAGATCGTCCACGCGTTGCTTCCGCTCTACCTCGCGACCGGCCTCGGGGTGTCCATGCTCGCGATCGGGTTGCTCGAAGGCATCGCCGAAGCGGTCGCGCCGATCGTCAAGGTGTTCTCGGGCGTCGCGTCGGACGCGATGCGCAAGCGCAAGCCGCTCGTGCTGCTCGGGTACGGCATCGCGGCGCTCACCAAGCCGGTCTTCGCGCTCGCGCCGACCTTCGGCTGGATCGTCGGCGCCCGCCTCGCCGACCGCGTCGGAAAGGGGATTCGCGGCGCGCCGCGCGACGCGCTGATCGCGGACCTCACGCTTCCCGAGAACCGCGGCGCGAGCTTCGGCCTTCGCCAGTCGCTCGACACGGTCGGCGCAGTGCTTGGCCCGATCGTGGCGATCGCGGCGCTCGCCGGATTCGCCGGCGACTTCCGCGCCGCATTCTGGATCGCCGTGGTGCCGGCGTTCCTCGCGGTCGCGCTGATCGTCTTCGGCGTCGACGAGCCCGACCGGCCCGGCGCGGCGATGCCAGCGCGTCGGATGTCGTTCGCCGGCGCGCGCCGGCTGCCGCGTGCGTTCTGGCTCATCGCCGGCGTCGCGGCGCTGATGGCGATCGCGCGTTGCTCGGAAGCTTTCCTGGTTCTGCGCGCCGCCGACGTGGGGCTCGCGATCGGACAGGCGCCTTGGGTGATGGTCGCGATGACCGTGGTCTACGCGCTCGTCGCGTGGCCGGCGGGGCGCGCGCTCGACCGCGGCCACGGGCGCGCCACGCTGTACGGCGGGCTCGCGGCCCTGGGGCTGGCGCACGCGTCGCTCGCGTTCGCACCCGGCGCGACGCTCGTGTTCGTCGGCGCGGGCCTGTGGGGACTGCACATGGGGCTCACGCAGGGCATCTTCGCGGCGATGGTCGCCGAGCACGCACCCGCCGACCTGCGAGGCACCGCGTTCGGCGTGTTCAACCTGGCGCAGGGCGTCGCGATGCTCGTGGCGAGTGGTGCTGCGGGCGCGCTTTGGGACGGATTCGGGGCGCGCTACGCCTTCGCGTTCGGCGCGACGTTCGCGGCGCTCTCGGCGCTTGCGCTCGCGGCGACCGGCGCGGCGTCGCCGCGTGCGCCGCCGCGCTGACGCCTCGCGCGTCAGGCCGCCGCGATCGGGGGCTCGCCCATCGCGCCGATCTGCTCCCGCAGCTCGAGGATGCGGTCCTGCCAGTAGCGCGTGGTGCCGAACCACGGGAACGCGGCCGGGAATGCCGGATCGTCCCAGCGCTGAGCGATCCACGCCGAGTAGTGGAGGAGACGCAGCGTGCGCAGCGGCTCGATCAGCGCCAACTCGCGCCGGTCGAGATCCCGGAATTGCTCGTACCCTTCGAGCACCTTCCCGAGTTGCTGTTCCATCGACTCGCGATCGCCGGAGAGCAGCATCCACAGGTCCTGCATCGACGGTCCGGTGCGTGCGTCGTCGAAGTCGACGAAGTGCGGGCCGCGCTCGGCGCCGCCGTCGACCCACAGCACGTTGCCGACATGCACGTCGCCGTGCAGGCGCAGGCGCGGGACGTCGCCCGCGCGCTCCCAGGCCCGCCGGACGCCGTCGAGCGCGAGGGCGGATGCGGCGATCCACGCTTCGCGCAATTCGGCGGGGATGAAGCCGTGGTCGAGCAGGAGCGCGCGCGGCGCCGTTCCGAACGTTTCGACGTCGATCGCGGGCCGCGCGACGAACCGCTCCTGCGCGCCCACCGCGTGCAAGCGGCCGAGGAAGCGGCCGATCCATTCGAGCACCTCGTCGCGGTCGAGCTCGGGCGCGCGACCCCCGCGCTTGGCGTAGACGGCGAAGCGGAAGCCCGCGTGGACGTGCAGCGTGTGCCCGTCGATGGCCCGGGGCGGTACCGAGGGCACCTCGGCATCGGCGATCGCGCGCACGAACGCGTGCTCCTCGGCGATCGCCTCGTCGCTCCAGCGCCCGGGTCGATAGAACTTGACGACGACCGGCGGGCCGTCGTCGAGCATCGCCTGGTAGACGCGGTTCTCGTAGCTGCCGAGCGCGATCAGCCGACCGTCGCCGCGCACGCCGACCGTCTCGAGCGCGTCGAGCACGAGGTCGGGTGTGAGCGACGCATAGGGATGCGGCGTCGGCGCGTGCGATGGAGGCATCGCACGATTCTACGTGGCCGAGGGCAAGCGGCTTCGGGTCAACGGGATCGCGGCGGTCGCGGCAGCGCCTGCGATCAGGCGAACCAGCCGTGCAGCCACCATTCGCCGTCGTCGGTCCCGCGACGATGGTCGCGGAAGATCCACGCGCGCCCGCCGCGCGGCGTTTCGGCGACATAGTAGTCGCGCCGCACGTCGCCGCCGTCCCACCATCCGGACTCGATGCGCTCGGGCCCGTCGTGCAGCACCCAAGGCGCGGACGCGAGCGATGCGCCGATCGGCGCGGGCTCGGAGAGCAGCCACAACGGTCGCGGAGCGTCGGGAAGCGCCGTGGGCGCCGCCGGGGCGCGCGCGACGGAAGCGGATGCGGACAGCGCGCGCTCGGGCCGGTGCTCGTCGTGCGTCGCGTAGCGCACGACCGCACCGTCGCCGAGGCGCGCGCGCAGCCGGTCGACGAGCGGGATCGCGGGCGCGTCGCCCTCGTCGCCGGGCAGGAGGCTCAGGAGGCGGCCGGCGAGCGGCGCGGTCTCCTGCGTCGCGAGCGCGAGGCCCTCGACCGGCGCCGGAAGCGCGAGGCGCGAAAGACGCTCGACCAGCACCGTCGCCAGGTGGTCGATCGTGCGCGCCGGCGCGGCGAACGACAGCGCGATCGTCGTCGCGGGACGGCCGACGCGCGCGTGCTGCGCGCGCTCGAGGGCGAGCGCGAGCTCGAAGCGCAGCACGCCCAGGCCGCGCGCATGGAGCCACGCGGCGAGCTCCTGCGCGAGGCGCCGCGCGGCGAAGCCGAGCGCGGCGGCGTCGTGCGCCGGCGCGGGCAGCGCGAGCCTGCCGCGGTAGACGGGCGGGGGCGTCCACGGCACGCGCGGATCGGGACGGCGGCCGTGCGCGCGGTCGAGCGCGACGACCAGCGCGTCGCCGAAGCGCCGCGCGCCGGCGGCGGCGAGCGTGTCGAGGAGGCGCGCCTCGAGGTCGAGCGTCGCGAGCGGCAGGTCGGCGAGCGCGCGCGCGAGATCGTGCGGCGCGAGCACCGGATCGGTGCGTCGCATGCGCGCGCGCACGATCGCGGCGAGCGGCGTCGGCGCGACGGCGATGCGCGCGGTGTCGCCGCGCTCGTCGAGGCCCGCCGCGAGCGCGGCGACGATCGGCCCGAGGCCGCCGAAGAGCTTGCGGCTGCCGCCGATCTCGGCGAGCACCGCGCGCGGCGGCGCGAGGCTCACCGTGGGCGTGAACGCCAGCGCCCACGTCGCGACCGCTTCGAGCGCCTGCGTTTCCGCCGCGGGATCGCGCTCGCGCAGCACGATCCCCGGCACGAGGGCCAGCGCGCCCGCGACCGGCGCTCCGCGCTTGACGCCGGCCTCGCGCGCCGCGGCGTTCGCGACGACGACGTGCGGGCGCGACCCGCCGCTCGTCACCGCGAACGGGCGCGCGGCGTCGGCATCGGAGAGCCCGCGCGCGTAGACCTCGAGCGGGAGGTCGGAGAGCAGGAGGGCGGCCCAGAGCATGGGATGCGGAGAGGAAAGCGGCGATGGGCGTAGGCGTGGGAGACCGCGCGTGGCGCGGCATTCACGGGCGGTGACCCAACTCCCTTGCAACGCCTCACGGCTTCAGGGGTTTCCCTATCGTCTATCGCCCATCGCCGCGTTGCCCCAAACCCGCTCCTCCGACAACCCGATCTCCGCGAGCTCCTTCGCGCGAAGCTGCGCCTCGTTCGCGCAATAGAACTCGTCGAGCGGCGGCGGCGCGACGTCGGTGCCGGCGAGCATCGCGTGCGCCTGGCCGCGATGGTGGATCTGGTGCTGCAACAGGTGGTCGAGCAGCCGGTGCGCGGGCTCGTGCTGCTGTCCCGCGCGGCGCATCAGCGCCACGCCTTCGTCGAGCCGCGCGTCGTCGAGCGCCTCGCACAGCGCGACGAGCCGATCGTCGCAGAGGCGCTGCGCGGCGTGCAGCGCATGCGCGTCGGCGAACGGCACCTCGGGCTCGTAGAACCGCCACGGCGCGCGGTTGACCTCGCGACGGTGCTGCCAGCGCTCGAGCGCGTCGACGTAATACCAGTCGACGGTCAGCACGTGGTTCAGCGTCGCGACGATCGACGGGAAGAAGCTCGTGCGCGTCGCCGCGAACGCCTCGGGCGAGAGGCGCATGCACGCGCGCAGCAGCCGGTGGTTCGACCAGGCGTTGTTGCAGGCCATCCGGACGTAGTGGCGCGAAAGCATGCGGGCTCCTAAGATGCCGCGCGACGCGCGTGGCGCGACGGTGTCGCCCGGATCGCCTC
>JBDTNO010000108.1:0-11428 GCA_039933715.1 Betaproteobacteria bacterium
ACTCACGCCCTTGAGGTAGAACGCGGCCATCGCCACCGGCGGGCTCAGGAAGGCCGTCTGCAAGTTCAGCGCGACCAGCAAGCCGAAGAACAGCGGGTCGACGTTGAACTTGGCCAGCAGCGGAATGAAGATCGGCATGAAGATCACGATGATCTCGGTCCACTCCAGCGGCCAGCCCAGGATGAAGATGATGAACTGGCTCAGCAGCATGAACTGCACCGTCGTCAGGCCCAGCGACAGCACCCAGTGCTCAATGATTTCCTGCCCGCCCAGCAGCGCGAACGACGCCGAGAAGATCGACGAGCCGACGAACAGCCAGCACACCATCGCGCTCGTCTTGGCCGTGAGGAAAGAGGATTCCTTGACGATGACGCCAAGCTCCTTGATGGTGGTCCAGACGGTGTCTCCTACCTTGCCGTCGGCCGGTTTCGCGAGCCAGTGCGAAACAAAGCGGTAGCCGGCGGCGAGGATGCCTCCGCCGAGCGCGCCGACGGCCGCCGCCTCGGTAGGCGTCGCCAGGCCGAACACGATGGAGCCGAGCACCATGATGATCAGGATCGCCAGCGGAAAGAACGAGCTCAGGAGCATCTTGAACACTTCGAGCCGCCCCCAGTTCCAGAACCGGTATAGGACGGCGAGCAATGCGACGCACACGCCGAGAACGATCCAGTACCAGGTCGGCGTCGCGAGCCGCTCGGCCTTCGCGATCACCGGCGCAGGCGCCGATTCCACCATCGCCGGTTTCGCGGCTTCGACCGCAACGGGCGCAGCACTGTCCTTTTCCGATTCGGACGGAGGCTCCTGGAGCCCTCCGGCGTCCTCGTCGTTGCCCTTTGCGCCGAGAGCGTCCGCCGGGGACTCGGAGACGGCGGTGCTCTGGGAGCCCGCCTCCACCAGGCCCGTCGTGTCGATCGCGGCCTCCGGTGAGGTCGTGTTTTGCCACGTCAAGCCGAGCATGGCGGCGATGAACAGCGCCGGAATCAGGGTGACCAGCAACTGCCCCAGCACGGTTCCCTTCGCGACGCCGGCACGGCTGCGTCCGGTCACCGCGCGCCACAGCCCGGCCAGGGCGTTGCTGCCTTGCGGCGCCAGCCTCTGCGCAAACGCGGGAAGCGCTACGCCGCGCTCGCTCTCGGGCAGTGGCGGCATCAGGTCGGGCCGCAGCTTCGCGAGCACGATGACGTAGCCGATGTACAGGGCGGCGAGCATGATGCCGGGGCCGAAGGCACCGGCGTAAAGCTTGACCACCGACACGCCCGCGACTGCGCCATACACGATCAGCAGCACCGAAGGCGGGATCAGGATGCCGAGGCAGCCACCCGCCGTGATCGCGCCGGCCGCGACCTTGATGTTGTAGCCCGCCTTGAGCATCGCCGGGAACGCGAGCAGGCCCATCAGCGTCACGACCGCGCCGACGATGCCGGTGGCGGTGGCGAAGATCGCGCAGGTGACGATGGTGGCCACGGCCAGCGCGCCGGGTACCCGTGCGGTCGCGAGGTGCAGGCTCCTGAACAGACGGTCGATCAGGGCCGCCCGTTCGACGAGATAACCCATGAACACGAACAGCGGGATCGCGATCAGCACGTCGTTGGACATCACGGAATACGCGCGCTGCACCATCAGATCGAGGATCTGCCGGTTCGCGAGCGTCGGATCGACGCTCCGGTAGGCGAGCCAGCCGAAGATCACGCCCATGCCCATCAGCGTGAACGCCGTGGGGAAGCCCAGCATGATGCCCACCACGATCAGACCGAGCATCAGCAGGCCGAGGTGCCCGTTGGTCATTTGCGAGGGCGCTGGCATCAGCGTGAACACCAGCGCCACCACGGCCGCCATGATGCTGAGCCCGAACCAGACTTCCTTCCTCATGGGCGCGCTTCCGATTGACGGACGACGAACTGGTCGAGCTCGGCGATGTCCGCGTCCTGGACGTGCACCATCTTCTTGAGCTTTTCGACGTCGACTTCCTCGACGTCTGCGATGCGGGACGGCCAGTCGCCCTGCTTCAGGCAGATCACGCAACGGATGATCTCGACGATGCCTTGCACCAGCAGAAACGCTCCGGCGACGGGGATGATGGACTTGAACGGGTAGTAGGGCGGGCCGTCGGCGGTGATGTTCGAACCCTCCCGGATGGCCCACGACTCGCCGGCGAAGACGTAACCGGCCCAGACCAACGCGACCACTCCGGGTATGAAGAACATCAGGTAGAGCGTCAGGTCGAGCCCGGCCTGCAGCCGCGGCGGAAAGAATCCGTAGAGCACGTCGCCGCGCACGTGGCCATTCTTCGCCAGCGTGTACGCGCCCGCCATCATGAACAGCGTCCCGTACATCATGATCATGACGTCGAATGCCCACGCGTGCGGATGATCGAGAGCGTAGCGCGAGAACACCTCCCACGAGATGAGCAGCGTCAGCGAGACGATGAGCCAGGAGAACGCCTGGCCGACCCAGGTGCTCACCTTGTCGACGAACAGCAGCAGCTTCTGCATTGCGTTCCTCTGCGGAGGCAGCGACAGCGGCGCGAGCGTGCCGACCTGCTCCCGACTAGGGCGCCAACAAAAAAAACACCATCCGGAAGGTTCCGGATGGTGTCATGTCAACTTGCCCTGATCAGGCCTTCTTCGGCGCCGCGGTCTTGGTACCGAAGTAATGGTTGTACGCCATGCGCCGGTTCACATTGTTGTCCATGTCCCATTTCACGGCGCGTTCGGCGAAGGCGCGCTGCGACTCGACGATTTCCCTGAAGATCGGATTGTCGCTCCCCTTCTTTTCGGCGATCTTGTCGTACATGACGAGCTGCTGCTGCAGGATCGCGTCGGGCGTCTTGTAGAACCTGACCTTGTCCTTGGTCTGCAGCTCGACGTAGTCCTTCGAGTAGCGGTCGATCGCCTTCCAGGTCAGCTCCTGTGATGCGGCGGAGACGGCCATGGAGATGATCGCGCGCATCTTTTCCGGCAGCGCGTCGTACTTCGTCTTGTTGAACGTGATCTCGAACTGCTCTGCGTTCTGGTGGAAACTCTGCAGCATGCAGACCTTCGAGACGTCCGCGAAGCCGAGCAGCTTGTCGGAGCTCATGTTGTTGAACTCCGCCGCGTCGAGGAGGCCGCGATCCATCGCCGGCACGATCTCGCCGCCCGGCAGCGCGTTGACCGCCGCGCCCATGGCCGTGAACATGTCGATCGAGATGCCGACGGTGCGGTACTTGAGGCCCTTGAAATCCTCGATCTTGGTCACCGGCTTCTTGAACCAGCCGAGCGGTTGCGTTGCCATCGGACCATAGGGGAACGACACGACATTGGCGCCGATCGACGCGTAGAGCTTGGTCAGCAGTTCCCTGCCTCCGCCCCAGCGATGCCACGCCATCAGCATGTTGGCGTCCATGCCGAAGGCCGGTCCGGATCCCCACAGGGCGAGCGCATTCTGCTTGCCGTAGTGGTAGACGACGACGCCATGGCCGCCGTCGAGCGTGCCCTTCGACACGGCGTCCAGCAGTCCGAACGCCGGCACGACCGAACCTGCGGGCAGGACCTCGATCTTGAGTTCGCCGCCGGTCATGTCGTTGACCTTCTTGGCGAAGTCGAGCGCGTACTCGTGGAAGATGTCCTTGGTCGGCCACGTCGACTGGAATCGCATGCTGATCGGGCCGGTCTGGCCCTTCGCGATCATCGGGAAGCCGAGCGTGCCGGCGGTCGCGGCCGTCGCGGTGGCGGCTTTCAGGAAGCGGCGCCGGGCGCCGGGCTTTTGCGGCTTCTGGGCCGCACGGGTGTTGTCGCTCATGAGTTCCTCCAAATGCGGTGCGGGACGCCCCGCGGTGGTCGCGGGCCCCGGTGATCGGATCGTCACCTCCGGGCCCTGATTAGTTGGGTCGAAAACGGACGGACTATATAGCCTAAACAGCGAACCGGCGCATGGTGCAGTGCGGAAGAACCGGGTGTTGCGGTGAAAAACGAGCGGATCCCGATTGCCGTGCGAACGATGCCCGGGGACGGCGTCCTACCGCGCGCCCGGCGTCGGGCCTCCCTCAACGCTCCTGCGCGGCGATCAGCCGACGCTCGCGCAGCGCCTGCGCCAGCGTGCCGCTATCGACGTACTCGAGCTCGCCGCCGACCGGGACGCCGCGGGCGAGACGGCTCACCTTCAATCCGCGCGCGGCGAGCAGCTCGCCGACATAGTGCGCCGTCGCCTCGCCTTCGTGCGTGAAGTTCGTGGCAAGGATCGCTTCGCGCACCGTGCCGTCGAGCGCGCGCTTCAGCAGGCGATCGAGACGGATCTCGCGCGGGCCGATGCCGTCGAGCGGCGAGAGCCGACCCATCAGCACATAGTAGAGGCCGCCGTACGCCTGCGTCTGCTCGACCATCATCAGGTCGGCCGGGGTCTCGACGACGCAGAGCTGCGTCGCGTCGCGGCGCGGCGAACGGCACAGCGTGCACACGGTGCCCTCGGTGAACGTGTTGCAGCGCTCACAGTGGTTGACGACTTCCGCGGCGCGCTCGAGCGCAATCGCCAGCGCGCGCGCGCCGTCGCGATCGTGCTGCAGCAGATGCAACGCCATGCGCTGCGCTGCGCGCGGCCCGACTCCGGGCAGCGCGCGCAACGCCTTGACGAGCGCGTCAAGGCTTCCGAGCGGCTCGCCGGCGGCGGCGCGCGATTCCGCCGTGCGTTCGGCCATCGTGTTCGCTCCGCCGCTCAGAACGGCAGCTTGAGGCCGGGCGGCAGCGGCAGGCCGCCGGTGAGGCCCGCCATCTTCTCCTGCGTCACCGACTCGACGCGCCGCACCGCGTCGTTCACCGCGGCGGCGACGAGGTCCTCGAGCATGTCCTTGTCCTCGCCGAGGAGCGACGTGTCGATCGCGACGCGCTTCACGTCGTGGCGGCAGGTCATCGTGACCTTGACGAGGCCCGCGCCCGACTGGCCCTCGACCTCGGTGCGCGCCAGCTCCTCCTGCGCGCGTTTCAGGTTGTCCTGCATGGCCTGCGCCTGCTTCATGAGGCCGGCGAGCTGGTTCTTCATCATCGACGCGTTTCCTTCGGGCGGTGCGGCATTCGCGGTCAGCGCGGCTTGATCGACTCGGGGCGCACGCGCGCTTCGAAGCGCGACACCACGTCGCGCACGAACGGCTCGTCGCGGAACGCCGCCTCCGTGAGCGCCCTGGCCTCGGTGCGCTCGCGCGAATGGCGCTCGGCGAGCGAGTCGGTCTTCGCCTCGCCCACCTCGAAGGCGAGCAGGAGCCTGACGCCGGTCGCCTGCTCGAGCGCCGCCTTGAGGCGATCGGCGTAGGTCTTGCCGGTCAGGTGCTGGTGCGCCGCGGGCAGCGCGAGCGTGAGCGCCGATCCTTCGAGGCGTCGCATCTCGGTCTGCGCGGCGAGCTCGCGCGCCATGCCGGTGAGATGGAGGCTCGCGACGAATTCCGGCCATCCGGACGGGTCGCGGGGGAGCGCCGCGCGAGGTGTCGCAGGAGCCGGCGCGGAAGCCGCCGCCGCTGGCGCGCTCGCGGCAGACGTCGTGGATTCGGAGCGAGACGCGCGCGGGGATGCGGCCACGCGCGGCGGACGCTCGGGCGCCGTCGATGTCGCGTTCGCCGGCTCGAACGCGAGCATCCGCAACAGCGTCATCGACAATCCCATCGCGTCGTCCGGCGCGATCGCGAGATCGGCGCGACCTTGCGCGGCGATCTGCCAGAGCAACTGGACCGCGTCGGGCGGGAATCGGCTCGCGTAACCGGCGATGCGCTCGCCGTCATCGTAGGATTCGGCGGCCGGCGGGACCGCCTGGACGACCGCCACTCGGTGCAGCAATGAGGCGAGCTCCGCGAGCGCGACCTCGGCGGAAAGCCCGCGCGCGGCGATCGCATCGGCCTGCTCGAGCACCGCGGAACCGTCGCCAGCGACGAGCGCATCGGCGATCCGGTAGACGAACTCGCGATCGACGACACCCAGCATCGCGCGCACCGCCGCGTCGCGCACTTCGCCACCGCCGAACGCGATCGCCTGGTCGAGCAGCGACAGCCCGTCGCGCAGGCTGCCCGACGCGGCGCGCGCGATCAACGCGACCGCGCCGGCATCGTGCGCGATCGCTTCCTCGGCGAGGATGAACGCGATGCGCGACGCGATCTCGTCGGGCGCGAGCGGCTTCAGCGCGAACTGCAGGCAGCGCGACAGCACGGTGACCGGCACCTTCTGCGGGTCGGTCGTCGCGAGCACGAACTTGACGTGCTCGGGCGGCTCCTCGAGCGTCTTCAGCATCGAGTTGAACGCCGCCTTCGACAGCATGTGCACTTCGTCGATCAGGTAGACCTTGTAGCGGCCCACCGTCGGCGCGTAGCGCGCGTTGTCGAGGATCTCGCGCATGCTGTCGATGCCGGTGTTCGACGCCGCGTCGATCTCGAGCAGGTCGACGAAACGTCCGGCGTCGATGTCGACGCACGCGGCGCAGGTGCCGCACGGCGTGGGGCTCACGCCGTTCGTGAGGCAGTTGAGGCTCTTCGCGAGGATGCGCGCGATCGTCGTCTTGCCGACGCCTCGCGTGCCGGTGAGGAGGTAAGCGTGGTGCAGGCGGCCGCGCGAGAGCGCATTCTGGAGCGCCGTGACCACGTGCCCCTGGCCGGTCAGCTCGGCGAACGTCTTGGGGCGCCACTTCCGCGCGAGGACCTGGTAACTCATCGGGGCACTATGGAGGCGGCGGTGCGAAAGTCAACGTGGCTCTCGGCGGGGGTTCGAAGTCTTGCCGCCTGAAATCGCTTGGCAGGAAGGTGTCGCGGCGACAGGCCGCATCGACGACGCCGGCTCGAAGCCGCCCCTGTGCGTTCCCGCAGGATCGGACGCGTGGTGTTTCCAGTTCTTGCCGCCTCGAATCGACTGGCTTCGCCAGCGATTCAAGGGATGCCTGCACCGGGCGAAAGTAGGGTTGCACTTTCGCCCGCAACGTAGGGGGTGGCGAGCCGTTCCCCCGGCACTTGCAGAGAATCGCTGTGGCTGCTTCCTTCCGGACCTGACCAGATTCACGACCGTGCAATGCGGGGCGACCCGCCGAAGGATGGGCATTGCGTCCTCTCGGACGATCGAGGGCATTATAGCGCCACGCGGCCCGAGCCTCTGTCCGCGAGAACGATGATCGCTCACCGCGCCCCGGTCGAACGCCGATCCGTGCGCGCCTTCGCGCGCACCGCGGCCGCGCTCGCTCTCGCCGCGCTCGCGGCCGGCTGCGGCCCGAGCGAGCTTCCGCCGCCCAGGGAGGCGCAAACGCTCGTCGTCGCCGTGCGCCCGGGTCCCGGCAGCTGGTTTCCCGGGCCCGATGGAAGCCCGCAAGGCATCGACCACGACCTCATCGACCGATTCGCGCGCGAGCGCAACCTGCCGCTCACCGTGGTCACCCTGTCGGACGCCGGCGCGCTCCTCGAGCGGGTCGATGCCGGAGAAGCGCACGTGGGCATGGGCGGCCTGTACCGGCCGCAAGGCGCTCGCGCGACACCCTCCAGGGACGGAAAGACCGTTCCGCCGATCCTGTGGACGATCGGCTACGAGAGCGCCGAAGCGGTGCTCGTTTTCGCGCGCGACGGCCTGCGCCCGCGCGCGTTCAAGGATCTCGCGGGCGCGAGCGTCGCGTACGTCGAGGCGTCGGGGCTCGAGAGCACGTTCGCGCCGATCCGCGACCAGCATCCCGAAGTGAAATGGCTGCCGATGAAGCTGATGTCGGCCGACGCGCTTCTGGCGCTCGTCGACGAAGGCAAGGTCGACTACGCGGTCGTCTCCTCGATCGACGCCGCGATCGGCCGGAACATCTACCTCGACGTCGACGTCGCGTTCCCGATCGGCCCAAGGCGCGAGCTCGCGTGGGCGGTGGACGGCCGGCAATCGGCGCTCGCGCGCGACCTCGACGCCTTCTTCACCGAGGCGCGCCGCGATGGCACGCTCGCGCGCCTCGCCGAACGCTATCTCGCGCCGCGCGGCGAGGTCACGCGCATCGACGCGGGGGCTTTTCTCGATCGCATCCGGGACGACCTGCAGCGCTGGAAGCCGACGTTCGTCGCCGCGCAGGAGGCGACCGGCGTCGAATGGCGGCTCCTCGCTGCGATCGCCTACCAGGAGTCGAGATGGGACCCGGATGCGACGAGCGAGACCGGCGTGCGCGGCTTCATGCAACTCACCGAGGACACGGCGCGGCGCCTGGGCGTCGTCGATCGCCTCGACCCGCGGCAGAGCGTATTCGCGGCCGCGCGCTATCTGCATGATCTCAAGCAGCGCCTTCCCAAGCGCATCGTCGAGCCCGACCGCACGTGGATCGCGCTCGCCGCGTTCAACATCGGCCTCGGCCATCTCGAGGACGCGCGCATCCAGGCGCAGCGCGACAAGCTCGACCCGGACCGCTGGCGCGACGTGCGCCGCGCGCTGCCGCTGCTTGCGCTGCCCGATTACTACGGGAAGGCGCGGCTCGGCTACGCGCGGGGCGGCATGCCGGTCGCGTTCGTCGATCGCGTGCGCGCCTATTACGACATCCTGTTGCGCAACGAGGCGCCGCACCGGCCGCGCCTGCGCATCGACAGCGCGCAAGCCGGACCGTAGGTCGCGTCGTGGCTGCGTGCGCCCCGACGATCCGGCTATGATGGATGCGATGCCCGCGGCCGCCCGCCTCCTCGTCGCCGTCTTCCTCGCCTGCACGCTCGCGCCGGCGCATGCGGCGCGCACGGTCTTCGTCGAGGAGATGACGTGGACCGAGCTTCGCGACCGGGTCGCGCAAGGCAGCACGACCGTCATCGTCCCGGTCGGCGGCACCGAGCAGAACGGGCCGCACATGTCGCTCGGCAAGCACAACGCGCGCGTGCGCGCGCTCGCCGAGCGCATCGCGATCGCGCTCGGCAACGCGCTCGTCGCGCCGGTGATCGCGTACGTGCCCGAAGGCGGCCTCGCGCCGCCGACCGCGCACATGCGCTATCCCGGCACCGTCACCGTTCCAACCGCGGCGTTCGAGGCGACGCTCGAATCGGTGGCGCAAAGCTTTCGGCTGCACGGCTTCCGCGACATCGTCCTGATCGGCGATCATGGCGGCACCCAGGCTTCGCTGCTGGCGGTCGCGCGCAAGCTCGACCGCGCGTGGGCGAAGTCGCCGGCGCGCGTGCACGCGATCGTCGAGTACTACCGAGCGGCCGAAACAGGCTTCCGCGACACGCTGCACGCGCGCGGCTACCGGGACGGCGAGATCGGCACGCACGCCGGGCTGGCCGACACCTCGCTCGCGCTCGCCGTCGACCCGTCCATCGTCCGGATGGACCGTCTTGCAGCGCCTCCGAGCGCGACCGAAGGCACGTCCGGCGATCCGCGCCGCGCGAGCGCGGAGCTCGGCACGCTCGGTGTCAACGCGATCGTCGCCGATTCCGTTGAGGCGATCCGCGCCGCGACGCGGCACCGTTGACGCGACGCTTCGCTTCCCTTTTCGCCCCAGGATGACGATGGTCCTATCTTCCCGCTCGCCGTTCGCCGCGTCGCTCGCGCTCGGTATTGCCGCTTTCGCGTTCGCACAGGCCCCTGCGACCATCGCGACGCTGCCGGGCATGCCGCCCGTGCCCGACCCGTCGAACCTCTACAGCGAGATCGCGAGCGGCAGGATGAGCCCGGCCGTCGCCGGCGACCTTGCGCGCGTCTACGTGCCGCACCTGCGATCGAACGACGTCTACGTGATCGACCCGGCGACGCTCAAGGTCGTCGACCGGTTCAAGGTGGGGTTGAATCCCCAGCATGTCGTGCCGTCGTGGGATCTCAGGACGCTGTGGGTCGCGAACAACGCCGAGCGCACGCCGCTCGGCAGCGTGACGCCGATCGACCCGAAGACCGGCAAGCCGGGCGCGCCGATCCCGGTCGACGATCCGTACAACCTCTACTTCTCGCCCGATGGGCGCTCGGCGATCGTCGTGGCCGAGGCGTTCAAGCGGCTCGACTTTCGCGACCCGCACACGTTCGCGCTGCAGGCTTCGCTCCCGGTGCCGCGCTGCGCGGGCATCAACCACGCGGACTTTTCGATCGACGGCCGCACCGCGATTTTCACCTGCGAGTACTCGGGCGGCGTCACGAAGATCGACATGGTCGAGCGGAAGGTCTTGGGCTACCTGCAACTGATCCTGCCGGGCAAGCCGACCAAGGTCGTCAAGGGTCCCGACGGCAAGGACGAGACGATCTGCACGACCTGGAAGGGCATGCCGCAGGACATTCGCGTGTCGCCCGACGGAACCACCTGGTACGTCGCCGACATGATGTCGAACGGCGTCTACGTCGTCGACGGCGCGAGCTTCACGCAGGTCGGCTTCCTCCCGACGGGGGTGGGCACGCACGGGCTCTACCCGTCGCGCGACGGAAAGAAGCTGTACGCCGCGAATCGCGGCTCGATGAAGATCCACGGGCCGCCGAAGGGCAAGGGCGGTGTTTCGGTCATCGACTTCGCGTCTCGGAAGATCGAGGCAACCTGGCCGATTCCCGGCGGCGGCAGCCCGGACATGGGCAACGTCAGCGCCGACGGCAAGCAGCTATGGCTGTCCGGGCGCTACGACGACGTCGTCTACGTGTTCGACACCGACAGCGGCAGCGTGCGGCAGGTCAAGGTCGGCGCGGAGCCGCACGGGCTCACCGTGTGGCCGCAGCCGGGGCGGTATTCGCTCGGGCATACGGGGAATATGCGGTAGGGCGAAAGGCGGCGGTCGGCGGTCGGAAAACTTGGCGGCGTCGCGGTCTTTCCGACCGCCGCCGTTCAGCCCTTTCGAATCACCCCAGCGCCCGCCAGAGCGTGCCCCCCGGTACCACGTACGTACCACGTACCAGGGGTTGTCTACCAGGGGTTGTCAGCGCGCCGCACCGCCAGCGCGATGCCGCCCACGCCGACGACAAACGGCGCAAGTCGCGGAACGCGGGGTGAGGAAAGAGGGATGAGCGTGACCCGGAGACGGCCGCAGCACGCTCACCTCTCACCCATCACTCATGCTGGCTTTCGTATGCGCTCCACACCGCCCATGTACGGCTCCAGCACCTCGGGAACGTCGATCGAGCCGTCCGCGCGCTGGTAGTTCTCCATGACCGCGACGAGCGTGCGGCCGACCGCGAGGCCCGAGCCGTTCAGCGTGTGCACGAATTCGGTCCTGCCCTGCGTGTTGCGGAAGCGCGCCTGCATGCGCCGCGCCTGGAACGCCTCGCAGTTCGAGCACGAGCTGATCTCGCGATAGGCGCTCTGCCCGGGCAGCCACACCTCGAGGTCGTACGTCTTCGCGGCGGCGAAGCCCATGTCGCCGGCGCATAACGCCATCACGCGGTAGGGAAGCCCGAGCCGCTCCAGCACCGCACCGGCATGCCCGGTCATCTGCTCGAGCGCTTCGTACGAGCGGTCGGGGTGCGTGATCTGCACCATCTCGACCTTGTCGAACTGGTGCTGCCGGATCATCCCGCGCGTA
>JBDTNO010000109.1:0-11213 GCA_039933715.1 Betaproteobacteria bacterium
GAGATCGGCTAGGGGCCAGGGACGAGACTCCGGACCCGCGTTTCAGACGCCTCCGCGATCCGCCTCGAGTCTCGTCTCTGACCCCATGTAACGCCTCGAGTCTCGTCTCTGATCCCACGAGACTCCGGACCCGCGTTTCAGACGCCTCCACGATCCGCCTGGAGTCTCGTCTCTGACCCCATGTAACGCTGCGCGAGCGCGGCGACCGTCGATTCTCCGCGCGCCACCCATTCGGGCGTGAAGAGGCCGGCATGGAAGCGCGAAAAGTCCGTGCGCGCATCGTCCCACCACAAGTGCGCCCACAGGTGCAGGCTCGCGATGCCGGCGAGGCGCGTGTCGCGCTGATCGAACAGCGCCGCGATGCCCGCGCGCGTCGGTCCGTGCCGATAGAGCACGTGCTGCGGAAGCACGTGCAGCGCGTCGGCCATCGGCCCCCACAGGCGCGCCGCTGCCGCGCAGGAATGGCGGCTCCAGGTCCCGTCGAACGACGTGCGCGCTTCGTCGAGCCAGCGCGCGATGAAATCCGATCCGGGGCGCGCGACGATCACCGCGTTGCACAGCGACGGATGCAGGATGCCGTCGGCGCCGATGAGCGCCGGCTCCTCGCCCAGCACGCATTCGCGCTCGAACCACGCGTCGGGATAGCGGTCGACGAACAGCGTGTCGATGTCGGCATACGCGCCGCCGCCGTCCCGCAGGATCTCCAGACGCAGGAAATCCGCTTCGTGCGCGTAGTCGTAGCCGCGCTCGGCGATGTGCCGCCCCTCGCCCGTCTCCTGGTAGCGCGCCGGGTCGAACCCCTGCGGCGACGCGCCGACGAGATGCAGGGTCAGATGCGGAGCGATGCGCTCCCACCACGGCCCCCACGGCAGGTTCCGGTAGTGAAGATGGATGGCCGACGGCACCTGGCTTCGCCGGCACGATTCGAGCGCGAGCCAATGCGCGAGGTGGAACGGCTCGCGCTGCGGCCGCAGGCCGAACACGAAATGGAACGCGCGTGCGGTCACTCGCGCCGCGATCTCGCTCATGCGATGGCCTCGAGCAGCATGCGCGCGATGACCGGCTCCGGATACCGGTTCGCGATCCGCTCGGCGATCGCCGCGGCGGCGACGCGCGCAGACGCAGGATCCGCCGCGAGCGCACGCATCGCGTCGATCGCGGCGTCGAGGTCCGGTGTCGCCCATCGCTGCGATGGCCAGTACGACGGCCGCCATGGCGGCCACACCGGCACCTGCGTCATGCGGAACGGCACTGCGCCCGGCCAGTCCGGCCCGAGATAATCGAGATGTCCGCCCCAACCGGTCGCGATCGCCGGCGTCCCGCGCGTTGCCGCGTCGAACAATCCCAGCGCCCAGCCTTCGCCGTGCGGAAGCGACACGTACGCGTCGCCGATCTCGTGCACGAGATCGACGCCGCGGCCGGTGAACTCGTGCGGCAGCACGCAGATCGTCGGCGCGTCGCGGTCGACCGCGTCGGACGCCTCGTCGACGGCGCGCTGCGCCATCGCGAGCGTCGGCTCGCTCGCGTAGAACGGCGGCGGGCCGTAGCCGACCGGACCGGACTTCAGGACGAGCGCCACGCCGTCCTCGGCGCGGAACGCGCGGACGAACGCGCCGAGCAGCGACCCGAGCGCCTTGCGCGGATCCCACGCATTGATCGAATAGAAGACGAAGCGCGCGTCCGCGAGGCCGAAGCGCGCGCGTGCCGCGTCGACCTCGGCCGGCGTGAACGCGTTCCACGCGTGGCGGCGCACGTGCGGGACCACGCGGATCGGGGCGCGCACGCCGCCGGCGGCGAACACGGCGCGATTCATCGCGCAGGGCACGAGCACCCGGTCGGCGAGGTCGAGCAGCGTGCGCCAGTGCAAGGGCATCCGGTCGGCCTCCCAAACCGTGATGCCGATGTTGCGCCTGCCCGCCTCGAACAGGACCGGCCAATGCTCGGGCACCGTGTGCGCGACGACCGTGTCGTACGCGATCGGCCTCGACGTCCTGGCGAGGAGCGCGGGCAGGTCGGCGAGCGACTCGTCGTCGGTCGAGAACATCGCGAGCGGAAACGCTTCGCCGGCGCCGAGCGGCCGCACGGTGTCGCCCACGCGCCGCAGCGGCATCCAGCGCACCGGGACGCCCGCGTTGACCAGCGCGCGCACGTAACCGAGCGCCGCGACGCCGTAACCGGACGGCTCGACGAACGAGGTGAACTTGATGCCCGGCCGCAAGGGCAACCTCCGCGGAGCGCGGGCTAGCCGCGGCGGCGCAGGCGCATCGCGAGCCAGCCGAGCACGCCCGACATGCCGGCGAGCGCGAAGCCGCCCATCGTGGGAATCGGCTCCGGCGTCGAGCGGACGAATGCCTGGACGTTCACGTAGACCGTCGCGCAGGTCTGCGTCCCGGGGCGGGCGAATTCGTCGACGCAGTACTGGAACTTGTCGACGCCGATGAACCCCGGCGCCGGCACGTAGTCGAGCATCCACGCCATGCTGTTGAGCGGGCCGTTCGGCGGCATGTTGGACTGCGAATCACCGGTGCCGCCGGTGCTGTCCGGCGAAACGGCAGGCAGCCCGCCGACCGCCTGGTCACCCAAGAGCCGGCTGATCGATAGCGCGTTCGGGTTGAAGAAATCGTTCGCCAGCACCTGCATGTTGCGAATCGGCGTGCCGGCCGTCGTCGCGTACTGGTCGTCGCTCGCGTGGATGAAGGTGGCGACGTTGGGATTCTGCACGCTGATGTAGAGGTAGCTGCAGCTATTTCCGTTCGCGTCGCCGATGCAGTATTGCGGGAACACCGGTACGCCGATGAACCCGAGAAGCGGCTTGAACCCGAGCAGCGTGGGCCGCGAATTCCCGTCGAGCTGGATCGAGAGCGCCCCCCCGGCCGCCTGCACGACCGAATAGATGAGGACCTCGCCGGGATTGGCCGTGTCGTTCGCGAGCACGTTCATGCCGTTGAGCACGGCGTTCTGCGGCATCTCGAAAACGTCGGGTCGCGCGATCGCGCCTGACGCATCGGGCGCGCCGGCGATGAGGCCGAGGCCGATCAGCGCCGCCGGCAGCGGCGCGATCAGCCGCCGGCGCGGGCGCTGCTCGCCCGGCTTGTCTCGGCCCGCCGACGGCATTGCATCGCTTTTCCGGTCGCCCATCCAATCTCCCAGGTGCCGCCGCACGACGCGCGGCGCGCCTCGATCAAAGGCATCAAGCAAAATGGCGCCTTCGCCGGTCGGTGATCGGTGGCGGCGCATCGCGCCGATCATGGCGCGAACGCCGGCGGAGTGTATCGGGTGAGCCGACCGGACGCCACCGCGGGAATGCGCGAGTTCCGCTGTGTGCCACAATCCGACGAGCATGATCGCGCGGCGCTTCCTTCCCGGTTCGCAATCCTCGTGGGGCGTCCCGCTGCGATTTCTTTGCGCCGTGCTTCTCGCGTGGCTCGCCGCGTTCGCCGCGAACGCGCAAGTCGCGCCGTCGGCCGCGGAGCGCGCAGGCTACCAGGGGCTCTTCGCCGCCGCCTTCGCCGGGGATGCCGCCGGCATTCGCGCACAGGCCGCGGCGGGCGCGACAGTCGACGCGCGGGACGGCCGCGGACGCACGCCCTTTCACGTCGCCGCGTTCGCGCGGCGGCACGCCGCGATGCGCGCGCTCGTCGCCGCGGGCGCGGACCCCAACGCGCTCGAGAGCGACCGCTACGACGCGGTGACGATCGCAGCGGTCGCCGATGACGTCGAGACGCTCGAAGTGGCGCTCGCCCTGGGTAATCGCGCGACGAACGTCACGAGCCGCTACGACGGCACCGCGCTCATCGCCGCCGCGCACCTCGGGCACGCCGAGGTCGTGCGCGTGCTCATCCGTGCCGGGGCGCCGCTCGACCACGTGAACAACCTCGGCTGGACCGCGCTGTTCGAGTCGGTCGTGCTCGGCGACGGCGGCCCGCGCCATGTCGCGACGCTGAAGGCGCTGGTCGACGCGGGCGCCGACGTCAACCTCGCCGACCGCGATGGAACGACGCCGGCCACGCTCGCGTTCACGCGCGGCTTTCGCGAGATGGTCGCGATCCTGAAGGCCGCCGGCGCGCGCTGAAGTTCGCGCACCGTGGGCCGCGCTCGAAATGGCACTCGCCAGGGCGTCGGGCTGAAGCCCGACCCGCAAGGCCTTCGGTTCGAAAGTCGGAGGGTCGGGCATCGGCCCGACGAGCGCTCGTCGGACGCCTCGGGCGCCCCGGCGAAATGCTTAGGCACCTAAGATTTTTCGACGATGTCCCTCTCGAGCGGCCCCGAGCGCCGCCAGCACCTCCTCGCGCTCCTTCGCCGGCACCGAGAACCTGTCGCACGTGCCGGCGAGGCGGCGGATCGACGCGTGCCGATCGCGCTCGGTGACGCCGAGTACGGCGCGCGAGGACTTCATGACGCGCCCCGTGCAGACGCAGGGGCCGCTCATGGGCCGGCATCCGGCGCCGCGTCCAACATTCCGGCGTTTGCTACAGTGTTCTTCCCCTCCCGGCGCACCCACTCGCCTTCGCTCTTCCCGGATCGCCCCCATGCTCGAATGGATCGCCGACCCCCAGGCCTGGATCGCCCTCGCGACGCTCACCGCGCTCGAGATCGTCCTCGGCATCGACAACATCATCTTCATCTCGATCCTCGTGAGCCGCGTCCCGGTGGAGCGGCGCGACCTCGCGCGGCGGCTCGGCCTCGGCCTCGCGATGGGCACGCGCATCGCGCTCCTGCTCTCGCTCGCCTGGATCATGCAGTTGCGCGAGCCGTTGTTCACGCTCTTCCAGGCGTTCTCCGGGCGCGACCTGATCCTGATCGGCGGCGGATTGTTCCTGCTGTGGAAGAGCGTGCACGAGATCCACAACGCGATGGAAGGCGAGAACGACGAGGATGCCGCCGCGCTCGGCAACGCCGCCTCGGGCTTCGTCGGCGTCCTCGTGCAGATCGCCATCATCGACATCGTGTTCTCGCTCGACTCGGTGATCACCGCGGTCGGGCTCGTCGACGAGGTCGAGGTGATGGTCACGGCGATCGTCGTGTCGGTCGGCGTGATGATGTTCGCGGCCCGGCCGATCGGCGAATTCGTCGATCGAAATCCGACGATCAAGATGCTCGCGCTCTCGTTCCTGGTGCTCGTCGGCGTCACGCTGATCGGCGAGGGCTTCGAGACGCACGTGCCGAAGGGCTACATCTATTTCGCGATGGCGTTCTCGGTCGGCGTCGAGATGCTCAACATCCGCATTCGCGCGAAGCGCGACGAGGCGCGCAAGCCGGTCCGGTTGCGCAAGCACGCGCCGGGGGCGAAGCATGCGCGCAAGGAAACGGACGGATGACCGGGGAGGGCCGATACGGAAGTCCCGCGGAACGAGGTCGGAAGTCGCGCGTCATGGCGTTCGACTCGCGGATCCGTCCGGGCGCGTGCCTCACGGGCATGGTCGCCGGTGTGCCGGGGCCTGGAACCCACGCGGCCGTCCGACGCCCTGGACCTTCCATCGCCGATCGCCCCATCCCGCGCCACGCGAGCCGCCTACTTGCTGCCCGGATACGACCTCCCCAGTTCCTCGATCACCACGCGCCGGATGTCGCGCAGCGGCTCCACATCCTGGACCCCTGGATTGGCGCGCGTCAGGAACCCCATGTTCGTCTCGCCGCCTGACAGCAGGAAGTCGGTCAGCACCACCGTGTAGCGACCCGCGGGGTCGATCGCCCTGCCCTTCACGATCCACGCTCCGTTCTCGCGCCGTGCGCCCCAGGCGTGCAGGAAGCCGCCCGTCGCCTGGTTGTTCACGCCCGTGTCGAGCACGCGCGCCAGCAGCGCGCCATCGAAGATCGCCTTCACGATCTTCCCGCCGAACGGCAGGATCCGGATGACGTCGTATTCGGTGATCGGTCCCGGCGGGACGACGTCGTCGATGCGGACGGACCCTGCGTTGAAGAGCGCCACGTCGGCCGCGCCGACCTCGTGCGCGAGCGCCGCCGCGATCAGGTCGGTGAGCCGGCCTGCGCGGTTGCGCACGGTGGACTCGCGACCGTCCAGCGGCTCGGTGCTGGTCGCCACCACCGCCTCCGGCGCGAAGCCCTCGCGGCGGAACGCCTCGAAGGCCCGCTCGACCCATCGCTGCGCGATGGCGTCGACGGCGGGCGCGGCGGCGATTCGGTCGTCGATCGGTTGCAGGCGAGCCGATACGTCGGCTCGCGTACCGGGCGCCCCGAAGGTCAGCGTCACGATCGCCAGCGTGCGGACGTTGGCATCGGCCTTGACGATCGGCACGAGGCGCGGACCCCGGTAGAGAATCCAGTTCTCGTGCTCGTGCCCGCCCAGCACGAGATCGATCCCGGGCACGGCCTCGACCAACTCGGCGTCCTGCGCGAGCGACAGGTGCGTCAACGCCACGATCGCGTCGGTCCTGCCGCGCAACTCGTCCACTTCGGCCCTGGCCGACGCGATGGCGTCGCGGTAGCGCACCCAGTTCTTCTTCGTCGAGTCGATCGTGACGCCGATGAGTCCGATCCTGACGGTGCGACCTGCGGCGTCGACCGGGACGATCACCGACGTCGGCACGCCGGCGAACGTCTGCCCGTTGGCGTCGGTGACGTTCGAGGACACGATGCGGAACTTCGCCTGGACGAGGTGCGCGCGGAACGCCGCTTCCGAGACATCGAATTCGTGGTTGCCGAACGTGGCCCAGTCGAGGCCCGTGGCGTTCAGGACGTCGACCATCTGCCGCCCGGCGATCGGCCGTCCGTCCACGATGGCGGTGCCCAGCGCCGACGGCGACAGGTAGTCGCCGCCGAGCGTCGTCAGCGTCGCCGGATGGGCCGCCTTCACCTGCTGGACGACCGTGGCCACTCGCGCCAATCCGCCCGACTTCCCGCCTTCGACCGGCAGGATCTCGTACACGTCGTTGAAGTGCACCAGCGTCACGGTGACGGGTTTGGGCGCAAGGTCCGCCGGCACGATCGGCTGCGCGCACGCCGCCAGGAATCCGCCGAGCATCGCCATCGCCATCGCCCGCGCGAGAGCGCACGACAAGCCCCGTCGCACGATCGCCTCGCGATTCGCGCATGCAGCACGGAAGCCCCGCGCGAGGACCGATCCCTTGCACGACCCCTGCGCTTGTCGCCTCACCAGCGCAACAACCTCGGCGCCACCAGCGCCCCGATCACCGACGGGATCGCCATCCCCAGCACGTACCAGACGCCGAGGAACGGCGCCTCGAGCTCGGGACAATGGAGCGTGTAGAAAACCGCGCCGATGCCCCCGGCGAGCCGGCCGGCCGTCGCGCCGGTCATGATCGGCCGCGTCGGCGCGAGGCCGCGAATCGCCCACAGCACCGCGATCAGCACCGGGAGCGATGCGAGCGTGATGTTGAGCGGGCAGGTCTTCCAGGTCGAGCCCAGCACCAGCATCGAGCGCATCATCGGCTCGGCGAGCGCGAGCACGACCGCGGCGAGCGCCCACATCGCGAGCATCGGCACGGCCATCGCCGCCGACGCGTGCCCGAGCGGGACGCCGGGACGCGCGAGCCGTGCCAGCGCGACGAACGCCGTCGCGGCGACGCTCGCCGCGAACACGAGGCGCACCCAGAACATCGGCTTCGCGGAGAGCGCCACCAGGTCGTTGTTGACGCCGAGGTAGGCGACCACGATCGCGAGTGCGCCGAGCGAGCCCACGGCCAGCGCCGTCGCATAGCGTTGCGGCACCGCGCGAGGCTCGAGCGGGCCCAGGCCGGTGGCGAGTGCGCGAATCAGCTCGTCGGTTCTCATGGTTGCCTTCGGATCAGCTCGGACAGCGCTTTCAGGCCGCGGTGGATGCCCACCTTGACCGCGGACTCCGACATGCCGGTGAGCTTCGCCGTCTCCGCGACCGACAGGCCCTGGATCTTCACGCACTCGATCGGCCGGCGGTGGCGATCGGGGAGCGTGGCCAGCAGCTTCACGAGGTCCCTCTTCGCATCGGCGGCATCGTGGTCCGATCGGGCGAACAACGCGGTGTCGTCGTCGATCGGGTCGTTCAGCGCTTCGCGCCCGGCGCGCCGGCGCACGAGATCGACGAATTTGTACTTGGCGATCGCATGGACCCACGCGGTCAACGGCTGCCTCGCATCGTAGGTATGGCGCTGGTTGTGCACGGCGATCAACGTTTCCTGCACCAGGTCCTCGACATCGTCGGGCCAGCGCGTCAGGCGCCGACGATAGTAGCCGCGCAACATGCCGGCGAGCTCGTGCAGGCAAGACGCATACGCGCCGCCATCGCCGGCCTGCGCAGCGTGCCATGGGTCCCGCAATCGTTCCTCGATCCCGCCCACGTCCGGGCTCTCCTGCTATTCGTTGGAAGGCGCCATCCGGTTACGAGCCGATCGCCGGTTGCCGGCCGGGGGCCATTGTCGGCGCTTTCGCAGCGACGCATGCGTTACGGTCGCGCGAGCGTCGCCGAACTGACGATCCGGCGACCAGGGAGACGATCAAGGGGTCGGGGTGGTCGCGCCGCCCCGACCGTGCGCCGGCTTCGCCCATCCACGCCCGCGTGCGCGACAATGCGACGCCGCGGCCGGCCACGCGGCCGACGGGCGCCGCCGGGCCGGATGCCGCTGCTTCTCCCGCGTCCACCGAGGGCTTCATGCACGATGCTCCGCTTCCCGACCCGCGAAGGCGCGGCCTTCTCGCGCTGGCGCTCGCCGCCGGCATCGCGCCGTCGCAGGTCGGGTGCGCGCATCGCCGCGCGTGGACCGGGGATCCGTTCGCACTCGGCGTCGCTTCCGGATGCCCGCGGTCCGACAGCGTCGTGCTGTGGACGCGCCTCGCGCCCGCCGCCACGCCCGGCGCCAGCGAAACCGTGGGCTGGGAGCTCGCCGCCGACGAGCGCTTCGGCGACGTGGTCCGACGCGGCAGCGCGATTGTCGGCCCCGCGGAAGGCCACAGCGTGCATGCGGAGGTCACCGGGCTCGACCCGTCGCGCTGGTACTGGTACCGGTTCACGTCGGGCGACGCGCGCAGCGAGACCGGGCGCACGCGAACCGCGCCGGCGCCCGGTGGCGGAGAGACGCTGTCGTTCGCGATCGCGTCGTGCCAGCGCTGGGACGACGGCCACTACGCGGCGTGGCGCCACCTCGCCGACGAGTCGCCGGATCTCGTCGTGTTCCTCGGCGACTACATCTACGAGAGCGCGCCGCGCAGAGGCCGCGTCCGCACCCACGTGGGCACGGGCGCTGCGCGCACGCTCGACGACTACCGTGCGCGCTACGCGCAGTACAAGTCCGACGCGAACCTCCGCCGGATCCACGCGACCGCGCCGTGGATCGTCACGATGGACGACCATGAGGTCGAGAACGACTACGCGGCGGACCGCGGCCAGGCGCTCGACGGCTCGTTCCCGTCGCGGCGCGCGGCCGCGTACCAGGCTTGGTGGGAGAACATGCCGGTGCCGCGCGGCATGCGGCCGCGCGACGCCGACCTGCGCGTCTACGACCGCTACGACTGGGGCGCGCTCGCGCGCTTCCACGTGCTGGACGATCGCCAGTATCGCGACGCCCAGGCGTGCCCGCCGCCGGGACGCCGCGGCTCGACGACCGTCGACCTCGCGGCCTGCCCCGAGCTCGCGCGCCCTGGGCGCACGTTGCTCGGGAGCGAGCAGGAGCGTTGGCTCGCCGAAGGCCTGGGCGCGCGCGACGTGCGCTGGAATTTTCTCGCGCAGCAGACGCTGGTCGCGCCGTTCACCTCGTCGAAGGACGGCCGCTACTGGACCGACGGCTGGGCCGGCTACCCGGGCGCGCGCGACCGCCTGCTCGACGCGATCGTCGAGCGGCGCGCCGTCAATCCGGTCGTGCTGTCGGGCGACGTGCATTGCAACTACATCTGCGATCTCAAGCGCCGCGTCGACGATCCGCCGGACGCGGTGATCGCGACCGAGCTCTGCGGCACGTCGATCTCGAGCTCGGGCCTCGCGCAGAATCGCATCGCGGCGTTGTTGCCGCTCAACCCGCACATCCGCTACGCACTCGCCGAGAAGCGCGGCTACATCGCGCTCAAGGTGGGCGCGGCGCGGATCGACGCATCGTTGCGCGTGGTGAGCGACGTGCTCGACCCGAATGCATCGATCCGCACCGCCGCGCGTTTCAGCGTCGAGGAGGGACGTCCGGGCGCGCAGCCCACGTAGGGCCCGCTGGCGCCGGTGCGCGTGGCCGCACGGGCGCGAGGCCCGATCAGCCGGCGTGCGAGCACGCGACGATGCGGCGCACCTTGCCGCCCGCCGTCCGCTCGATCCGGTCGACGAATTCCACCCGCACCCGCGCGTCGCCGCCGATTTCATGCGCGAGGTTCGCCGCGATGCGAGCGGCCGCGGCCGGCCGGTCGCACGGCGGCCCGGCCACGATGTCGACGTCGAGGTGGAGCGGTCGGACCTCGCGGATCTGGTACTGCCAGACGCCAGGCTCCCGCGCGAGGATCAGGCTCGCGGCCATCGGCAGGAACGGCGTGCCGTCGGCGCGTTGCAGCACGCCGTCGCGGCGTCCGTCGAGGCGGGACATCAGCGGCAGCGCCCGCCCGCAGGAACAGGGCGTCGGCGAAAGCGTCGCGAGGTCGCCGATCCGGTAGTTGAGCAGCACCGTCGCGCGGTTGACCAGGTTCGAGAGGATCACCTCGCCACTGCCTTCCTCGATGCGCAGCGGGTACAGGTCGACGTTCAGGTGGAATCCGTTGCGCCGATCGCACTCGAAGCCGATCTTGAACGCCTCGATCGCCTCGTAGGTCGACAGGACCGGGACGCCGAGCTCGCGCTCGATGGACCGCCGGGCGGCTTCGCCGAGCTCGTCGGAGCTGTAGGTGATGAGCGCCGGGCGCCGGAACGGAGCCTGCGAGGCCTGGACGTGCGCGAGCAGCATCTCGACGAACGAACCGTAGGCGTGGATGACGTGCGGCTGGAACGCATTCAGCTCGGCCAGCGTGGCCGCCACCGGCGCGTCGGCCGACAGGTAGCGCCGCTCGACTTCCTCGCGCGAGGGCACGATCACGCCACGTCGCAGGAAACGATGGACCGACGGGTCGGCGCCATCGAGCAGCCCGACGACGGCCTCGCGATAGCCCCTGCGCGGCACCAGCGAGCCCGCCCAGACCGAGCGGTCGCGCTCGCCATGCGCGGCGTGGGCGCGCACCGAGCCGAGGTCGTGCCAGACTGCAACCGGTTCGCCGCTGCTGCCGCCGCTGCGCAGCTCGAGCAGCTCGGCGGTCGC
>JBDTNO010000110.1:0-10932 GCA_039933715.1 Betaproteobacteria bacterium
TCGACTGCATGATCGACCAGGGCGTCGACGGCATCTGCATCCTCGCCAACTACTCGGAGCAGTTCCTGCTGTCCGACGAGGAGCGCGCGACGCTGCTCGAGCTTTGCATGTCGCACGTCGCCGGCCGCGTGCCGGTCATCGTGACCTGCAGCCATTTCAGCACGCGCATCGCCGGCGAGCGAGCGCGCGCCGCGGCCGCGGCGGGCGCATCGATGCTGATGCTGATGCCGCCTTACCACGGCACCGGCCTGCGCGCCGACGAGGCCGGCATGCTGCAGCACTTCATGCACGTCGCGCAGGTCGCGCGCCTGCCGGTCATGGTGCAGGACGCGCCGCTGTCCGGGGTCGCGCTGAGCGTGCCGTTCCTCGTGCGCCTCGCGCGCGAGGTGCCGCTGGTTTCGTATTTCAAGATCGAGGTGCCGTTCGCGGCAGCGAAGCTCCGCGCGCTGATCGAGGCGGGCGGGGCGGCGATCGCCGGGCCCTTCGACGGCGAGGAATCGATCACGCTGATGGCGGACCTCGACGCGGGGGCGACCGGCACGATGTGCTCGGCGCTGCTGCCCGACCTCATCAAGCCGGTGGTCGAGCACTTCCTCGCGGGTCGTCGCGACGAGGCCGCGCGGCAGTACGCGCGCGTGCTGCAGCTCGTCAACTTCGAGAACCGCCAGTGCGGGCTTCGTGCCGCCAAGACGGTGATGCGGGAAGGCGGCGTGATCCGCAGCGACGCGGTGCGCCATCCGCTCGAGCGGCTGCACCCGGCGACGCGCGCGGGGCTCCTCGAGCTGGCGAGCGAAGCGCAGCCGCTGGCGCTTCGCTGGGGGCGTTGACGACGGGAGTCGCGCGGGCGCCGGTCAGGGCGCGGGGCTTTCCGCTCGTGGCCCGAGGAGGCGCCACGGCCGCAGCACGGCGAGGTAGGCGATGGCGACGGCGGCGCACACCGCCATCGTGAGCGAGAAAGCGACCAGGCTGAGGCTGCCGTCGTCCTCGAAATGCACGAGCATCCGGGCGAACGGGAACCCGAGCACCAGGGCGAACGCGAGGAGCGACGCCAGCTGCGCACGCGCGTTGCTCCAGGTCGGGTGCAGCCACGCGTGCAGGAAGTAGAACATCGCGCCGACGAACGCGAAGCCGGTGGCGGTCGCCATGCTGCGGGACATCGTCCACGGCATCAGCGGATAGCGCAGCAGCAGGCCGGCACCGGCGAACGCGAGGATGACAGCGAGCGCGCCGAAGAGCATGCGCGCCGGACGCGGGGTGGGCCGCGCGTCCTCCGGAGCGGTGCTTCGCGTCAGCCAGAACGCGGCCGCCGCGCAGAGCGCGACGATGGCCGCGCCTGCGGCGACGTAGACGGTCGCGAAGCGCACGGACTCCTGCTCGAGAATGGCGAACAGGTAGACCGCCATCGGTGCGAGCCCGGCGACGAGGGCGAGGCCCGCGGTCCGCAACGCGTAGACGTCGCGCGTGATGGCGATCGTGGCGAAGGACGCCGCGCCAGCCATGGCGACTGCCGCGACGAAGGCACGCGTCGGCGGGCTCGAACCGAGCGGCCACATCCGGTTGGACGCCGGAATCCCCGAGAGCAGCACCGCGGCATAGGCGGCGGCGGCGAGCGCGATTGCAAAGAGGGCAAGTCGGCAACCGGCGCGCATCGGGCGGCGAATCAAGTGGCGAGGCTGCGGATCATGCCCGAATCCGCGGCCCTCGGAAACCCCGACGGCGCGCGTCGCCGCAGCGGGGGTGGGCGGGTCCCCTACAATGGAGGGCCAACCCCGCTCCGTGTCCCCCCGATGAGAGCCTTCAACTTCAGCGCCGGTCCCGCGGTGCTGCCCGAACCCGTGCTGCGGCAGGCCGCCGACGAGATGCTCGACTGGCGCGGAAGCGGCATGTCGGTGATGGAGATGAGCCACCGCGGCAGCGAGTACATCGGCATCCAGGCGAAGGCCGAAGCCGACCTTCGCGCGTTGCTCGCGATCCCGCCGGGCCACAAGGTGCTGTTCCTGCAGGGCGGGGCGATTGCCGAGAACGCGATCGTGCCGATGAATCTCCTGCGCGGATTCAAGGGCGCCGACTACATCAACACGGGCGAGTGGTCGAAGAAATCGATCAAGGAAGCGGCCCGGTATTGCGCGGTGAACGTCGCGGCGAGCGCCGAGGACGCCAACTTCACCTACGTGCCGCCGCGCGAGACCTGGAAGCTCGACCCGGGCGCGGCGTACGTGCACCTATGCACGAACGAGACGATCGGCGGCGTCGAATACCAGTGGACGCCCGACACCGGCGACGTGCCTCTCGTGGCCGACATGTCGTCGCACATCCTGTCGCGGCCGGTCGACGTCGCGAAATACGGCGTCATCTACGGCGGCGCGCAGAAGAACATCGGCCCGGCGGGCCTGACGCTCGTGATCGTGCGCGAGGACGTCCTCGATCGCTCGCTGCCGTTCTGCCCGTCGGCATTCCACTGGAAGGAGCAGGCGGCGGCCGACTCGATGCTGAACACGCCGCCGACCTACGCAATCTACATCGCCGGACTGGTGTTCGAATGGCTGCTGGCGCAGGGCGGCGTCGCGGCGATCGAGCGCACGAACATCGAGAAGGCGGGCCTTCTCTACGACACGATCGACGCGAGCGGATTCTATTCGTCGCCGGTTCGACGCGAGGACCGCTCGCGGATGAACGTGCCGTTCCGCCTGCGCGACGAGTCGCTCGACGGCGCGTTCCTCGAGGGCGCGCAGGAGCGCGGGATGGTGCAGCTCAAGGGGCATCGCGCGGTCGGCGGCATGCGCGCGTCGATTTACAATGCGATGCCGGTCGCCGGCGTTCGCGCGCTGTGCGGATACATGACGGAGTTCGCGCGGAGACACGGCTGACGCATGCAAGGCTTCCGGATCCTCACGATCAACCAGATCGCGGCCCACGGGCTGCACCGGTTCCCCGCGGCGCGCTACACGGTCGGCAAGGCGGTCGACGAACCGGACGCGATCATCGTGCGCTCGCACGACCTCCACGCGACGCCGATCCCGTCGTCGGTCAGGGCGATCGGGCGCGCGGGCGCCGGGACCAACAACATTCCGGTCGACGCGATGTCGAAGCGCGGCATCCCGGTGTTCAACGCGCCGGGCGCCAACGCGAACGCCGTCAAGGAGCTCGTGCTGGCCGCGCTCCTGCTCGGTGCGCGCAACATCGTGCCGGCGCTTCGCTACGTGCAGTCGCTCGATCCCGGGGCATCCGACCTCGAGGCGCGCGTCGAGGAAGGGAAGAAGCAGTTCGCCGGCGTCGAATTGCCGCACCGCACGCTCGGCATCGTGGGTCTCGGCGCCATCGGCGGCCTCGTCGCGGATACCGCCATCAAGCTCGGCATGAAGGTCATCGGCTTCGACCCCGAGATCACCGTCGACGCGGCGTGGCGGCTGCCCGCGTCGGTGCGCAAGGCGAACTCGATCGACGAGGTGGTCAAGCACGCGGACTTTCTCACGCTGCACGTCCCGCTCGTTCCGGTGACGCGCCAGCTGATCGATGCGCGACGGCTCGCGCTCGCGAAGCCGGGCTGCGTGCTCCTGAATTTCGCGCGCGACGCGATTGTCGACGAGGACGCGGTCGTCGCGGCGCTGCGCGCGCAGAAGCTCAAGGCGTACATCACCGACTTCCCCAGCGCGAAGCTGATCGGCGAGCCGGGCGTGGTGGCGCTTCCGCACCTCGGCGCGTCGACCGCCGAGGCCGAGGACAACAGCGCGGTGATGGTGGTCGACCAGGTGCGCGAGTTCCTCGAGCAGGGCACGATCGCCAACGCGGTCAACTTCCCGAGCGTCGAGATGGAGCGCGAGTCGCCGCACCGCGTCGCGATCGCCAACGCCAACGTGCCCAACATGCTCGGGCAGATCAGCTCGACCATGGCGAAGGCCGGACTCAACATCCACACGATGGTCAACCGCTCGCGCGGCGAGATGGCCTACACGCTGGTCGACACCGACAGCCCGGTCGCGCCGCACGTGATCCGCTCGATCGCATCGATCGAAGGCGTTTTGTCCGTGCGTGCAATTCCGGCCTGAAACGGCGAATCGGGCCTGCCGGACGTTGCAGGGCTCGTAGGGACGGGCGTACGATGCGCGCTGCCGGGTCGTCCGGCGGTCCAGGGGGGACACGATGATCCGGTTGACCGCGTTGCTCGGCATGGTCCTGTGCGCGTCCGCGCAGGCCTTGCCGTTCCAGAACGGCAGCTTCGAGGTAGGACCGCCGCCGTGCACGTTCAACATTGCGCCAGGCGACACGTCGATCGCGGGCTGGACGGTCACAGCGCCGGGCAATATCGACTACGTAACGAACGGCTGCAGCTGGGCGGCGTCGGACGGCATCGGGAGCCTCGACCTGGTCGGCTCGGCCGCCGGCGGGATCGGCGGGATCACGCAGACGTTCGACACCGTGCCGGGCCGTGCCTACGTCCTTTCGTTCGATCTCGCAGGCAACTTCGGCGGTCCTCCGGTCGTCAAGCCGCTCGCGGTGACCATCAACGGCGTGACCACCAACTTCACGTTCGACACGACGGGCGCCACGCTGCTCGCCATGGGATGGACGCGCCGGACCGTCGCGTTCACCGCGGGCGGGCCGAGCAGCACGGTCACGTTCGTGAGCGACATCAGCGGCGCCGGCGGCACCAACGCGGGCGCGGCGCTCGACAACGTCACCGTCGCGGCCGTGGTGCAGGTAAGCGCGACGCCGGTGCCGTTGCCGTGGGCCCACCTCGCGGCGCTCGCCGCTCTCGCGCTGGCCGCAGCGGGTGCGCTCTCGCGGCGGCGGACCTGAGGTCGCATTGAAGCTCTACCACAGCCCCTCCTCGCCCTTCGTCCGCAAGTGCCTCGTCGCCGCCCACGAGCTCGGCATCGCCGACCGGCTCGAGCTCGTGGCCGCGAACGCGCACCCGGTGAACCGGGACCGCGCGCTGGTGGCCGTCAACCCGCTGGGCAAGGTGCCCACGCTCGTCACCGATGACGGGACGATCCTCTACGACAGCCGGGTGATCTGCGAATACCTGAACGCGCTCGGCGGCGGTGAGATCGTCCCGTCCGAGCCCGAATTGCGATGGAGCGCGCTCGCGCTGCAATCGCTCGCCGACGGCGTCACCGATGCGGCGCTGTTGACGCGCTACGAGACGTTCGCGCGGCCCGAGCCGTTGCGCTGGACCGATTGGATCGCCGGGCAGCTCGACAAGATCGCGTGCGGCCTCGCGGACCTGGAGGCGCGCGCGAGCGGATTCGGCGATCGCGTCGACATCGGCACGATCGCGTTCGCCTGTTCGCTCGGTTACCTGGATTTTCGCTTCGCGTCGCTCGGCTGGCGCGATCGCCATCCGAACGCCGCCGCCTGGTACGAATGGTTCAGCGGCCGCGAGTCGATGATGCTGACGCGACCGCCCGCGGCGTGATGGCGGGCGCGCGCATCAGCGCGCCAGCGCCTTCTTCAGGAACGCCACCGTCACGTCGGCGGCCTGGTCGCGCGCAGCGCGATTGCCCTCGATGTTGGCTCCGACCGCGCCGCAGGCCTTCGAGGCCTCAGTGAACGCCGCGCCCTGCAGGCGCTGGCCGGTCGTCCGGTCGTGGACGGTGAGCGTGTCGATGTCCGTTTCGAGGACGCACTCGGCCTTCGAGCGCTGCGCCCCGCGCAGGTAGATGCGCCGCAGGTCGTCGGCGTCGAACTTGTGGTTCGCGCCGGGCAGCACGACGAACTCGACCGGCGTGCCCGCCTTTCCGATCCGGTCGGCGTAGTCCTGGCAGGGCGCGATCGGCGTGTAATCGTCGGCGTCGCCATGCACGAAAAGCATCGGCGAGCGCGTGAACGTGCCCGGCTTCACGACGAGCCGGAACAGGCCCGTGCATCCGCCGGTGTACGTCTGCACGTGCGCGGCGAAGCGCAGGCCGCCGGGGAGCTTCTGGGACGCGATGACGCGCTCGGCGCCCGCGCGCATCGACGCGATCCCGCCCCGCGAAAAGCCCATCACCGCGATGCGCTGCGCGTCGATGCGCGGATGCGTCGCGAGCATGCGTAACGCGGCGAACGCGTCCGCGACGTCGGCGGTGAACGGCACCTGCGACTGGTCGTCGGCCGTATTCTTGACCCCGCGAGGCCCGAAGACGTCGATCGACAACACGGCGATGCCCGTGGCGTTGAACCGTTTGGGCCAGAAATCGAGCATCGCCTCGTAGATCCCGCCCGAGCCCGGCACCATCACGACGGCAGGCACCTTGTCGTTCCCAGCGGGCAGGTACAGGTGGCCGACGACATTGACAGGATCCGACGCGGTTCCTTGCAAGAGCTCGGCCAGCGTTTTCGGCGTCGAACTCGCATACGCATAGCGTCCGGAAGGCGGCCCGGAGGCGAAATCCGCAACCAAGTCCTGCGCGCCTGCGCCGGCCGACAACGTTCCCGCGATGCACGCGGCAAGCGCGAGCCGAAATCCCGACAGGCGACCGGTCATTCGATGCTCCCTCCGCCCCGCACCTACCGGAGGCGGGCGCTGCCGTAGCGTTCGGAGCTTCCGGGCGATTCGCAATCAGCCGACTCCCACGGAGACCGTGCGCAGCGACCTCGATGCGACAGCGCACGGCGTCCCTAGCGGGCCGCCGTGCGCTCCATTCCGGTGCGCCCTGCCGCAATGCCGGCAGCGAGGACCGAACCGATTGCCGCTCATCGAAGCGAGCGGCCCGCCGGGCGTCAGCCCGTCGTCTTCGCCTCGAGGCGGTCCACCACCGACACGACGCCCGTCACCGCTTGCGCGACCTGGACGGCGCGCGCCTTGTTGGCGCTCGAGTCGACGGTGCCGGTCAGCGTCACAATGCCGCCGGCCGTGTCCACGTTGATCTCCAGCGCCTTCAGGCCGGGTTCCGCGATCAGCGCGGTCTTCACCGAACCGGTGATTGCCGCGTCACCAACCGCGCTCGCCGCCTTGTCGACGGCGGCTTCGGTGCTGGCGGCAACCTTGCTCGTCGTGCGGTCGATGCTGGTGCCGACGCGCTCCGCACTGCGTTCGCCGCAACCTGCGGCCATGAGGCCGGCGGCGGCCATCATCGCCGCCAGCAGGGTCATCCGTTTTCTCGTGTTCATGCGCATCTCCTGTCGGTGAATCGGCCGGCGAAACGCACGGCCTGCTTCGCCTGTTCCGCAAGGGGCGGTGGCGATGCATGAATCTTCGGCGATGCGGCGCGGGGCGGGCAGCGGCGTTGCGCCGAACCTCGGGTCGGCGATACGCCGGCACGCCGTCGGACGATGCCCACGTCGATGGTTGCGACGCTTCCGGGCATCGCACGCCTTTTGAGACAATGCGCCCGTGCTCGCGATCCTCCTCGTCACGTTCCCGTTCTTCGCGCTGGTCCTGTGCGGCTACTTTGCGACGCGCCTCGCGTTCCTGCCTCGGTCGGCGATCCCCGGCCTCAACGCGTTCGTGCTTTATTTCGCGTTGCCCTGCATGCTGTGGCGCTTCGGCGCGACGACGCCGATCCTGCGGCACCTGTCGGCCGGCCTATTCGCCGTGTATCTCGTCGCAGCGCTCGCGATGGTTGCGATCGCCGTAGCCGTGGCGCGTAAGCGGCGCATGGGTTGGAACGATGCCGCGTTCGGCGCGCTCGTGGCCGCGTTCCCCAACACGGGCTACATGGGCGTGCCGCTCCTGATCGCGCTGGTCGGGACCGCCGCGGCGGCACCTGCGATGGTCACGATCCTCCTGGATCTCGTCTTCACGAGCTCGCTGTGCATCGCATTGTCGCGGCTCGGCGGCGCGGACGAGCATGGCGCCGCGAACGCCGCGCGCAGTGCGCTTCGCGGCGTCGTCGTCAATCCGCTCCCCTGGGCGATCCTGCTCGGAATCGCGACGTTCGAGACCGGGCTCGCGCTGCCGAAGCCGCTCCTGGACACCGTCTCGTTGCTGGCCGACGCCGCGTCGCCGACGGCTCTCTTCACGATCGGCGCGGTGCTCGCGCGATCGCAGGGGATGAGCCGTCCGACGCCGCTCGCCGACTCCATGCCGCCGGCGCTGTTCAAGCTGATCCTGCATCCGCTGCTCGTGCTCGCGCTCGGTCGCGCCGCGATCGCGGCCGGCGTCCCGATCGACGCTTACGCGCTCGACGTCGTCGTGCTCGTCGCCGCCTTGCCGAGCGCCAGCAACGTCGCGATGCTGGCCGAACGCTTCGGCGCCGACAACGGCCGCATCGCACGCATCATCCTCCTGTCGACTGCGCTCGCGTTCCTTACGTTCTCGGGCGCGGTTTCGCTGCTCGTGCCGGGCCGCTAGCGGGCGTCCGGCGGGCACCGGGCGCTATACTCGGCGATCCGGTCAAGGCGGCGGGGCGAACACCATGCAGTGGAAGATGTCGGACCAATCGCTGTTCGCGATCCTGCTGCGATCGCCGTGGTGGATCAGCGCCGCGATCGCCGTCGCGCTCGCCTCGCTGTCGTTCGCCCTCCTGCGCGACGAGTGGCGCTACTACGGCGTCTTCGTGGCGGCGCCGTTCGTCGTGATCGCGTCGGTCGCGCTGTGGCGGAGCATGAGGGCGCCGTCCGCGAAGCGCGTGGCCTCGACGCTCGTTGCGGTGCGCGCGATGAGCTGGGGCGATTTTTCGAGCGCGCTCGAGGACGGGTTCCGCCGCGACGGCTACGAGGTGAGCCGCATCCCGGGTGCGGCCGCGGACTTCGAGATCGCCAAGGGCGGACGTCGGGCGGTGGTCGCCGGCAAGCGCTGGAAAGTCGCCCGCACCGGGATCGAGCCTCTCCGCGACCTCGACGGGGCGAAGGACGCGCGCGACGCGCACGAGAGCATCTACGTGGTTGCGGGCGAGCTCACCGACAACGCCCGCGAATTCGCGGCGCGGAAACGCATACGGCTCATCGGCGGCGCCGAGCTTTCGAAGCTGGTGCCGGACGCGGCGGCCACGAAGCCGCGCGCGAGGAGCGCGAGAGCGGCGTGAAGCCCGCCGATCCGGGCCGGCTCGACCGTATCGTCACCGATGCGCGGCGGGCCGCGCTCGAGCGCGGGCAGGGCTATCGCGAGCAGGCGCTCAAGCTCTATGCATGGGTATGCGGGCGCTGCGCCCGCACGTTCACGCGCGCGAACCTGCGCGAGCTCACCGTCCACCATCGCGACCACGATCACGAGAACAACCCGTCCGACGGCAGCAACTGGGAGCTCCTGTGCCTGTACTGCCACGACAACGAGCACCAGCGGCAGCTCGAGGCGCAGGGCGTCGTGGCGCCCGAGGCAACCGCGGCGCAGGCCACGCATTCGCCGTTCTCCGACCTGAAGTCGTTGCTCGAGCGCGGCCGCAAGCCGGGATGAACCCCTGGGTGAATCTGCGGTGGTGGAAATGCGGCGGGCGCATCCCCACCTGATGGGTTTCCGCCCTTCCGACGCGCCCCCATGCCAATCCTCCGCCTGAGGCTTCCCCACGACCCGTCCCGGCCTGCCCCCGGCCCCCTCGCGAAGCTCGCTTGGGCGGTTGGCGGCGCCGTCGTCCTCGTGCTCGGCGTCGTTTTCTCGGTGGCGATCGTCGCGCTGGGCGTCGTCGTCGGCGCGGTCGCATGGGGCGTCCTTGCCTGGAAAACGCGCGCGATACGCCGCGCGGTGCGCGAGCAGGTCGGCTCGCAGCAGGGCGCGTCCGGTGGATGGCGTGCTCCGGCCGCGGGACAGGTGATCGAAGGCGAGGCCGTCAGCATTCCGGACGAGCGGCGCTGACGCGGCGCTTCCGGGCATGCGCCTGCGACTTCGTCCACGCTGCATCTGGCGATGAAACCGTCACGATCCGCATGACGCATCCAATCCCGGCGCCGGTCCGGCTCCTCGTCGCGCTCGCGTCGCTCGCGGTGGCCGCGTTCGCAGCGGCACAGGGCGAGGCGCCGCGCGCGATCGACGTGCCGCGCTGGTTCGCGACGTCGTTCCTCGATTTCCGCGACGAGGTCGCGGACGCCGCGCGCGCGACGGCAAGCGCGTGATCGTGTACGCCGGCCAGGACGGCTGCCCGTACTGCACGAAGCTCATGACCGCCAATTTCTCGCAGCCGGACATCGTGGAGAAGACGCGATGCGGCTTCACGGCGATCGCGCTCGACCTGTGGGGCGATCGCGAGACGACCTGGGTCGACGGCCGCACCGCGAGCGAAAAAGCGCTGGCGCAACGTCTCGGCGTGCAGTTCACGCCCACGCTCCTGTTCCTCGACGAAACGGGGAAGGTGGTGGTACGGCTCGACGGCTATTGGCCGCCGCAGCGCTTTCGCGCGGTGCTCGACTACGTCGCGGCGAAGCGCGAGGCCGTCGAGCCGCTCGACGAATGGCTCGCGCGCCAGGTCAAGGAAACGCCGGCGCCGGTGCGCGCCGACGAAACGTTCCTGATGCGCGCGCCTTACGACCTCGCGCGCCGTCGAGGCGGCAAGCCGCTCGCGGTGATCTTCGAGAGCGCCGACTGCGACGCGTGCGACGAGATGCATCGCGAGGCGTTCGGTCGCGACGCCGTGCTCGCGCAGCTCGCACGTTTCGACGTCGTGCGCCTGATGCTTGGCTCCGCCGCTCCCGTGACCAAACCCGACGGGCGCGCGACGACCGCGGCCGCATGGGCGCGCTCGCTCGGCGTCGCGTACACGCCGTCGGTCGTATTCTTCGACGCGGCGGGCGGCGAGGCGTTCCGTATCGGCGCCTACCTGCGGCCGTTCCATTTCGCCTCGTCGTTCGCGTACGTCGCGGACGGCGCGTATCGCGACGAGCCGTCGTTCCAGCGCTGGCTGCGCGAGCGCGCCGACCGGATTCGCGCCGGCGGGCAGCGCGTCGAACTGTGGGAATGAGCGACGTTTCCCCGGGCGATGACGCGCCGCCGCGGCTGCCGCGGCGCCCGGACGCTGACGATTGCTGCCAGGGCGGCTGCGCCCGTTGCGTCTACGACCTCTACGAGGACGCGATGGATCG
>JBDTNO010000111.1:0-10777 GCA_039933715.1 Betaproteobacteria bacterium
CGCGCGTCGAGGCGCTGCGCGATGCGATCCGCCGCGCCGACCACGAGTACTACGGGCTCGATGCGCCGTCGCAATCCGACGCGCAGTACGACGCATGGATGCGCGAGCTGGCCGATCTGGAGAACGCGCATCCGGCGCTGCGCTCGGAAGACTCGCCGACGCAGCGAGTCGCCGGCTCGCCCTCGCAAACCTTTGACGCGGTCACGCATCGCGTGCCGATGCTCTCGCTCAACAACGGCTTCGCCGACACCGACGTCGACGCGTTCGACCGACGCGCGCGCGACGCGCTCGGCATCGAGATCGTGCGCTACGCGTGCGAGCCCAAGTTCGACGGGCTGGCGGTGAGCCTCGTCTTCGAGGACCGGCGCCTCGTCGTCGGCGCGACGCGTGGCGACGGGACGACCGGCGAGAACGTGACCACGAACCTCCGCACGATTCCCGCGATCCCGCTGACGCTCCCGGCGACCGCGCCCGGGCGGCTCGAGGTCCGCGGCGAGGTGGTGATGCTGAAGCGCGACTTCCAGCGCCTCAATGCGATGCAGGCGGACAAGGGCGAGAAGACGTTCGTCAACCCGCGCAACGCGGCCGCGGGCAGCCTGCGGCAGCTCGACCCGAAGGCGACCGCGGCGCGCCGCCTGGCATTCCTCGCCTACGGGATCGGCGAGGTCGATTGGGGCCGGCAACCAGCACCCGAAACCCACGGCGCGCTGATGGACCGGCTCGAGGCGATGCGCTTCCCGGTCTCGCGCGAGCGCAAGCTCGTGGCGGGGCTGGCGGGCCTGCTCGTCTATTACCGCGAGCTCGGCGCGCGCCGCGATGAGCTCCCGTTCGAGATCGACGGGGTCGTCTACAAGGTCGACGACTTCGCGCAGCAGCGCGCGCTCGGCTTCGTCTCGCGCGCGCCGCGCTTCGCGCTCGCGCACAAGTTCCCGGCCGAGGAGATGCCGACCGAGGTGCTCGACATCGGCGTGCAGGTCGGACGCACCGGCGCGATCACGCCGGTCGCGCGCCTCGCGCCGGTGTTCGTCGGGGGCGTCACCGTGACCAACGCGACGCTGCACAACGAGGACGAGGTGCGCCGCAAGGACGTGCGCATCGGCGACACGGTGATCGTGCGCCGCGCCGGCGACGTGATCCCCGAGGTCGTGCGCGTGCTCGCCGAGAAACGCCCGTCGCGGACCCGCCTGTTCCACATGCCGGAGACCTGTCCCGAGTGCGGGTCGGCCGTCGTGCGCCTCGAAGGCGAGGCGATCGCGCGCTGCACCGGCGGCCTCATCTGCCCGGCGCAGCGCAAGGCGTCGCTGCTGCATTTCGCCGGCCGCCGCGCGATGGACATCGAGGGGCTGGGCGAGAAGCTCGTCGACCAGCTCGTGGACGAAGGCGTCGTGCGCACGACGGCCGATCTCTACACGCTGGGCGTCGCGAAGCTCGCCGCGCTCGAGCGGATGGCCGACAAGAGCGCGGCGAACGTCGTCGCGGCGATCGACACGAGCCGGTCGACCACGCTCCAGCGCTTCATCTACGCGCTCGGCGTCCGGCACGTCGGCGAGGCCACGGCCCGCGATCTCGCCCGGCATTTCGGCTCGCTCGACGCGCTGATGGACGCCGACACGACGCGCCTCGAGGAGGTCCACGACGTCGGCCCGGTGCTCGCCGAGAGCATCGCGCGCTTTTTCGCCGAGAAGCACAACCGCGAGGTGATCGCGCGCCTGCGCGCGGCGGGTCTCCACTGGACCGAGCACGCGCCCGCGGCCCGGGCTGACGAGGGCCCGCTCGCCGGAATGACTCTCGTCGTGACCGGCACGTTGCCGACGTTGTCGCGCGACGAGGCGAAGGCGCTGATCGAGGCGGCCGGCGGCAAGGCCGCGGGAAGCGTGTCGGCGAAGACCCGCTACGTCGTCGCTGGCGCGGAAGCCGGCGGCAAGCTCGATCGGGCCGAGGCGCTCGGGATACCGGTGATCGACGAGGATGGACTGAAGGCGCTCGCCGCCGGGAAAGGGAAGGGATGAGGACGATCCGCAAGGCGGTATTCCCGGTGGCGGGGCTCGGAAGCCGCTTCCTGCCGGTGACCAAGGCGAGCCCGAAGGAGATGCTGCCGATCGTCGACAAGCCGCTGATCCAGTTCGCGGTCGAGGAAGCGGCGGCCGCCGGCATCACCGAGATGATCTTCATCACCGGCCGCAACAAGCGCGCGATCGAGGACCATTTCGACAAGGCCTACGAGCTCGAGACCGAGCTCGCGCTCCGCAACAAGACGGAGCTCCTCGAGACCGTCCAGTCGTCGACGCCCGCCGGCATCAACTGCATCTACATCCGGCAGACCGAGGCGCTCGGCCTCGGCCATGCGGTGCTGTGCGCCGAGTCGGTGATCGACGACGAGCCGTTCGCGGTGCTGCTCGCCGACGACCTCATCGACGCGCGCATCCCGGTGATGAAACAGATGGCCGACGTGGCGGCGCGCGAGCAGGCGAGCGTGATCGGCGTGATGACGATCCGCCCGGAGGAGACTGGCAGCTACGGCGTCGTCGAGGCGGGCGCGCTGTCGGGCGGATTCGCCCCGGTCGACCGCATCGTCGAAAAGCCCGCGCCCGGCACGACGACCTCGCGCCTCGGCGTCGTCGGCCGCTACGTGCTGTCGCCGCGCATCTTCCACCACCTGCGCACGATGCCGCCGGGCAGCGGCGGCGAGATCCAGCTCACCGACGGGATCGCGCGGCTGGTCGGCGAGGAGAAGGTGCTCGCTTACGCGTTCGACGGCCGGCGGTACGACTGCGGCAGCAAGATCGGCTACCTCGAGGCGATGGTCGACTACGGCTGCAAGCACCCGGAGACCGGCGAGGCGTTCACGCGCTACCTCGCGGCGAAGCGGCGTCCATGACGCTCAACGAGCTGCGCTACATCGTCGCCGTCGCGCAGGAGCGGAGCTTCGGCCGGGCCGCGGCCAAGTGCTTCGTCAGCCAGCCCGCGCTGTCGGTCGCGGTCCACAAGCTCGAGGACGAGCTCGGCGCGCCGCTGTTCGAGCGCGGCAAGTCGAAGATCACCGTGACGCCGGTCGGCAAGCGCGTCGTCGAGCAGGCGCAGCGGGTGCTGGAGGAGGCCTCGCGCATCCGCGAGATCGCGCAAGCCGGGCGCAACCAGCTCGCCGGCCCGCTCAAGCTCGGCGTCATCTACACGGTCGCGCCCTACCTCTTGCCCGACCTCGTGCCGGCGCTGCGCAAGCTCGCGCCGCAGATGCCGCTCGAGCTCGAGGAGAACCTCACCGAGGTGCTGGAGACCGAGCTCAAGAGCGGGCGCGTCGACGCGGCGATCGTCGCGCTGCCGTTCGAGCCGCCGGGCGTCACCACGCTGTTCCTGTACGAGGAGCCGTTCCAGGTCGTCGTGCCCAGCGACCACAAGTGGGCGAAGCGCAAGTCGGTCCATCCCGACGAGCTCGCCGGCGAGCACGCGATCCTGCTGAACGTCGGCCATTGCTTCCGCGACCAGGTGCTCGACGCGTGCCCCGAGCTCAATCGGCAGGGCGTTCCGACCGCGCGAACCAACTCGCTGGAGACGGTGCGCAACATGGTGGCTTCGGGCCTCGGCGTGTCGGTGCTGCCGCGCGACGCGCTGACGCCCAAATACCACAGCCGCCTGGTCGTGCCGGTGCCGTTCGCGAAGCCGGTGCCGTCGCGCCGCATCGCGATCGCGTACCGCAAGAGCTTTCCGCGCCCGGAGGCGATCGAGGCGGTGCGCGCGGCGGTCGCGAAGGTGCGGCCGTCCGGCGAGCGCGTGGCTGCACGCGCATGACGGACGACCGGGGCGCCGATGCGGACGGCCGGGCCGCCACCGGCACCTCAACGCGCGCGGACGATCGCGACGACGTCGCCCAGGGATCCCACCGTATGCGCGGGTGCCGGGGCGTGACGCTCGAAGGGCGCCTCGTTGCGGTTGATCCAGATCGCGGTGAAGCCGGCGGCCTGTGCGCCCGCCGCATCCCAGGCATTGGCGGAGACGAACGCGATCGACGCCGGGTCGCAACGCAGGCGATCGACGGCGAGCGCGTAGACGCGCGGCGACGGCTTGTAGACATCAACCTCGTCCACCGAGAGGACGCCGTTGAGCATGTCATGGAGACCGGCCGCCGCGACGAGGGGATCGAGCATCGCCTGGGTGCCGTTCGACAGGATCCAGCGCGGCCGCGGGGCAAGGGCTTGCAGCGTCGCGCGCGCGTCGGGGTATGCCGACAGGCTCTCGTAGGCGTGCGCGAGATCGGCGCGCTGCGCGGCGTCGATCGGGAGCACCAGCGTCGCGACTGCATAGTCGAGTGCCATCGCGGTGACGGCGCGGAAGTCGGGGCGCGCGTAGCCGGGCGCCGTCATCAGGCTCGAAAGCCACGTGTACTCGAGCTGCTTCGCGCGCCAGACGCGCGAGAGGTCGGCGCCGTGCCCGGGCACCAGCGATTCGGCCATCGCCGTCACGCTGTGCACGTCGAAGAGTGTGCCGTAGGCGTCGAAGACGCACGCGACCATGGGAAGGCGGGACATCGAAGTGCGGGAGTCGGGAGCGGGTCGTGGGAGGTGGCGAGAAGCGCGCAGCGCGGGTCGCGACAAGCGACTCTCCACTCTCTGCTCCCCGCGTCAGCGGCAAAAAAAAAGGGGTTACGCTTTGCGCATAACCCCTTGGTTCGATGTGGTGGGCATTGCTGGGTTCGAACCAGCGACCCCTGCCGTGTGAAGGCAGTGCTCTACCACTGAGCTAAACGCCCCGCGAACCCAGACAGGAGCCATGATTAAAGCACAAGGGGGGAGGCGAGTAAACGGGATCGGGAGCGTCCTTCGGGAAGGGTGGGGCTTTTTGCACCACTCTGGACCGCGCGTTCGCACCGATACGGTGCATTGCGTCGGGATTTCCGGACGGAAATGCCCTAAACCCACGATTTTCCATGAATTTCCCCGGTGGCTTGGGGATTGCTAGCCACCGCCGGTTCCCCGATTCCCATCCGATGTCACGCACCTTCTACGACGAGATGACCGGCGCCGACGGGGCCGTGCGCGCGCATTACCAGCCGGTCGCCGACTGGCTCGCGAGCACTCCGGCGCCGCGCATCGCGCAAAAGCGCGGGGAGGCCGAGCGCGCGTTCCACCGGCTCGGCATCACGTTCGCGGTGACCGGTGAAGAGACCCGCACCGAGCGCCTCATCCCGTTCGACCTCGTCCCGCGCATCATCGACGCGACCGAGTGGCCGACGCTCGAGCGCGGGCTCGTGCAGCGCGTGCGCGCGCTCAACGCGTTCCTCGACGACGTCTACCATGACCAGCGCATCCTCGACGGCGGACCGGTGCCGGCCGACCGGATCCTCGGCAATTCCCAGTACCGCGCCGAGATGCGCGGCGTGGACGTCGCCGGCAGGATCTACGCGCACGTCGCCGGTGTCGACGTCGTGCGCGCGGGGGAGGGCGAGTTCTACGTGCTCGAGGACAACCTGCGCGTCCCCTCGGGCGTCTCGTACATGCTCGAGAACCGCAAGATGATGATGCGGCTCCTGCCCGAGCTCTTCGCCGCGCTGTCGGTCCGGCCGGTCCAGCACTATCCGGACGTGCGGCTCGACAACCTGCGCGGCGTTTCGCCCGAGCGCGACGACCCGACGGTCGCCGTGCTGACGCCCGGCCCGTGGAACTCCGCGTACTTCGAGCACACGTTCCTCGCCCAGCAGATGGGCGTCGAGCTGGTCGAGAGCCAGGATCTCTTCGTCCGCGACGACAACGTCTACATGAAGACCACCAAGGGGCCGGAGCGCGTGCACGTGATCTACCGGCGCGTCGACGACGACTTCCTCGATCCGCGCGCGTTCCGGCCCGACTCGATGCTGGGCGTCCCGGGCCTGTTCTCCGCTTACCGCGCCGGCCGCGTGACGCTCGCCAACGCGATCGGCACCGGCGTCGCCGACGACAAGTCGATCTATCCGTACGTGCCGGCGATGATCCGCTGGTACCTGGACGAGGAGCCGATCCTCCTCAACGTTCCGACGTTCCAATGCCACCGGCGCGAGGAGCGCGAGCACGTGCTGGCCCACCTCGACGAGCTGGTGGTCAAGGAGACCCGCGGGGCGGGCGGGTACGGGATGCTGGTCGGGCCGGCGTCGACGGCCGCCGAGCGCGAGGACTTTCGCGCCCGCATCCTGGCCGAGCCGGACAAGCACATCGCGCAGCCCACGCTCGCGTTGTCGACCTGCCCGACGTTCGTCGAGTCGGGCGTCGCGCCGCGCCACATCGATTTTCGCCCGTACTGCGCGCGCTCGCCGCACGCTTCTGGCGCGAGCCTTGGGACGGCAAGCTCGTTCGCTGGGGCACCGCGTTGCACGATCGCTGGCTCCTGCCGCATTTCGTCGTCGCCGACATGCGAGATGTCGTCGACGACCTGCGGCGCGCGGGCTACCCGTTCGATCCGGCGCGGTTCGAGCCGTTCGTGGAGTTCCGCTTCCCGCGCTACGGCTCGGTAGGCTACGACGGCGCGACGCTGGAGCTGCGCGCCGCGATCGAGCCTTGGCATGTGTTGGGCGAAGAGGTGTCGGGCACCGGCACCGCGCGCTACGTCGACTCGTCGGTCGAGCGCATGCAGTTGAAGGCGACCGGCCTCGTCGTCGGCCGCCACCTCGTCGCGTGCAACGGACGCGCGCTGCCGCTGACCCCGACCGGCGTTCCGGGCGAGTTCGTCGCGGGCGTGCGCTTTCGCGCCTGGAACCCGCCCTCGGCGCTGCATCCGACGATCGGCGTGCAGGCGCCGCTCACGTTCGACCTCGTCGACACCTGGTCTGGCCGCGCGATCGGCGGTTGCACCTACCACGTCGTGCATCCGGGCGGCCGCAACTACGAGACGTTCCCGGTCAATGCGAACGAGGCGGAGGCGCGCCGCTTTGCGCGCTTCTGGCCGCAGGGGCACACGCCGGGGCCGATGACGCTCGCCGCGGAAGCGCCGAACCCGTCGACGCCGGCGACGCTCGACCTGCGCTACGGCTCCGCGCCGCGCTGACGGTCGTGGCCGCCGACCTGTCGATCGCTCGCCGCGTGGTGTGGCTGCGCCGCGCGGCGCTCGTGGCGGCGGCGATCTTCGCCGCCATCGTGATCGCGTGGTTTCTGATGAGCACGATCCCGCGGCGGATCGTGCTCGCCACCGGTCCCCTCGACGGTCTCCACCACGAGCTCGCGCAGCGTTACCAGGCGATCCTCGCCCGGAACGGCGTGACCGTCGTCGAGCGCGTCACCAGCGGCGCGGAGGAGAACGCGAAACTCCTGCGCGATCCCCGGTCGGGTGTCGACGTCGCGTTCATGCTCGGCGGCGTCGTGCGGGCGAATGAGCGTTCGGGGCTCGAGATGCTCGCGGCGCTCTACTTCGAGCCGCTGTGGGTGTTCTACCGCGGCGACGCGACGCTCGTGCAGCTCGACGAGTTGCGCTACAAGCGGATCGCGATCGGAACGCCGGGGCAGGGCGTGTACGCGTTCGTGGAGCCGCTGTTCGCCGCGAACAACATCACCGGCTTCAACTCGGAGCTGGTGCCGATCGGCAACGTCCAGGCGGTGCGCGCGCTCCAGGAAGGCCGCGTCGACGCGATCTGCCTCCTCGGCGCGGTGACCTCCCCGGCGGTGTACCAGGCGCTCCACGACAAGGAGCTCAAGCTGATGGGTCACCTGCGCGCCGAGGCGTACGAACGCCGGTACCCGTACGTGACGCGGCTCACGCTTCCACCGGGAACCGTCGATCTCGCGTTGCGCATTCCCGAGCGCGAAGTGCAATTGTTCGCCACCGAGGCGATGCTGGTCGCTCGCGAAGGGCTCGCGCCGGCGATCGCCGACCTGTTCATCGAAGCCGCGCGCGAGTTGCACGCGGGCCGGGGCTATTTCGAGCGGCGCACCCAGTTCCCCAATACGGAGTTCGTCGACCTGCCGGTCTCGGTCGAGGCGGACCGTCACCTGCGCTTCGGACCGAGCCTCCTGCAGCGCCACCTGCCGTTCTTCGTGGCGACCTACGTCGAGCGGCTCGTCATCCTGCTCGTGCCGCTGCTCTTCCTGCTCGTGCCGCTCGCGAACTGGCTTCCGCAACTCCTGCGCTGGCGCTCGCGCTCGCGCGTCTATCACTGGTACGGCAAGCTCGCGCTGCTCGAGCGCGACGTCGGCCGGCGCCAGGGCGAGCTTCCGATCGAGCGCTGGCTGGCAGAGCTCGATCGCATCGAGCACGCGGCGGCGAGCATCCGGCTGCCGTCCAGCATGGCGAGCGAGGGATACACGCTGCGCGAGCATGTCGCGCTCGTTCGGAACGCGATCCTCGGGCGGCGCGAGGCCGACCGCGGAACGCAGGAATCGCCGGATCCCTGACGCGCACCCGCTTCGCCGCCCGGGCCATGGACGCTCGATCGCGAAGGTTCCAACCAGGCGAGCCCGGGCGACCTTCGACCGGCGCTGGCTGGCAGGGAGCCGACGCCGATGAGCGTGCCGCGCGCCCTGACGCGGAGATCGTCGTCGCGCGCGGACGGTAGAATTCACGGTTTCGTCCCGGCACCCCCATGTCCCAGGTCCGCACCCGGTTCGCGCCGAGCCCCACCGGCTTCCTCCACCTCGGCGGCGCGCGGACCGCGCTGTTTTCGTGGGCGTACGCGCGGCGGCACGGCGGCGTCTTCGTGCTGCGGATCGAGGACACCGACGTCGCGCGATCGACGCCCGAGGCGGTGAAGGCGATCCTCGACGGGATGGCATGGCTCGGCCTCGATATCGACGAGGGCCCGTACTACCAGATGCAGCGCATGGACCGGTATCGAGCGGTCATCGCCGACATGGTCGCGCGTGGCATCGCGTACCGCTGCTGGATGTCGACCGAAGAGCTCGACGCGCTGCGCGCGCGGCAGATGGCGGCCGGCGGGAAGCCGCGCTACGACGGGACGTGGCGTCCCGACAACATGCGCGCCAGGGGGCTCGTACCGCCCGCGGGCGTCGCGCCCGTGATCCGTTTCCTCAACCCGGACGACGGCGTCGTCGCGTGGGACGATCGCGTGAAAGGCCACGTCGCGGTCGCGAACGCCGAGCTAGACGACCTGGTGATCGCGCGCGCCGACGGAACGCCGACCTACAATTTCTGCGTCGTCGTCGACGACCTCGAGATGCGCATCACGCACGTGATCCGCGGCGACGACCACGTCAACAACACGCCGCGCCAGATCAACATCTTCCGCGCGCTCGGCCACGAGCCGCCGGTCTTCGCGCATGTGCCGACCGTGCTGGGCGAGGACGGCCAGAAGCTCTCCAAGCGGCACGGCGCGGTGTCGGTCATCGAGTACGAGGCGTCGGGCTACCTGCCCGAGGCGATGGTGAACTTCCTGGCGCGCCTCGGGTGGGCGCACGGCGACGACGAGGTGTTCACGCCGGACGCGTTCGTCGGATGGTTCGACCTCGACGCGATCAGCGCGGCGCCGTCGCGCTTCAACACCGACAAGCTGCGCTGGCTGAACCAGGAGCACATGAAGCGGACCGATGCCGCGACGCTCGGCGCGCGCCTGCGGCCGTATCTCGAGCGCGCCGGTCTCGATCCTGCGCCCGGCCCCGACCCGGCCGACGTGGCGGTGCTGCTGCGCGACCGCGTGCACACGCTCACCGAGATGGCCGACGCCGCCCATTATTTCTACGCGGCGCCGCATCCGGCGCGCGAGAGGCTGGCCGAGCACCTGACCGACCGGAATCGTGAAGCGGTCAAGGCGATCGCCGAGGCGTTCGCCGACCTGCCGTGGACCAGGGAAGCGATCGGCGAGCGCCTCAGGTCCGAGGCGAAGAAGCACGGATTGAAGGCGCCGCAGCTCTTCATGCCGCTGCGTATGCTGGTGGCGGGGACGACGCAGACGCCGCCGCTCGATGCGGTCCTGGCGTTGCTTCCGCGGGAAGCCGTGCGCGCACGGATCGCGGCGGGATTGGAATTGTAGCGCCGACCGCGCCGGCCGTCGCGCTTCCGGGGCGGGGACGACCCCGGTAGAATGCCTAATTTCCAGCCCCGGGTCGTCCCATGACCAAGTACGTGTTCGTCACCGGTGGCGTCGTCTCCTCGCTGGGGAAGGGCATCGCCGCCGCCTCGCTGGCCGCGATCCTCACCTCCCGCGGCGTCCGCGTCACCAACCTCAAGCTCGATCCCTACATCAACGTCGATCCCGGCACGATGTCGCCGTTCCAGCACGGCGAGGTGTACGTGACCGAGGACGGCGCCGAGACCGACCTCGACCTCGGCCACTACGAGCGCTTCACCGACGTCCGGATGGGGAAGCGCAACAACTTCACCACCGGCCAGATCTACGAGAGCGTCATTCGCAAGGAGCGCCGCGGAGATTATCTCGGCGGCACCGTGCAGGTGATCCCGCACATCACCGACGAGATCAAGGCGTGGATCGTCGCGGGCGCGGGCGACGCGGAAGTGGCGGTCGTCGAGGTCGGCGGCACGGTGGGCGACATCGAGAGCCTCCCGTTCCTCGAGGCGATCCGGCAGCTCGGCATCCAGGTCGGCCGCGACAACGTCTGCTACGTCCACCTGACGCTCCTCCCGTTCATCCCGACGGCGGGCGAGATGAAGACCAAGCCGACGCAGCACTCGGTGAAGGAATTGCGCGAGATCGGGATCCAGCCCGACGTCGTGCTGTGCCGCGCCGACCGGCCGGTGCCCGAAGGCGATCGCCGCAAGATCGCGTTGTTCACCAATGTCCCGTTCGAGGCGGTGATCCCGGCGCTCGACGCCGACTCGATCTACAAGATTCCCGCGGCGCTGCACGCCG
>JBDTNO010000112.1:0-10764 GCA_039933715.1 Betaproteobacteria bacterium
CTCTGACCCCGGACTCTTCCTTCTTGCAGGACGTTTGCCGGAGTTTCGTCTCTGACCCCGGACTCAACCCCGCCGCGACACCGCCGGCTTGTGCGTCTGGAACGCCGCGTACATGCGCCGGAACATCGGCCCGGGCGTGCCGCTGCCGAACGACCTGCCGTCCACGGTCGTGATCGCGAGCACCTCCTTGGTCGATGAGGACAGCCACAATTCGTCGGCGCCGAGCGCTTCTTCGCGGCGCACCGGGCGGACCTCCATCGGGATGCCCGCCTCGCGCGCGAACTCGAGTGTCGCGTCGTAGGTGACGCCCGGAAGGATCTGGTGGTCCTTCGGCGGCGCGATGATCGTGCCGTGGCGAACGACCAGCACGTTCGACGCGGACGCCTCGGTGAGCCATCCGTCGCGGAACATCATGGTCTCGATGGCGCCGACGTCCGCGGCCTTCTGCCGCATCAGCACGTTGCCGAGCAACGACGTCGTCTTCAGGTCGCAACGGAGCCACCGGTTGTCCTCGGCGGTCACGACCGCGACGCCGTGCTCGACCTGCTCGCGCGTCGGCAGCGAGAGCGGATTGCTCATCATGAATACGGTCGGCGGGACGCCCTTCGGGAACGCATGGTCGCGCTTGGCGACGCCGCGCGTGATCTGCAGGTAGACCGACTGGTCGTCGAACGGCTGGCGCGCGATGAGCTGCCGCACCAGCGCGTCCCATCCTTCGTCGTCCTTCGGATTCGCGAGGCGGATGCCGTCGAGGCTCGCCTGCAGCCGCTTCAGGTGGTGCGGCATCCGGAACGGCGCGCGATGGTAGGCCGGGATCACCTCGTAGACGCCGTCGCCGTAGATGAAGCCGCGGTCGAGCACCGAGACCTTCGCCTCGGCGATCGGCACGAACTCGCCGTTGAGGTAGACGATCGCATCGGCGTCGGTCATCGGGGCATCCTTTCGCTGCGTTCCGGTAAGGCGACTCGGGGGTCGGGGTCAATGCCCCGACCCGCGGCGCGCCCCCGCCGCGGCGTCACTTGAACCACAGGCGCACGGTATCCCACGCGCGGACGAACAGGTTGGCGGGCGGGATGTCGTCGAGCGCGATCAGCGGGAACTCGGCCACCTGACCTCCGTCGAGCGCGATCTTGACGACCCCCACGCGCTGGCCGCGCGCGACCGGCGCGACGAGCGGCTCCATCGCCTCGAGCGTCAGCTTGAGGTCGCCCGCACGCCCGCGGGGCAACGTGAGATGGCGGTCGGCGAGGAATCCCGCGTTCACCTCGCGCTGGGCGCCTTTCCACACCTTGAGCGCGGAGACCGGCTTGCCCGACTGGTAGAGCTGCACGGTGTCGAACGCGACGAAGCCGTGGTTGAGCAGCTTCTGGCTTTCCGCCGCGCGCGCGGCATCGGACGACGCGCCGAGCACGACCGAGAGCAGGCGCCGCTCTCCGCGCTTGGCCGACGCGACGAGGCACCAGCCGGCGGCGTCGGTGTGACCGGACTTCATGCCGTCGACGTAGGGATCGGTCCACAGGAGCCGGTTACGGTTCGGCTGCGTGATCCGGTTGTAGCGGTACTCGCGCTGCCCGTAGAGCGGATAGAACTCGGGGTAGTCGCGGATCACCGCGATGGCGAGCTTCGCGATATCGGCCGCCGTCGACCAGTGCTTGGGATCCGCGAGGCCGGTCGCGTTGGTGAACTGCGTGTTGAGCATGCCGAGGCGCTTCGCCTCGGCGTTCATCTTGTCGACGAACGCCGCTTCCGAGCCGGCGACGAGCTCGGCGAGCGCGATCGACGCGTCGTTGCCGGACACCACGATCATCCCGTGCACGAGCTCGTCGACCGACACCGCCTTGCGCGGCTCGATGAACATGCGCGAGCCTTCGGCGCGCCACGCGCGCTCGGAGACGCTCACCATCTGCGACGGCGTGATCGTCTTCCGGCGCAGCGCGCCGAAGACCAGGTACGCGGTCATCAGCTTGGTGATGGACGCCGGGTCGCGCCGCTCGTCGGTGTTCTGCGCGACGATCGTCTGGCCGCTCGTCACGTCGACGAGCATCCACGCCGCGGCGGCGATCGCCGGCGGCGCGGGCGCTTGCGCCATCGAAGACGCCGGAGAGAGCAGCGAAGCGGCCAGCGCGAGCGCCGCGAGGAGACGAACCATGCGAAACCACCGCGAATCGGGAGCAGAATTATAGCTGGCGGCCCCGACATCAGGCGCCGCGGTCGGCGGGTCGGGCTCGAGAGCGACCGTTACGGGTCGCGCTTCAGCTGATCGTTTCGGGTCGGGCTTCAACCCGACGCATTTCGATCGGCCGCGGCTCCGGTTGAATCCGCACCCATGAGATGCTCGCTCGCACGGGAATCCCGACATGCCTCGACCCTTCGCAGCGAAGTGCGCAACGATCCCGCTCGTCGTCCTCGCGCTCACCGGATGCGCGACGATGGCGAGCGACGCGTCTCGCCGCTCCCTGGTCGACGCGGAGCGCGCGTTCGCGCGCATGTCGGCCGAGCGCGGCATCCGCCCCGCGTTCCTCGCGAGCTTCGCCGACGACGGCATCGGCTTCAACCCCGCGCCGTATCGCCTGCGCGAGGCGTGGAGCGCGCGACCGCCGCAGGCGAATCCGAAGCAAAACACGCTCGACTGGCATCCGGTGATCTCGGGGGTCGCGCGCTCCGGCACGCTTGGCTTCACCGCCGGCCCGTCGCTGTTCGTCGACACGACCGGCGCGCTTCCTCCCTCGAACGGCGTGTATTTCTCGGTATGGCGGCGAGGGCCCGACGGTGTGTGGAAAGTGGCCGCCGACGCCGGCATCGAGACGCCGCGCGCGTTGACCGACGCGGACTTCGGCGCCGATCCGGTCGTCGCCTCGACGACTGCGACTGCGATTGGCGCGAACTCCCTCGACGACGCCGACGCGAAAGCATCGGGCGGCGCCGCCGCGTTCGCGTCCGCGCTCGCGTCGGACGCGCGTTGGCATGTCGACGGCCGCGTACCCCTGGTCGGCCGCGAACGCGTTGCAGCGGCGCGTGCGGCGGACGCGCGCACGCTGCGCTTCGTCACGCAAGGACGCGAGGCCGCGCCGACCTCCGACCTCGGCTACACGGTCGGCGCGATCGACGCGGCCGGCGTGCCCGCGGGGCACTACCTGCACCTGTGGGCGCGCGAAGGCGACGGCGCGTGGCGTCTCGTCGTCGCCGTGCACCTCGCGCCTGCGTGACCGGTTGCGCCGCGGCTCGTCGCCGGATCCGCGGCGGCTGATCCAGCCCCGGATCGCGCGACGGGCTTCAGTCCGACCCTGCCCGATCCGAAGCGCGTCCGCAGGCCGCCGGAATCCCCAACGGCTGACTCGCGGCGCCCCTTCAGAACGGATCGACCGGGACGACCGAGACGACGTCGCCGCGCGACAGGTCGACGAGCGCGATGCCGACTTCGAGCCGGCCCAGGACCGGCACCCACGCGAGCGCGCTGCGTGCGACGCCGCTCCGCGCGATCGCGGTGTCGAGCGCCGCCTTCAATTCGGGCTTGCGCTTCTCGAGCGCGTCGAGCGACTGCGACTTCGCCTTGAGCTCGGAGACGACTTCCGCGAACGGCACGTAGTAGCGCGGCAGCACGGGCAGGTCGAGGCCGCCCGCCGCGAGCATCATCACCTTATTGCGCTCGGCCGGATCCGCGGGCAGCTTCGCGCCGACGATCTTCGGCCCGCCGAGCGGCAACCCGTCGTACGGCGGTCGCGCCGCGGCGAGCGACTCGGGATCGATCGCGTTGGCGCCGACCACCGTGAAGTGATCGCCCGCGAACACCACGTACGCGGGACGCGCTTGCGCGATCACCGAGATTCCGTAGAGCAGCGCCCCGACCTGGAGCAACGCGATGACGGCGAGGTCGACGCGCAGCGACTGTTTCGCCGGGTTGAACACGACCAGCGTCATCAGCGGTCCCATCACGACGTCGACGCCGATCAGGATCAGCATCAGCCCCGCGCCGCCGGCAAGGCGGAAATACGGCTGCGGATACCAGACGAAGAGGAGCGCGGCGAGCACGATCGCCGCGAGGACGACCGAGATCGCGAGATGGATGCCAGCCGCCTGGGTTCGGCTGAGCGTGCGAAGCGTGAACATCGTCGAGGCCGATTCAGCGGTCGCGTGGACGACCGTTGAAAGCAAATTCGACGCCAGCGCGCCGGCCGGCGATCAGGTCCGCGAGCGCCCGGCCCGAGCCGCACGCCATCGTCCAGCCGAGCGTGCCGTGCCCGGTGTCGAGCCAGAGGTTGCGGTAGCGCGTACGGCCGATCAGCGGCACGTTCGACGGCGTGGCCGGCCGGAGGCCGGTCCAGAACCGCGCGCTCTCGCGCTCGCCCGCGTCGGGGAAGAGCTCGAACGTGCGGCGCACGAGCGAGCGGCAGCGCAGGTCGTTCATCCCGGTGTCCCAGCCATTGAGCTCCGCGGTGCCGGCGACGCGCAACCGGGAGCCGAGGCGCGTCATCACGATTTTCCATGCGAGGTCGGTGAGCGACACGACCGGCGCGCCGCGGTGATCGCCGACGTCGACCGTGATCGAATACCCTTTCGCCGGGTAGACGCTGCACGGCACGCCGATCGGCGCGAGCAGGAACGGGCTGTAGCTTCCGAGCGCGACGACAACCGCGTCGGCGGCGAGCGTCGTTGCGGGACCGTCGGTGGCGTGCACTCGCACGCCCGTCACCGCGTCGCCTTCGACGTCGATGCCCTCGATCGTCGTGTTCCAGCGGAATGCCGCGCCGCGCGCTGCCGCGAGCTTCGCGAGCTCGACGGTGAACGTATGCGCGTCGCCCGTCTCATCGGACGCGGTGAAGATGCCTCCCGCGAGGCGATCGCGGCACGCCCCGAGCGCCGGCTCGATCGCGACGCATTCGTCGGGCGAGCGCACGACGCGGTCGCAGCCGTACTGGCGCATCAGCGCCGACGCGGCGATGCCATGCTCGAATTCCTTCGCGTCCGTGTAGAACTGCAGGATGCCGCGCTCGAGCTGGTCGTATTCGATGCCGGTGGCGGCGCGCAGCTCGCGCAGGCAATCGCGCGAGTACAGCGCGAGGTTGAGGCACTGGACCGTGTTGTGCCTGGTGCGCGACGGCAGGCACTCGACGAGGAAGCGCATCCCCCACAGCCACTGGCGCCAGTCGGCGCGCAACCGGAAGAGGAGCGGCGCGTCCTCGCGGCCCAGCCACTTCGCGATCTTCAGCGGCGCGTCGGGATTCGCCCACGGCTCCGCATACGACGCGGAGATCTGGCCGCCGTTCGCGAACGAGGTCTCGAGCGCCGCTTCCGGCTGGCGGTCGACGACTGTGACCTCGTGACCGTCCGCCACCAGGTACCACGCGGCGGTGACGCCGATGACGCCTCCGCCCAGCACGAGCACGCGCATCGTCAGGCCGGCGCCGCGGCGGGCACGGTGTCTTCGTCCACCGCCGGAGGGATGCAGGTGCAGAAAAGATTGCGGTCGCCGTAGACGTTGTCGACACGCCCCACTGGCGGCCAGACCTTGCACGCCTCCTGCGCGACGGACGGCCAGCCGGCCATGCGGCGCGAGTACGCATGCACCCACGTGTCCGCGCCGACGACCGCGGCGGTGTGTGGTGCGTGCTTGAGCGGATTGTCGTCGCGATCCATCCGGCCGGCCTCGATCTCGCGGATCTCGGCGCGGATCGCGATCATCGCGTCGACGAAGCGGTCGAGCTCGTGCTTGCTCTCGCTTTCGGTCGGCTCGACCATCAGCGTGCCGGGCACCGGGAAGCTCATCGTCGGCGCGTGGAAGCCGTAGTCGATCAGGCGCTTCGCGACATCCTCGGCTTCGATGCCGGATGCGAGCTTGAGCGGGCGGAGATCGAGGATGCATTCGTGCGCGACGAGCCCGCCCGGGCCGCTGAACAGCACCGGATAGTGCGGCCCGAGGCGTCGCGCGAGGTAGTTCGCCGCGAGGATCGCGCTCTCGGTCGCCGCGGCGAGGCCGCTTGCGCCCATCATCGTCACGTACATCCACGAGATCGGCAGGATCGACGCGGAGCCGAATGGCGCAGCAGACACCGCGCCGATCGCGCGACCGGGCTCGCCCGCGCCGGGCGCGTGGGGCGGCATGTGGCGATGGCCGGGCAGGAAGGGCGCGAGATGCGCCTTGCACGCGACCGGCCCGACGCCCGGGCCGCCGCCGCCGTGGGGGATGCAGAACGTCTTGTGCAGGTTGAGGTGCGAGACGTCGGCGCCGAACGATCCCGGGCCGGCGAGGCCGACGAGCGCGTTGAGGTTAGCGCCGTCGACGTACACCTGGCCGCCGTGCGCGTGGACGATCTCGCACAAATCCGTGATGCCGGCCTCGAAGACGCCGTGCGTCGACGGGTAGGTCACCATGATCGCCGCGAGATCGTGCGCGTGCTTCGCGGCCTTCGCCTCGAGGTCCGCGAGGTCGACGTTGCCGTTGTCGTCGCACGCGACGACGACGACGCGCATGCCGGCCATCTGAGCGGACGCGGGATTGGTGCCATGCGCGGACGCGGGGATCAGGCAGACGTCGCGATGCGCTTCGCCGCGCGACGCGTGCCATGCGCGGATCATCAGCAGGCCCGCGTACTCGCCCTGCGAGCCGGCGTTCGGCTGGAGCGACACCGCGTCGTAGCCGGTCGCCGCGCAGAGCATGCGCGCGAGGTCGCCGATCATCTCGAGGAATCCGGCCGCCTGGTCGGCGGGCGCGAACGGGTGCATCGCGCCGAACGCGCGCCAGGTGACCGGGATCATCTCGGAGGTCGCGTTGAGCTTCATCGTGCACGAGCCCAGCGGGATCATCGCGCGGTCGAGCGCGAGGTCGCGGTCGGCGAGGCCGCGCAGGTAGCGCAGCATCGCGGTTTCCGAGCGATGACGCGAGAACACCGGATGCGTGAGGAACGCGCTGGAGCGCACGAGCGCCGTGGGCAGCGCGTCGTCGACGCCCGCGTCGAGATGCGCGACGCGGATCGCCGGGTCGTCGCCGGTGAAGACGGCGAACAGCCGCTCGACGTCGGCGGCGCTCGACGTCTCGTCGAACGACAGGCCGACCGAAGCATCGTCGATGACGCGCAGGTTCATCCCGTGCGCGACCGCCGCGTCATGGACCGCGCGTGTGCGTGCGCCGGTCTCGACGACGAGCGTGTCGAAGAACGCGCGCGTGCGCACCTTCACGCCCGATCGCTCGAGCCCGGCCTTGCACAGCGCGGCGAGACGGTGCACGCGCCGCGCGATCACCGTCAGGCCGTCGGGGCCATGGTAGACCGCGTACATGCTCGCGATGACCGCGAGCAGCACCTGCGCCGTGCAGATGTTCGAGGTGGCTTTCTCGCGGCGGATGTGCTGCTCGCGCGTCTGGAGCGCGAGGCGGTAGGCGGGATCGCCCTGCGCGTCGATGGTCACCCCGACGAGCCGGCCGGGCATCGCGCGCTTGAACGCGTCGCGCGTCGCCAGGAAGCCGGCGTGCGGTCCGCCATAACCGATCGGGACGCCGAAACGCTGCGCGGATCCGACGACCGCGTCCGCACCCCATTCGCCCGGCGGCTTCAACAGCGTAAGTGCGAGGAGATCGGACGCGACGATCACGAACCCGCCGCGAGCGCGCACCGCGGAGGCGATCGCCGCGAGATCAAACACTTCGCCGTCGGCGCCCGGGTATTGCAGCACGACCGCGTACGCATCGGCGGCGCCGGCCGCCGTGGCCGGGCCGGTCGTCACGGTCAGGCCCATCGGGTCCGCGCGCGTGCGAATCACGTCGAGCGTCTGCGCGAACACGTCGTCGGCGACGTACACGGTGCGGCTCGGCGACGTGGTGACGCGCAGCGCGAGCGCCATCGCCTCGGCCGCCGCCGTCGCCTCGTCGAGCATCGACGCGTTGGCGATCGCCATGCCGGTCAGGTCGCAGACCATCGTCTGGAAGTTGACCAACGCCTCGAGGCGGCCCTGCGAGATTTCCGGCTGGTAGGGCGTGTACGCGGTGTACCAGGATGGGCTCTCGAGCACGTTGCGCAGGATCACGCCCGGCGTGATCGTCCCGTAATAGCCCTGCCCGATGAACGAGGCCAGCACGCGGTTCTTCGCGGCGACCGCGGCGAGGCGCGCGAGCGCCTCGTGCTCGGGCACCGGCGCGGGAAGCGCGAGCGGAGCGCGGTCGCGGATCGCGCGCGGCACGATCGCGTCGATCATCGCGGCGCGCGAGGAGAAGCCGAGCGTCGCGAGCATCGCGAGCTGCTCGTCGGCGGACGTGCCGATGTGGCGGCCAGCGAACGCGTCGCGGCGCTCGAGGTCGGCGAGGCTCGCGCGCGGAGCGGGCGCGTGCTCGGGCATCGTCGGGATTTCCATTCCGGCTGTGGGATGACGCGTCATTCGCCGATGACCGCCTGGTAGCCGCGCGCGTCGAGCATCGCGTCCATCGCCGCGGGATCGGTCGGCTTGATGCGGAACAGCCATGCGGCGAACGCGTCCTGGTTGACGACCTCGGGTGTCGACGCGGCGTCGGTGTTCGCGGCCACGATCTCGCCGGCGAGCGGCGCGTAGACGTCGGACGCCGCCTTGACCGATTCGACGACCGCGCACGCCTCGCCCGCGCCCACTTTCCGCCCGACCGCCGGCAGCTCGATGAACACGAGGTCGCCGAGCTGGCCTTGCGCGTGGTCGGTGATGCCGACGGTGACCGTGCCGTCGCCTTCGCGGCGCAGCCATTCGTGGCTCGACGTGTAGCGCAAGTGGGCGGGAATGTTCATCGCTTCTCCGGGTGGGATGTCATCGAAGGCCGCGCGTCGCGCGCGGCGGGCAGGAACAGGATCATCGCGAGCTTGTCGTACGCGCGCTCGCCGACGCGGATCGCCTGCGGCTCGCGGCCGCACACAGCGAATCCCGCGCGTTCGTAGACGCGCCGCGCGGCGATGTTCTCGGCGGTGACGGTGAGCGCCAGTTGGCGAAGGCCCGCAGCGCGCGCATGCTCGACGACGCGATCGATCAACGCGCCGCCGAGGCGCCGGCCGGAGCGTTCGGCCGGCACGTACATGCCGAACACGTGGCCCTTGTGTTTCACCTTCGCCCGCATGTCGACTTCCACGCCGCAGGCGCCCGCCAGCGTGTCGTCGAGGAAAGCGCCGAACACGACGTCGTGCGGACGCGCCGGATCGTGCGCGAGACGGCGTGCGAGCCTGTCGATCGGTGCGGCCGCTTCCTCGTCGGCGCTCGACGTGAACGCTTCGGGATGCTCGGCGAGTCCGCGCTGGCGCAACGCGCGGTACGCGTCGCCGTCCGCCGGCCCCAGCGCACGCAACGTGGGCGCCTCCCGTAGCGGAACGGCTTCGTCCGACGGTTTCATTCGACGGCGACCCTGACGGCGCCATTGCGCACGAACGGCGGCTTCACGACGCGCGCGCGCAGGCGCTTGTTGCGCACGTCGACGTCGACGACCTCGCCCAACGCGACCGACAGCGGCAGGCGGGCGAGCGCGATCGAGCGCGCGATCGTCGGCCCGAACGTCCCGCTGGTGATCTCGCCCTCGCCGTGCGCCGTGTGCACGACCTGATGCGCGCGCAGCACGCCGCCGGCGTCGAGCAGGACGAGTCCCGCGAGCTGGCGCGTCGCGGGCGCCGCGACGAGCGCGCTCTTGCCGACGAAATCGCGCGGACTCGCGAGATCGACGGTCCACGCGAGCCCCGCGTCGAGCGGCGAGGTCCGCTCGTCCATGTCCTGGCCGTACAGGTTCATGCCGGCCTCGAGCCGCAGCGTGTCGCGCGCGCCGAGGCCGCAGGGCCTGACGCCGGTGGCGGCGAGGGCGTTCCACGTCTGGGCGACGCGCGTCGCCGGCACGATGACCTCGAAGCCGTCCTCGCCCGTGTAGCCGGTGCGCGCGACGAAGAGGTCGCCGACGCTCGCCGCCGAGAACGGCTTCAGCGCCGCCGTGGCGGCCTCGGCGCCGGGGAGCGCCCGCCATGCCTTCTCGCGCGCATGCGGGCCCTGCACGGCGATCATCGCGAGGTCGGTGCGCGGATGGATCGCGACCTGCCATCCACCGTCGTGGCGCAGCGTTTCCAGCCACGCGATGTCGGCGTCGGCGGTCGCCGCATTGACGACGAGCCGGAAAAAATCCTCGCGCAGGAAATAGACGATGAGGTCGTCGCGCACGCCGCCGTCGGCGGCGAGCATGCAGGCGTAGAGCGCCTTGCCCGGCGCCGTGAGCTTGTCGACGTTGTTCGCGAGCGCGCCGCGAAGAAAGGCGCGGGCGTCCGCTCCCATGAGATCGACGACGCGCATATGCGACACGTCGAACATGCCGGCGTCGCGGCGCACCGCATGATGCTCGTCGATCTGCGAACCATAGTGCAGCGGCATGTCGAAGCCGCCGAAGTCGACCATGCGCGCGCCGGCCGCACGGTGCGTCGCGTTGAGGGGCGTGGTCTTCGGCACGTCGATCCCGGGCATCGAGGACAGGCAACGAGGGCGAGGCGGCAATCGCCGCATCGCCCCGTCTGTCCTTTTACCTGAGAGATTGCCGGCGGCCTTCTGCCGGGTGCCCCTTCGGTGGGCCGCCGGCCTCGATGGTCGGCGACCGCTCTCCAGATGACGACACCCTCCCGCAGTCCTTTTGCCTGAGCGATCGTCGGGGATTGCGCCTTCGGCGGCGCCGGCTTCGAGCCGGCGCGCTCTCCAGCGGGGGGCGGGCGAACTGTACCGCGGGAGCGGGGAAGTGGGAAGGCGGTGGGCGGTGGGCGGTGGGCGGTGGGCGGTGGGCGGTGGGCGGTGGGCGGT
>JBDTNO010000113.1:0-10723 GCA_039933715.1 Betaproteobacteria bacterium
CGAAGCGGCCTCCGGCCGCCTCCCCCCAGGGGGCACCGCGCCCTCGGGGCGGCCCTGCGGGCGCGGGCGCTCCGAACCGGCTCCTGAAAGAGCGGCCGCGCGTCGCACGGGTGGACGCGGCAACCCGCGATGAACATCGCCGACTTCGGCATGGACACGATCACGCTCGCGGGCTCGCTCGAGGCGAAGCTCGAGGCGATGCGCGACGCGGGCTTCTCGCAGGTAATGCTCTCGGCGCGCGATGTCGCCGGCTATCCGGGCGGCGTCGACGCGGCCGCGGAAGTCGTCGCGGCGAGCGGCCTCCGCGTCACTGGATTCCAGGTGCTGCGCGATTTCGAGGGCCTCGGCGGCCCGCTCCACGATTACAAGATCGGCGTCGCGAAGGCGATGCTCGAGATGTGCCGCGCCGTCGGCGCGCCGCTGCTGCTCGTCTGCTCGTCGACGTCGAAGCACGCGAGCGACGACCCCGACGCGCTCGCGCGCGACCTCGCGAAGCTCGCGACGCTCGCGGTGCCGATGGGGCTGCGCATCGCCTACGAGGCGCTGTCCTGGGGCCGCGTCGTCAACGAGTACACGGCGGCCTGGGACATCGTGGACCGCGCCGGATGCGCGAACCTCGGACTCGGCCTCGACACGTTCCATCTCTACGCGAGCGGCACGCCGCTCGACCCGCTCGACGAAGTCGACCCTTCGCGGATCTTCCTCGTGCAGCTCGCCGACTTCATGTGGAACGTATTGCCGTCGCAGGAGGATCGCATCGCGACGGCGCGCCACTTCCGCGTGTTTCCCGGCGAAGGCGTGCACGGCCCCGACATCGCCGACATCGTCCGGCGGCTCGACGCGGCCGGCTATCGCGGCGACTACAGCTTCGAGGTCTTCAACGACGACTACCAGCAGATGCCGCCCGACGCCGTCGCGCGGCGCGCGCGCGCTTCCGCGGCGCAGCTGTCGCAACAGGTGACGCGGCGTTCGCTGCCATTGTCGCCGCAAACCGCGACGGCGATGCGCTGACGCGGGCGATCCCGATGCACGCTCCAGGAGCCAGGTAGCACATGTCGTCGACGAAGGACTTCGGCCTCGCGGGCATCATCGGCACGTCGATCGCGCATTCGCGCTCGCCCGTGATCCACAACTACTGGCTCGCCGAGCTCGACCTCCCCGGTCGCTACGTGCTGCTGAAGACGCTGCCCGAGCGCCTGCCCGCCGCGCTCAGGGGATTGCCGGCACTGGGCTTTCGCGGCTGCAACGTGACGACGCCGCACAAGCAGGCGGTGATGCCGCTCATCGACCACGTCGATCCGATGGCGCGCCGCATCGGTGCCGTCAACACGATCGTCGTCGAGCCGGACGGTAGCCTCCGCGGCTTCAACAACGACGGCAACGGCTTCGTGCAGAGTCTCCGTGATGCGAGGCCGGACTGGCGGCCGGACGACGGCCCGATCGCCGTGATCGGCGCCGGCGGAGCGGCGCGTGCGGTCCTCGCGGCGTTGGCCGCGCAGGGCGCGAAGGAGATCCGCCTCGTCAACCGCACGTTCGACAAGGCGCGCGACCTCGCGGCCGAATTCGGCCCGCCGGTCGTCGCGGTGCGCTGGGAAGAACGCGGCGAGGCGTTGCGCGACATCGCGACGCTCGCCAACGCGACCGACCAGGGATCGGCGGGCAAGCCCGCGCTCGACCTCCCGCTCGACGCGCTCCCGCGCGGGGCAATTGTCGGCGACCTGATCTACGTGCCGCAGGAAACGCCAATGCTCGCCGCCGCGCGGGCGCGCGGCAACCAGACCGTCAACGGCCTCGGCCTCCTGCTCAACCAGGCGCGCCCGGCGTTCCGCGCTTGGTTCGGCGTGATGCCGTCGATCACGCCAGCGCTGAAGCGCGCGATCGAGGCGACGTTCTGACGGCCATGACGCGCCGGCCAGGAAGCACACCCATCGGTTCCCCGGTGCGACAATCGACGCAGCGAGAGACTTGCCGTCTTCGCGGACTTGCATCCGCCGCTCGACCCCGCTTCACATCACGCAGGAGGAGAACACGATGAATCGCACCACCCGTCTTTTCGCGGCCCTCGGGCTCGCGCTCGCGATCACGCCGGCCTTCGGCCAGGCGCCGATCAAGATCGTCGGACTCGTCGAGCTGTCCGGCACCGGCGCCACGTCGGGCACCAACTTCGACAACGGCGTGAAGCTCGCGGTCAAGGAGATCAACGCCGCGGGCGGGATCCTCGGCCGGCAAGTGCAGTACACGTCGAGCGACACGCAATCGAACCCAGGCGTCGCCAAGGCGCTGGCGCAGAAGGCGGTCGACGACGGCGCCTACGTCGTGATGGGCCCGGTGTTCTCGGGCTCGATACTCGTCAGCATGGCGGAGACGCAGCGCGCCGAAGTGCCGAACTTCACCGGCGGCGAGGCGGCGTCGATCACGCAGAAGGGCAACCCGTACGTCTTCCGCACGTCGTTCACGCAGACGACCGCGATGCCCAAGGTCGCGCGCTACATCAAGGACAGCGTCAAGGCGAAGACCGTCGACCTCATGTGGGTCAACAACGACTTCGGCAAGGGCGGACGCGACATGATCATCGCGGCGCTGAAGGCCGAGGGGATCGCCGTCGGCGCCGACATCTCGACCGATCCGGGCCAGGTGGACTTCTCGTCGGCCGTGCTGAAGGCCAAGCAGTCGAGCGGTGACGCGCTCTTCGTCTACACGAACGAGGAGGAGTCGGCGCGCGCGCTACGCGAGCTCCGCAAGCAGGGCTATGCGAAGCCGATCATCGGCGAGACCGTGCTCACGAGCCAGAAGGTCATCGAGCTCGCGGGCGACGCGGCGAACGGCGCCGTCGCGCACGTGGGACTCACCGCCGACGCGCCGCTGCCCGCGATCAGGAAGTACGACGCCGATTTCCAGCGCGAGTACAAGTCCCGCTCCGACCACAACGGCCTCAAGGGCTACAGCGGCATGTACATCGTGAAGGCGATCACCGAGAGGATCGGCAAGGTCGACGGCAAGGCGTTCGCCGCCGCGATGAAGGGTGCGAAGATCTCGGCGAAGGACTATCCGGGCGTGCTGATGGACGTCTCGTTCGACCAGCACGGCGACATCGACCGCGAGAGCTTCCTCACCCGTGTCGAAAACGGCAAGCAGATCGTCGTGCAGACGCTGCCTCCGCTCGGCGCCAAGTAACGCGCTTCCGCGGCCCTTCGGGCGTATCAGCCCGGGACGCCTTTGACATCGGGCGTCCCGGACCCGGACGCATGCGCGGGCCCCTCTCGCCATGGGCGATTTCATCCAGCTGATCGTCTCCGGCACCGCGACCGGCGCGATTTACGCACTGGCCGCACTCGGCTTCACGCTGCTGTGGCAGGCCGCGGGCGTCATCAACTTCGCGCAGGGCGAGTTCGTGATGCTGCCGGCGTTCGCGATGCTCGCCGGCATGTTGTTCGGCCTGCCGCTGTGGCTCGCGTTCCTGCTCGCGTGCGTCGCGTCGGCGATCGTGCTGGGGGCCGGATTCAAGTTCGGCATCGTCGACCCGCTGATCCGGCACGGCGTCATTCCGCTCGTGATCGCGACGCTCGGCCTGTCGATCGCGGTGAAGTCGATCGTGCGCGCCGGCTACAGCGCCGAGGCGTTCCCGCTGCCGAGCCCGTTTCCGTCCGGCCAGTTTTCGATCGCGGGCATCAACGTGTCGAACTCAGACATCGGGACGCTGGTCCTCGCCGGCGCGATCGTGATCGGCCTGCAGGCGTTCCTCAACAAGACCGTGACCGGCCGTGCGATGCAGGCGGTCGCGCAGAACACCGACTCGGCGCGCGTGCTCGGGATCGACGTGCGCCGGATGGTCCTCTACGTGTTCCTGATCAACGCGGTGCTCGCGGCCGTCGCGGCGCTTCTGATCACCCCGACCTACCTCGCCAAGTTCGACATGGGCGACTCGATCGGCCAGAAGGCGTTCTTCGCCGCGATCATCGGCGGCTTCAACCAGACGCGCGGCGCGCTGCTCGGCGGCGTGCTGATCGGCGTGCTCGAGAATCTGGTCGGCTACTACGTGTCGCCCGCGTACAAGGAGGGCGTCGCGCTCGTGCTGTTCCTCGCGGTGATCCTGTTCCGGCCCGAGGGGCTGCTCGGCAAGGCCGAGGAGCGGAAGGTATGAGCGACCTGCGCGAAGCGGCGGCGCTCGAAGGCCATGCGTCGCGTTCGGCCGGTCTCCGCCACGCCGCGATCCTCGTCGCGGTGCTCGCCGCGCTCCTGGTCGGCGCGCTGTACCTGAAGCGCAGCGACGTCTACCTGCTGACGCTCACGATGGTCTACCTGATGGCGACGCTCGGCCTCAACCTGACCGTCGGCTACGCGGGCCAGATGTCGCTCGGCCAGGCGGCGTTCTTCGGCATCGGCGCGTACATCGCGGCGATCGCGCTGAAGGCCGGCGTGCCGTTCCTCGCCGTCGTGCCGATCGCGGCGGTCGCGTGCTTCTTCGTCGGGCTCGCGCTGGGCTTCCCCGCGCTGCGCGTGCAACACCACTATCTCGCGTTCGCGACGCTCGGGTTCAACGTGCTCGTGTTCCTCGTGATGCGCAACGAGGAGAAGGTCACCGGCGGCACCTACGGCATCACGTCGATCCCGCGCCCGACGGTCTTCGGCTGGTCGTTCAACGGGCACTACGCGTTCTACGCGTTCACGCTCGCCTCGCTCGTGATCCTCGGCGGCCTCGTCTGGTGGCTGCTGCGCTCGCCCTGGGGCCGCGCGTTCGCGGCGCTGCGCGACAACCCGATCCGCGCCGAGAGCCTCGGCGTCAACATCACCGCGTACACGCTGCTCGCGTTCGCGATCGGCGCCGCGTGCGCGGGCGTCGGCGGCGTCTACTACGCGTCGCTCGTCGAGTTCATCGAGCCCGGGCCGTTCCACTTCTCGGTGTCGCTGATGATGCTGCTCGCGGTGATCGTCGGCGGATCGGGGCGCTTCTACGGACCGGCCGTCGGCACGATCGTCATCATCCTGCTGCCCGAACTCCTTCGCAGCAGCAACCACGAGGCGCTCAAGTTCATGCAGAAGTGGTATCTCGTGTTCTTCGGGTTGGCGGTCGTCGCGCTGATGGTGTGGCTGCCCGGCGGCCTCCTGTCGTTTCGCGATCGCACCCTGCGGAAGCGGAGCGCGAAATGAGCGCGCCGGAACGCTTCCTCGACGTCAAGGACGTCCGCAAGGCCTACGGCGCCATCAAGGCGGTCGACGGCGTCAGCTTCACGGTCGCGCCCGGCGAGATCGTCGGCGTGATCGGGCCGAACGGCTCGGGCAAGACGACGCTGTTCAACAGCATCCTCGGGCAGATCAAGCCGACCTCGGGCGGCGTCGAGTTCCGCGGCGAGGACATCACCGGCATGTCGCCGTTCGAGCTCGCGCGCCGCGGCATCGGGCGCACGTTCCAGACGCTCCAGGTGTTCGGCAAGCTTTCGGTGCGCGACAACCTGATCGTCGCCGCGCAGGAATTCCAGGGATCGATGCCGCGGCGCCTGTTCGCGAAGCCGGACGCCGGGCTCGGTCGCCGCGCCGACGAGATGATCGAGCTGTTCCGGCTGCGGCACGTCGCGGACCTGCCGGCCGGATCGCTCTCGTACGGCCAGCAGAAGCTGATCGACATCGCGATGGCGTTCATGCCGGCGCCGCGACTCGTGCTGCTCGACGAGCCGTGCGCCGGAGTCAACCCGAGCCTCGTCGACCAGCTGCGCGAGCTCCTCGGGCAGCTCAACCGGACGCAGGGCGGGAGCTTCGTCGTGATCGAGCACAACATGGACTTCATCATGAATCTGTGCCCGCACGTGATCTGCATGGTCGAGGGGAGGGTGCTCGCGGAAGGCGCGCCCGCGTCGGTGCAGGCGAATCCCGCGGTGCTCGAGGCCTACCTCGGCAACTGAGCGGACCGCCATCGTGAACGAAAAGATCATCGAGTTCGACAAGGTCGTCGCCGGCTATTCGCCGAGCCTCACGATCCTGAACGAGACGACGCTCGACGCGCGCAGGAGCGAGATCACGCTCCTGATCGGTCCGAACGGCGCCGGCAAGTCGACGGTGCTGAGGACGCTGTTCGGGATGCTCGTGCCGCGCTCGGGCGAGGTGCGCTTCGAGGGCCGCGTGATCAACGGCCGCTCGCAGCGCGAGCTCCTCGCCGAGGGCATCGCGTTCGTCCCGCAGGGCCGCAACCTGTTCGGCTCGTTGTCGGTGCGCCACAACCTCGAGCTCGGCGGCATCACGTTGCCGCGCGCCGAGCTGCCCGCGCGCATCGAGGACGTGTTGACGCGCTTTCCGCGCATCCGCGAGCGAATCGACAACCAGGCCTCGACGCTGTCCGGTGGCGAGCAGAAGCAGCTCGAGGTCGGCCGCGCGCTGCTCCTGCGCCCGCGCGTCCTCCTGATCGACGAGCCGTCGATCGGTCTTTCGCCCAAGCTCGTGCAGGACGTCATGGCGCTGCTGCGGCACCTCGCCGACGCCGGCACCACCGTGCTCATGGTCGAGCAGAACGTCCGCACCGCGCTCAAGTACAGCGACCGCGCGCTCGTGCTCGAGATGGGACGTCTCGCACTCGACCGACCGGCCTCCGACCTGCTCGGCGATCCCAACCTCAACCGGCTCTTCCTCGGCGGTCATGCGCCGGCGAAGGCCGCGGCGCACTGACGCGCGCCGTCGAGGCGAATCCTTCGATGCAGCGACCCCTGTCCCTCGCGGCGCTGACCGCGCTCGAGCTTTCGCCGCCCGACCTGGTCTCGACGGCCGCGGAAGCCGGCTACACGCATGTCGGCCTTCGCCTGATTCCGGCGACGCCCACCGAGCCGCAGCACCCGATGGTCGGCGACACGCCGATGGTCCGCGAGACGCGCGCGCGCCTCGACGCGACCGGCGTTCGGGTGCTCGACGTCGAGATCTTCCGGCTGAAACCCGGGACGCGCGTCGACGACGACTACCGGCCCGCGATCGAGACCGGCGCGTGGCTCGGCGCGAAGAACCTGCTGGTGGCCGCCAACGATCCCGACCGCTCGCGCCTCGTCGACCGCTTCGCCGCGATCTGCGATCTGGCCGCGCGTTACGGGATGGCCGCGCACCTCGAGTTCATGCCCTGGACCGACGCGAAGGATCTCGCGCAAGCCGCCGCCGTCGTCGACGCCGCGGCGCGTCCGAACGGCGCGATCCTCGTCGACGCGTTCCACCTGTCGCGCTCGCGCGGTCTTCCCGAGGACATCGCGCGCCATTCGCCATCGCATTTCCGCTACGCGCAGCTTTGCGACGTGCCTGCCGCCATTCCGCCGACGATGGATGCGATCCTCGCCCAGGCGCGCGCCGAGCGCCGCTTCGCCGGCGAAGGCGAGCTCGACCTCGTCGCGCTGATCCGCGCGCTCCCACCGGGCATTCCGCTGTCGCTCGAAGTGCCCACGCTCGAGCTCGCGAAGACGGTGCCCGCGCTCGAGCGCGCCCGCCGCGCGCTGGCGGGCGCGCGCGCCGTGCTCGCGCGGGCACACGGCACCGAGTCCGCGCGCGGGAAGACGTCGACGACGCGCGTCGATTCCTGACGCTCGGCCTTCGCGGCGCCGGTCTCGCGCCCCACCGCCGGGACCGGCCGATCGGCGCGATGTTCGCCGTGAACGCGACGGGCAGGGGCCATATGCCACTTCCGGGGTCGATCGCGTAGACGAAGCCGTCGAGCAAAGGCCCGCTGACGACCGCGATCCTGAGCAGCGTCGAGCCGGCTGCGAACGCGCTCAGAAGCCCCGGAGTGATCATCCATCGGCCCGGCCAGCGCCACCAGCAGCGTCGGTTGGCGATCACGATCAGGAACCGCGTCCGCCGGCAGCGACTGAATCCCGGCGGGAACGACGGCCAGCGACGCTCACCGCTCATGGGGCGTCCCTGGCGGTCCGAGACATCCGCGCAGGCGGCGACGCGCGCATCCCGGGTTCCCCGTGCCGAGCGATACGGCGCGGGGAGGCGCACATCCTTGCGTGCCCGGAAATCCGGCATGGGCGCGCGACGCATCCGTGCGGCCTCGCGAACGCGCTCCGCACGCGCGCGAATCCGCCCCGCGTGTCCCATCGGCGGGCCGCCGACCCTTCGCCTGCGCGCGACGCGCCGTACGGCGGCGCTGACGTCCGACCTTGGTCCATGGCCACGCGCGTGCGCGATTGCTACGCTGTCGCCCCACGATGACCGGATTCGACCGCCTGTCGCTGACCCGGCAATTCCTGCTCGCGAGCTTTCCCGTCCTGCTCGTCGGCATGCTGGCGATCGGCTTCTGGGTCGAGCGCGAGATCGAGCGGGGCGTCGTCGCACGCATCGGCGACGTCCAGGGACTGCATGTTGACGGCCTCGTCGCGCCGCACCTGCGATCGCTGCTCGAGCGCGACGCCATCGACTCGGGCCAGCGCGCGGAGCTCGACGCGATCTTCGCGAACTCCGCGCTGCGCGAGAAGATCGTCGCGTTCGTCCTGTGGCGACCGGACGGTCGCGTCCTGTACAGCAACGAGTCGCAGCTCATCGGCCGGGCGTTTCCCATCGACGCCGGCCTCGCCGACGCGCTCGCGGGTCGGGTCCACGCGAAGCTGACCAATCGCGGCGACCCGCACCACGTCGTCGCTTCCGAGGACTGGCCCGCGCGCCTGATCGAGATCTATGCGCCCGTGCGCGCCGCGGCGACGGGTGGGATACTCGGCGTCGCCGAGTTCTACCAGACGACCGACGGGCTCGATGCGGCGATGGCCGGCGCGCGCCTGCGCAGCCGCGGCGTCGTGATCGCGACGACCCTCGCGACGTACCTGCTGCTGTTCGGCCTCGTCCGGCGCGCGAACCGCACGATCGAAGACCAGCGCCAGGAGCTGCGCCAGCGCGTGACCGAGCTGTCCGCGCTTCTGGCGGCCAACGAGCGCCTCGATGCGACGGTGCGCCGCGCCGCCGCGCGTACGACTTCGTTGAACGAGCGGTTCCTGCGGCGCGTCGCCGCCGACTTGCACGACGGCCCGGCGCAGGACCTCGGATTCGCGCAAATGCGGCTCGTCTCGATGACCGACGCGGCGCGGGACGACCGCGGGGACACGGGGGCCGTGACGGCGACCGATCTCGCCGCCGTGCGAACCGCGATCGACACCGCGATGGCGGACCTGCGTTCCATCTCCGCCGGCATGCAGCTTCCCGAGCTCGATCGCCTGACGCCGGCGGAAGTCGCGGCCCGCGCCGTGCGCGACTACGAGCGCAAGACCGGTGCGAGCGTGGCGTGCGCGTTTTCCGGCGAGGCGCGCGACGCGCCGCTGCCGGTGAAGATCACCGTGTATCGCGCGCTGCAGGAGCTCCTCGCCAACGGATTCCGCCATGCACAAGCGGCGGGCCAGCACGTGTCGATGGTGCAGACGCCGACCGACATCGCGATCGAGGTCGTTGATCGCGGTCCCGGCTTCGACGTCGCCGTCGAGAAAAAACGCGACCGCGGCGGCCTTGCCGGCATGCGCGAGCGCGTTCAGGTCCTCGGCGGGAGGTTCGAGCTCCAATCGACGCCCGGCGCCGGCACCGTCGCACGCGTACGACTCCCGCTGCACCTGCCGGAGTCCTCGGATGAATGACGCGATCGCCGTGCTGGTGGTCGACGACCACCCGATCTTCCGCACCGGCGTCGTGCATGCATTGCGCTCGGAGCCGGGCATCGCGGTCGTCGGCGAGGCTTCGTCGGGCGAAGAGGCGCTCTCGCTCGCTCGCGAACTCCTGCCCGACGTCGTGCTCGTCGACGTCAGCATGCCCGGCTGGGACGGGCTCGTCACCGCCGAGCGCATCGCCACTGCGTGCCCGGCCACCGCAATCATCATGCTGACCGCCTCGGAAGACCACGACAAGCTCCTCGGCGCGTTCAAGGCGGGCGCCCGCGGTTACGTGCTCAAGGGCGTGTCGGTGCAGGACCTCGCGCGCGTGATCCGCGGCGCGGTCGCGGGCGAGGTCTACGTGACGCCGTCGCTCGCCGCCGAGATGCTGGTACTCCTCACGCGCGGCAAGGCGCCCGACCCGCTGCAGGAGCTGACCGCGCGCGAACGCGACATCCTCGGTCTGATCGGCACCGGCCTCACCAACCGTGCGATCGGCGCGCGGCTCGGGCTGTCCGAGAAGACGATCAAGCACTACGTGACCAACATCCTCGAGAAGCTCCAGGTGCGCAGCCGGGTCGAAGCCGCGCTGGTCGCGTCGCGGCACCTCGGAGTCGCTCGATGAGCGCCGAGCGCGCGCCGGCCCTCGCAGACGCCGCCCTGCTCGACCGGCTGGGGGTCGTCGAGCCGATGCCGCTGCGCGAGGCGGCGCTCTACGTGCGCTACCTGCGCGCGCTGGCGCTCCTGTGCGAATGCGTTCCCTATCTCGACGAGCCGGACTACGCCGAGCGGATCGACGAGGTTCTGGACGACCTCGAGGCGCACTACCCGTTCGACGTCGGACGCGACGGCGACCGCCGCAGCCTCACGCCGCGGACCGCGCGCGGCGAATAGTCGCGCGCGCCGGACGAGGACCGCTCCCGCGATCGCGAGCCTCCGCGCCACCCCGCTCCAGGACGCGAGGGTCGGCGCAGCCACGGGACAACCCGTTGGCCACGACATCGTCGATGCCGACGAACTCGCCGCCTTAGGGAAGCTCTGCGTAACCTCAAGGCGCGCGCGGACTCGCATTCAGGAACTTCTCGAACCCCCGACTTCGCGTTCGCTCGTCCGCCCTGCGGGACGCGCCG
>JBDTNO010000114.1:0-10706 GCA_039933715.1 Betaproteobacteria bacterium
ACCTAGGGCTTCGATGGTCGCAAGGCGCGCCGCTCGCTTGGTCGATCGCGTTCGTCTCGCTCGGGTTTCCCGACCGCCGACCGCCGCCTTCCGACCGCCGCGCTCTCAGCGGACGAACACCCCGTCCTTCCCGATCGCCGTCAGCTCGACGTACCGCGACCCGCCATGGTCGCTCGCCGAGTAGGTGACGATGAACCCGCCGACGTCGTAGTCGTTCAGCGTCTCGAGCGCGGTCACGAGCTTCTCGCGCGTGAGGTCGCGGCCCGCGCGGCGCAGGCCCTCGACCAGCACTTTCGCGGCGATGAATCCCTCGAGGCTCGTGAACGAGTAGTTTTCCTTGCCGGTGTCGGCCGCGAGCGCCTTCTGGTATTCCTTGACGACCGGCGCGCCGATGTTCCACGGGAACGGCACGACCTGCGAGATCGCGACGCCGCGGCCCTCGGCGCCGAGCTCGGTCGCGAGCGCGCGGCTGCCGACGAACGACACGTTCATGAACTGCGCGTGGATCCCCGCCGCCTTCATCGCGCGGATGAAAGCGGCGCACGACTTGTATGCGCTGATCATCACGACCGCCTGAGGGTCGACCTTCGCCAGCGCCTCGACGGCTGCCTTGACGTCGGTCGAGTTGCGCTCGACCGTCGCGGTCGCCGCGATCGGCATGTTGCGCGCCTTCGCCGCACGCTCGACGCCTTCGAGCCCCGCCTTGCCGTACGCGTCGTTCTGGTAGAAGACCGCGATGCGCTGCATGCGCAGCGTCGCGAGCAGGTCGACGAGCTTGTCGGTCTCCTGGTAGTAGCTCGCGCGCACGTTGAAGATGTAGCGGTTGAGCGGCTTGCGGAACGCCTCGGCGCCGGTGAACGGCCCGACCAGCGGCACCTGCGCTTTCGTGAACACCGGCATCGCGGCGATCGTCGTCGGCGTGCCGACGTAGCCGAACAGCGCGAACGCCTGGTCGGTCTCGACGAAGCGGCGCGTGTTCGCGAGCGCGCGATCGGGCTCGTAGCCGTCGTCGAGCGTGCGCAGCTCGATCCGGCGCCCGTTGATGCCGCCGCGCGCGTTGACGATGTTGAAATAGGCGAGCGCGCCGGCGCGCATCTCGGTTCCGAGCTCGGAGGCGGGGCCTGTCGTCGCGGCGGACTGGCCGATGACGATCGTGGTTGGAGTGACCCCCTGCGCCGTCACGACGGCGGGGGCGGAGGCGGCGATCAGCGCCGCGGCGATCCAGTTGCGCAGCATGGGGACACTCCTTCGGGGGCCGAACGGCGCAGGCCGCCCGCGGGCGGCCGGCGTTCCGCTCGCGACGAGTGGAGCAAACATCGGGCCAATGGTCAACCCGGGCCCCGATCGGGCCCACGACCGGTCAGGCGAGCTTGAGCGGCAGGTTGCGCAGGCGCTTGCCGGTCGCGGCGAACAGTGCGTTGGCGAGCGCCGGCGCGATCACCGGCGTGGCCGGCTCGCCGACGCCGCTCGGCTTGGCGCCCGACGGCACGATATGCACGTCGATCGCCGGCATCTCGTTGATGCGCAGCACCGGGTAGTCGTGGAAATTCGACTGCTCGACCATGCCGTCCCTGACGGTGATCGCGCCGTGGAGCGCGGCCGACAGCCCGAAGCCGATGCCGCCTTCCATCTGCGCGCGCACGACGTCCGGATTGACGGCGATCCCGCAGTCGACCGCGCACACGACGCGATCGACCGAGTAGCCGTTGTCGGCGCGCACCGTCACGTCGACGACCTGCGCGACGACGGTCCCGAACGATTCGTGCACGGCGAGCCCGCGACCGCGCTTCTCGCCCGCTTTCGCGGTGGCGAGCGGCTGGCCCCAGCCCGCTTCGCGCGCGGCCAGGTCGAGCGTCGCGAGATGGCGCGGATGCTTGGCGAGCAACGCGCGACGCATCTCCAGCGGATCCTTGCCCGAAGCGGCGGCGACCTCGTCGAGGAACGTCTCGGTCGAGAACGCCGTGTGCGTCGACCCCACCGATCGCCACCACTGCACCGGCACCGATCCCCACGGCGAATGCAGGTCGACGAGGATCGACGGGATCGCATACGGCAGGTTCGCGGCGCCTTCCACCGAAGTCCCGTCGATGCCGTCCTTGACCATCGCGCCTTCGAACGGCGTGCCCTCGAGGATCGACTGCCCGACGATCCGGTGCTGCCAGCCCGCCAATGCACCGCTCGCGTCGATCCCGGCGCGCAGCGTGTGCAGGTACAGCGGGCGGTAATAGCCGGCGCGCATGTCGTCCTCGCGCGTCCACACGAGCTTCACCGGAATATTCCACGTGCCCGCCTTCGCGAGCCGGGTGACGATCTCCGCGCATTCGACGACATAGTCGGATTGCGGATTCGCGCGCCGCCCGAAGCTGCCGCCCGCGTAGAGCATGTTGATCGTCACCTGCTCGGGCTTGAGCCCGGTGACCTTCGCGATCGCCGCCTGGTCGCCGGTCTGGAACTGGTCGCCATTCCACACCTCGCAGCCGGAGTCCGAGAGACGCATCACGCAGTTCATCGGCTCCATTGCGGCGTGCGCGAGGTAGGGAAACTCGAACGTCGCGTCGAGCGTCGTCGCCGCGCCGGCGATCGCCTTGGCCGCGTCGCCTTCGGCGCGCGCGACCTTGCCTGGCTTCGCCGCGAGCTTGCGGTATTCGGCGAGGAGGTCGTCGGTCGATCCGCGCCACGCACGGTTGTCGTTCCACTCGACCTTCAGCGCGTCGCGGGCCGTTTTCGCCGTCCAGAAGTTGGTCGCCAGGACCGCGACGCCGCCGGGGATCTCGAGCACCTGGCGTGCGCCGGGAACCGCCTTCACCGCGATCGCGTCGATCGACTTCACGCGCGAGCCGAAGCGCGGCGCGTGCAGCACGACGGCGGTCAGCATGTTCGGGAGCTGCACGTCCTGCGTGAACATCGCGGTACCGTTGGACTTGGCCGCCGAGTCGACGCGCGGCGCACGCTTGCCGATGTACACGAAATCCTTGGGCGCCTTGAGCGTGACGCTCGCCGGCGCCGGGATCGCGGCTGCCGCCTCGGCGAGCTCGCCGAACGTCGCCTTGCGCCCCGATGCGTGCGAAACGACACCGGACGACACGACGATCGCGTCGGCAGGCACGTTCCACCGCTTCGCGGCAGCGGCCACCAGCATCGCGCGCGCGGCGGCCCCCGCGTTGCGGAGCTGCTCCCACGAGTTCGAAAGCGACGACGAGCCGCCGGTTCCCTGCGCGGGCCCCCAGGACAGGTTGTTGTAGCGCGACGCGTCGGCGGGCGCGCCGACGACGCGCACCTGGCTCCATGCGGCGTCGAGCTCCTCGGCGACGAGCGTCGCGAGCCCGGTGTACGACCCCTGTCCCATCTCGACATGCTTGGCGACGACGGTGACCGTGTTGTCGCGGCCGATGCGCACGAATGCGTTGGGCGCGAACGGAGCCGGCTGCGCGCTCGCGCCGACCTTGCCCGGGGCTTGCGCGGCGGCCGGGACATGCACGCCGAGCAGCAAGCCCGCGCCCGCCGCACCGCCGGCCTTCAGGAACGCGCGTCGCGAGCGCGACAGGTTGACGACCGGCGTCGGATCGGATGCCGGCGCGCTCATGCGAGCGACCTCGCGGCTTCCTTGATCGCGGCGCGAATGCGCACGTAGGTCGCGCAACGGCACACGTTGCCCGCCATCGCCGCATCGATGTCGGCGTCGCTCGGCGAGCGGTTCTTCGCGAGCAGCGCGGTCGCACTCATCACCTGACCGGACTGGCAGTAGCCGCACTGCGGCACGTCGAGCCTGACCCACGCTGACTGCACCGCCTGCGCCTCGCGCGATTTCAGCCCCTCGATCGTCGTGATTTCCGCGCCCTGCTTCAGCGACGAGAGCGGCGTCTGGCACGAGCGCACCGGCTGCCCCTCGACATAGACGGTGCAGGCGCCGCACAGCGCCATCCCGCAGCCGTACTTGGTACCGGTCAGCTTCAGCGAATCGCGCAGGATCCACAGGAGCGGCGTATCGGCGGGAACCGAGGACGCGACGTCGACGCGCTCCTTGTTGACGAAGAGGACGGCCATGGGATTCCGGTGGGTGGGGCGATGCAGGAGCGTCGATGGTAGCGAGACACGGCGGCGCCGACAATCGGACATTCGCAAAGACCTTCCGTTCCTCGGGGGCATTCGCCAGCATGATAAAATCCCGCGCTGTCCGCCACCGTCGCCATGGAAGCCGAACAGCTCAACCAGATCTCCAACACGCTCGACGACCTGAAGTCGCGGTCGGCCGAGATGCGGAGGTATCTTTGACTTCGATCGGAAGTCCAAGACGCTGGAAGAAGTTCGCCGCGCGCTCGAGGACCCCCAGGTCTGGAGCGAACCCGCCCGCGCGCAGGAGCTAGGGCGCGAGAAGAAGGCGCTCGAGGGTGTCGTCGGCACGCTGACCGGGCTGGACCGCGGTCTCGCGGACAGCGCCGAGTTGTTCGAGCTCGCGCGCGCCGACGGCGACGACCCGACGCTCGCCGCCGTGCGGGACGACGTCGCGGCGCTCGCGAAGACGGTCGAGGGGCTGGAGTTCCGCCGGATGTTCAGCCATCCGATGGATTCGCGTTCGTGCTTCGTCGACATCCAGGCAGGCAGCGGCGGCACCGAGGCGCAGGACTGGGCGGCGATGCTGCTGCGCATGTACGTGCGCTACGCCGAGCGGCGCGGCTACACGGTCGAGATCCTCGAGGAGTCGGCGGGCGACGTCGCCGGCCTCAAGAGCGCGACGATCAAGGTCGACGGCGAGTACGCGTACGGCTACCTGCGCACCGAGACCGGCGTGCACCGGCTCGTGCGCAAGAGCCCGTTCGACTCCAACGCGCGACGCCACACGTCGTTCGCGAGCGTGTTCGTCTATCCCGAGGTCGACGACTCGATCGAGGTCGAGATCAATCCCGCGGATCTGCGCATCGACACGTTCCGCGCATCGGGTGCCGGGGGCCAGCACATCAACAAAACCGACTCCGCGGTGCGCATCACGCATCTGCCGACCAACATCGTCGTGCAGTGCCAGAACGACCGCTCGCAGCATCGCAACCGCGCCGAGGCGATGGCGATGATGAAGGCGAAGCTCTACGAGCTCGAGCTTCGCAAGCGCCAGGCCGAGCAGCAGAAGCTCGAGGACAGCAAGACCGACATCGGCTGGGGCCACCAGATCCGCAGCTACGTGCTCGACCAGTCGCGCATCAAGGACCTTCGCACCAACGTCGAGACCGGCGACACGCAGCGCGTGCTCGATGGCGACCTCGACGATTTCATCGCGGCGAGCTTGAAGCAGGGCGTGCAGTGATGTTCCCCCCAAAGCGAACTTCGTTCGCCTCCCCCCAGGGGGCACCGCGCCCTTGGGGCGGCCCCAAGGGCGGTGTGGCCCCCCCAATGCGAACGAAGTTCGCATCGGCGGAATCACACCGTCCGGCGTTCATCTTCGACATCGACGGCACGATCATCGACTCGATGCCGTGGCACGGCCGGTCGTGGGAAGCGTTCCTCGTCCGGCACGGCATCGTGTACGAAGGCGAGACGTTCCTTCGCGCGACGGCGGGCCGCACGGGCACCGAGATCATGCGCGAGCTGTTCGGCCCGATGAGCGACGACGCGGCGTGGGCGCTCGTGCACGAGAAGGAGGACGTCTACCGCGAGCTCTTCGCGCCAGCGTTCCGCGAGATCCAGGGCTTCCGCGTGTTCGCGCGCGAGGCGCGGCGCGACGGCATCCGCATCGCGTGCGCGACCGCGGGCGACGCAAAGAACATCGCGTTCGCGCTCGAAGGCCTCGGCATGGCCGGCGAGTTCGACGCGCTCGCCGGCGCGCACGACGTCAGGCGCGGCAAGCCCGAGCCCGACCTCTTCCTGCTCGCAGCCGCACGGCTCGGCGTCGACCCCGCCGATGCGATCGTGTTCGAGGACGCGCCGCTCGGCATCGAAGGCGCGCGCCGCGCGGGGATGCTCGCGGTCGCGATCACCTCGGGCGAGCCCGCCGCAAAGCTCAGCGGGCCGCACGTGCTCGCGACCGTCGCCGATTACCGTGGCCTCGATCCCCGCCAGGTGCTCGAGCTCGCACGTCGTCATTCCGCCCGCGCACCCGCCGAGCCCACGCCATGAGCGATCCCGCCGCACCGCCTGCCCAGGACGAGAACCAGATCATCGCCGAGCGGCGCGCGAAGCTCGCCGCGCTGCGCGCGCAGGGAAACGCGTATCCCAACGACTTCCGGCGCGACGCGCTCGCGCAGGACCTGCATGCGCGTCACGGCGGCGAGCCCAACGAGACGCTGGAGCCGAAGGCGATCCGCGTCGCGGTCGCCGGACGCATGATGCTGAAGCGCGTGATGGGCAAGGCCTGCTTCGCGACGCTGCAGGACATGTCCGGCCGCATCCAGCTCTACGTGACGCTCGACGGTGTCGGTGCCGAGCGGCTCGACGGGTTCAAGCACTGGGATCTCGGCGACATCGTCGGCGCGACCGGGACGCTCTTCAAGACCCGCACCGGCGAGCTGTCGATCAAGTGCGACGCGGTGCGGCTGCTCGCGAAGGCGCTGCGGCCGCTGCCCGAGAAGTTCCACGGCCTCGCCGACCAGGAGCAGAAGTACCGGCAGCGCCACGTCGACCTGATCACCAACGCGGCGTCGCTCGAGGTCTTCAAGCGACGCTCGCAGATCGTGCAGGCGATCCGCGAGTTCTTCGTCGCGCGCGGCTACCTCGAGGTCGAGACGCCGATGATGCATCCGATTCCCGGAGGCGCCGCGGCCCGGCCGTTCGCCACGCACCACAACGCGCTCGACATGCGGCTCTACCTGCGCATCGCGCCGGAGCTGTACCTGAAGCGCCTCGTCGTCGGCGGCCTCGAGCGCGTGTTCGAGATCAACCGCAATTTCCGCAACGAAGGCATCTCGACCCGGCACAACCCCGAGTTCACGATGCTCGAGTTCTACGAGGCCTACCGCGACTACCGCTACCTGATGGACCTCACCGAGGAATTGCTGCGCGAAGTCGCGCAGCGCGTGCTCGGGACCACGACGGTGAGCTACCAGGGCGAGACGATCGACCTCGGGCGCACGTTCGACCGCCTCACGATGGCCGAGGCGATCCACCAGTACCATCCGCAGTACCCGCTGCACGAGCTCGCGAAGCCCGGATACCTGCGCGTCGCGCTGGCGCCGTTCGACGTCGAGGTGTTCCCGACCGACGGCGTCGGCCTCCTGCAACTCAAGCTGTTCGAAGCGACGACCGAGGAGAAGCTCGTGCAGCCGACGTTCATCGTCGCGCACCCGACCGACGTGTCGCCGCTCGCTCGCGCGAACGACGCGAATCCCTCGGTCACCGACCGGTTCGAGCTCTTCATCACGCGCCGCGAGATCGCGAACGGCTTTTCCGAGCTCAACGATCCCGAGGACCAGGCGGCGCGGTTCACCGCGCAGGCCGCGGCCAAGGAGGCCGGCGACGAGGAAGCGATGTACTACGACGCCGACTACGTACGTGCCTTGGAGTCCGGGCTGCCGCCGACGGCCGGCGAAGGCATCGGCATCGACCGGCTGGTGATGCTGCTGACCGACAGCGCGTCGATCCGCGACGTCATCCTGTTCCCGCAGCTCAAGCCCGAGAGCTGACGCACGGCGTAGGGCGCGGTGCCCGACACGGCGCCCCTGGCGTTGCATCGGTGTGCAACGCGTCACACCCCGACGGGGCGTCCGTAACGCCTGTCCGCAACGGCTTGCAATATACCCTGGTAGGGTATATAATGAAGGAATGGACGTCGTATCGCCAACCGCGACACCCGCGCCGCCTGCGCCCGCCGACGCTTCGTCCCGTGACGTCTCGCTCGCGCTCGAGGGGATGACCTGCGCCGCCTGTGCGGCCCGCATCGAAAAAGTCCTCAACCGTCTGCCGGGCACCCGCGCGGCCGTGAACCTCGCGACCGAAACGGCGCAGGTTCGATTCGATCCCGCCGACACGCCGATCGAGGCGCTGATCGCCGCGGTCGAGCGTGCCGGATACCGCGCGCGCGTCCGGACGAACACCGACGCCGAGCGCGCCGACACGGTTGCCGCGAAGCGCGACGCCTACCGGTCGCTCCGTCTCGAATTCGTCGTCGCCGCGCTGCTGACGCTCCCGCTCGTCGCTCAGATGATCCCGATGCTCGCCGGCGGCTTCGCGTCCTGGTCGGGCGATGGCGCCGATCACGAGATGCTGCCGCGCTGGCTGCAACTCGCGCTCGCGACGCCCGTGCAGTTCTGGATCGGCCGTCGCTACTACGTGGGCGCGTGGCACGCGCTGCGGGGCGGTGGCGCGAACATGGATGTGCTGGTCGCGCTCGGCACGACGATGGCGTACGGGCTTTCGGCCGTCGTCACGGTGCTGGGCCTCCACGAGCACGTCTATTTCGAGGCTTCGGCGGCGGTCATCACGCTCGTGCTCCTCGGCAAGCTTCTCGAAACGCGTGCGAAGGCGGGCACGTCCGCGGCGCTCGAAGGCCTCGTCAAGCTGCAACCCGGCACCGCGCTGCTCGAGCGCGACGGCGCGACCGTGGAAGTCTCCCTCGCCGAAGTAAAGCCGGGCGACCTCTTCGTCGTGCGCGCGGGCGCCGCGGTGCCGGTCGACGGCAACGTCGTGCGCGGAGACTCGGCGGTCGACGAAAGCATGCTGACCGGCGAGAGCCGCGCCGTCGCGAAGACGGCGGGGGACCGCGTGTACGCGGGGACCGTCAACCAGGACGGCATGCTCGTCGCGACCGCGACGGGCGTCGGCGCATCGACGCTGCTCGCGTCGATCGTGCGCCTCGTCGCCGAGGCGCAGGGCTCCAAGGCTCCGATCCAGCGCATGGCCGATCGCGTCGCGGGCGTGTTCGTGCCGATCGTCGTCGCGATCGCGGTCGTCACGTTCCTCGCGACGCTCGCGCTCGACGGAGGCGCCACGCGCGCGCTGATCCACGCGGTCGCCGTGCTCGTGATCGCATGCCCATGCGCGCTCGGCCTCGCCACGCCGACGGCGATCATCGTCGGCACCGGGCGGGGCGCGCAGCACGGCATCCTGATCCGCGACGCCGCGGCGCTCGAGCACGCAGGGAAGCTGACGAAGCTCGTGGTCGACAAGACCGGGACGCTGACCGAAGGACGCCCGGCCGTGACCGGCGTCATCGCGTTCGAGGGCGGCAGCGCGCAGCGCGCGCTCGCGCTCGCCGCCGCGCTCGAGCAGGGCGCGACGCATCCGCTCGCGCGGGCGATCGTCGCGCACGCCGCGGCGATGGGCGTCGAGGCGGTGGCGATCGACGGGTTCGCATCGTTGCCCGGCAAGGGTGCGCGCGCGCGCGTGATCGATACTGGTGCGATGGCGCGCGTCGGCTCGCCCGCATGGCTCGCATCGGAAGGCGTCGCAATCGAGGACGCGGTGGTCGCGGACATCGCGCGCGACGGCCACACGATCGTCGCGGTCGGCGAGGGCGCGAGACTCGTCGCGGTGATCGCGCTCGCCGATCGCGTACGGCCGTCGTCGGCGCATGCGATCGCACGGCTCGCGGATGCAGGCATCGAAGTGACGATGCTCACCGGCGACCACGAAGCGACGGCCGCCGCGGTCGCGAAGGAAGTCGGCATTACCCGGTGGCGCGCGAACGTGCTGCCCTCCGCCAAGGCCGATGCGGTGCGCGAGGCGCAGGCGGCCGGCGCGGTCGTCGGCATGGTCGGCGACGGCGTCAACGACGCGCCGGCGCTCGCGGCCGCCGACGTGAGCTTCGCGATGGGCGCCGGCTCCGCGATCGCGATCGAGAGCGCCGAGATCACGCTCGTGCGCGACGACCTCGAGGCGGTCGTCGACGCGATCCTGCTGTCGCGCGCCACGCTCGCGAAGATCCGGCAGAACCTGTTCTTCGCGTTCGCCTACAACGTTCTGGGCATCCCGCTCGCCGCCGTCGGCCTGTTGAGCCCGGTGATCGCCGGCGCGGCGATGGCGATGTCGTCGGTCTCGGTCGTGGGCAACGCGTTGCTGCTCAAGCGCTGGCGGCCCGCCGGCGCTTCGAACCATTTTCTCGAGGAGAAGATATGGAAACCGTCACAATGAACGTCGGCGGCATGAGCTGCGGCGGATGCGTCGCGAACGTCACGCGCGTGCTGAAAGCGGTGCCGGGCGTCGATCAGGTCGACGTCACGCTGCGTCCCGGGCAGGCGACCGTCCGTTACGACGCCGCGAAAGTCGCGGTGCCGGCGCTGAAGGCCGCGGTCGAAGGTGCCGGCTTTGACGTCGCGGCATAAAGGGGTCGCGGCGGCGGCCGACGCGGCAGCGCATTCGCAGGGCGACGCGCGCGCGATCTCGCCGCACGCTTCCGCGCAGCGCGCTGACCTGACCAAGCGACTCAACCGGATCGAAGGCCAGGTGCGGGGGATCGGCAAGATGCTCGCCGAGGACCGCACCTGCGTCGACATCCTGACGCAGGTGTCCGCGGTACGCTCCGCCCTCGATGCGCTGGGCCTCGAGCTGCTCGAGCACCACCTGCACGGTTGCGTGCAGGGCGCGGTGAAGTCGGGCGAGGGGGACAAGGCGATGGACGAGGCGATGCATGTGATTCGGAAGTTCGCCGGCTGACAGCCGCGCCGGGCGTGCGATGCGTCCGAATCGCGGCGATTGCCCGCGTTCTCCGCGAATGGCATAATCGCGCCCCTCGGGGTGTAGCGCAGCCTGGTAGCGCGCTTGCTTTGGGAGCAAGATGTCGGGAG
>JBDTNO010000115.1:0-10679 GCA_039933715.1 Betaproteobacteria bacterium
AAAGCGCCGCCGCGCGCGCGCGGGCTTGCTCGGCGGCCGCGCGTGTGAACTCCACTTCGAGCGCCACCCATCCGCGCATCGGCTTGGTCTCCTTGTTGCGCGCCGGCTTGTCCACCAGGCGGTCGAGACGCTCGAGCACCCACTCGCGCAACGCATAGGGGCCGTCGAGCGCCGCACGCTCGACGACGCGACCTTCCTCGTCGACGCCGAACCACACGAGCACACGCCCTTCGAGTCCTTCCTCGATCGCGGCGATCGGATAGCCGATCGTCTCCGCGGGCTTGAGCTCCACCGGATAGGCGGGCTCGATCGGATATCCGCTGCGGATCCGCCGCTCGATTGTCTCGTCGAGCGTCGCGATATTGCGCGTTTCCATGAGCTCGACGCCTTCGGCCACCATCGGCCGGTCGAACAACGCGGACGGCAGCTCGACATCGACGGGAAGGTCGGCCCACGGCAGCGCCGGACCCGGCTTGGGCGCGGCGAGGGGTGGCGATGCGCGACGCGCCGCTCGAGGCGGCGACACGGCCGGCACTGTCGCGACGACAGACGCGGCTTCCGGCGCGCCGCCGCCGCCGACCAGCAGCGCGACGATCGGCGCTTGCGCCGGACGGATGGGTCGCGCGCCTCCGGGCGGTGCGAGGATCAGCGCAAGCGTCGCGATGAGCAGCGCATGGAGGCCGAGCGACGCGGTCAACGCGCCGCCGATCCGACGCCACGCCGGCCGGCTCGACCATCGAGGCTGGCAGAGAAGCGTCGTCGCGAAAGTCGTCGATCCGTCCATTGATAAGGCCTGTCGTCGCGCCCGGGGCCCAAACGACGACGGCCGGACGAATGCGTCCGGCCGCCGAAGTCGGCCGCGAGGCCGGAAGGTCAGACCGTCACTGCCCGATCAACCGCCAGGACATCCGGTGGTCGCCGGCAATCGTGCCCTTCGCGAGATCGATGTAGATCGTCTTTCCGGTCGTGCCCAACGTGATCGCCAGCTTCAGCGTCGGGTCGTTCGGCGTGTCCGAGTAGATGTTGACGAACTCCATGCCGACCGCCCCTTCCGGTGCGGAGATCGACTTGTCCGGATCGCTGTCGCCGTCGGAGCCGTCGGGCAGCTGCGACGCGGCGTGCGGGAAGTCGCGTACGTAGATGTTCGCCGAGAGGCCAGGGATGCATTCGTTGTCCGGCGGCAGCGAGCCCGCATAGCCGAGCAGGTTCAGCTCGGCCGCGATCGGCGCGATGATCCGCTCGCCCATCGGCAGGTCGTGATACCAGCCCTTGACCGTCAGCGCGGAGAAGCCCGCGATCTCGTCGATGAGCTCCGAGAAGGCCGCGTCGGTGCGCGGCTTGTGCGGCAACCCCGTCGAGTTCATCTTGAGCGCCGTTCCGTCGCGGATCGCGTACATCGTCTGCTGCTGGCTGCCGTAGGTGACGAGATCGTCCTCGTGCAACAGCCGGCCGGTGCCGATCATCACGTACCGGTCGACGCCGTTGGCGAAGTCCACCTCGATCTGCGGCGCGATCGTCACCGCCTGCGCGCTGCCCGCGGGATCCTTGCTCGTGAACTCGGCGAATTTCACCGCGCCCCACTTGGACGAGTCGGTGCTGGAGACGTCCCAGCGCCACACGTTGCCGAGGAGGTCGCCGCCGTAGATCTGCTCGAGGAACTGGTTCTTGAACGAGAGCACGAATCCGGACACCTGCGCCAGACCGGATTGCACGTCGTCCGCGACGTTGGTCTCGAGTTCCTCGAGGATCGCGCCCGTCGCGAGATTGAGCACGTACAGGCGTCCCTTCTTCGGATTCTCGTAGCCGGACGTGACGATCGCGACCCAGCCGTACTTGTAGGTCTTCGCGATCAGCGGCTTCCCGTACGAGTAGCCCATGTCCCCGTCGGTGAACTCCCACATCACCTTGGCGGCGGCCGTCGACTCGCTGGTGACGTCGGTGGGCGTCGTAATATCGACTGCGTAGTAGCCCTTGCCTCCCTTGCCGAGGCCGCCGACCAGCACGGTCTTCCAGGTGCCGCCGATGTCCACGTCCGCCACGACCGGCGTCGAGTCCACGAACATCTGGTGCTTGAAGAACGGCACCTTCTTGGTGAGCACCTTCAGCCCCTTGTCGGTCGCCGCGTCGAACGCGAAGCTCGGGATGTAAGCCCACACCTCGGTGCCCACCGCCTCGTCGAACGCGTGCAGCATGCCGTCGTTGGCGCCGACGTAGACCATCTTCTTGCGCCCGGTCTTCGCAAGCTTGAAGGCCTCGTAGCCCGGATCGGTCGAGTCCGAGTACTGTCCTTTCGGATCGCCGACGACGACCGGCGAACTGTTGACGATGTCGCCGAGAATCTGCGTGCGCGAGCGGAAATTCCTGAGATAGGGCCCCTCGTTCGAACGGTCGCCCCGCAGGTAGTCGATGACTTTTTTCTGCACGGTGGCGTTGGGGCCGAGCGTGGAGGCCTGCGTCGATTCGATGTCGGCCACCCGGAACGCCACGGCTTTGCTCGCCGTCGGCGACCAGGTGATCACGTTGCGCTTGTCGTACCAGGGCTCGTCGCCCACGGATGCAGGGGTCACCTGCGCCGCGAGCACCGAGTGGTAATCCACCGTGCTCGTAGTTGCTTCGCCGCCGCCCTTCGGATCGACGAGTACCTTCGTCAGAGTGCCACCCCAGCCCGGTTCGATCGTGACGCGATAGACGTAGTTGTCGGTGGCGGTGAAGTTCACGCTGGTGAACGCCGCGCCTGCACGGGACGCCTGGCTGAAGCCGATTTCTTCCAGGATCGACGCCATGCCGGTCTGGAGCGACTGCGGATCGCGCGCGTTGACGAACTGGCTGGCCCCGGAGATGGCCGCATGCCACAGGTCATCGACACCCGTCACGCCGGGCCGGTTGACCGTCGGCGCCGGTGTCGTCCATTTGAGGGCGCCCGTGTCGATCAACCCCTCGGTTTTCTTGGCGTCGAACGACGACAGCACGCCTTCCGTGCCGAGCGAGAGTGCAGCGAAATTGAGATGCTGCCACTTCGCTCCGTCGAATGCCGTCGTCGGGACGTTGTTCTCGGCGACCGCCGCGGCGAACGTCGGGGGCCGAAGGTCCTTCATCCAGTAATAGAGCGTGTAGTCGGAAAGGGAGTTCGCGACCGCCGTCGTGCCCTCCTTGATCCGATTCGGCCAAGGCCCGCCGGGAACGAAGTTGGTGACGACTTCGGGCATCGTGTCGGAAGTGCTCGCCGGAATCACCGCGCCGTCGATGTTGCCGACCGTCGTCGTCGGGATCGCGTTCTGGTTGGTGTACCCGTCGGTGAACATGATGTGGTAATTCTTCTGGCACGACAGGTTGATCGGATTGGTCGAGCCGGAAAGGTCCGGATGCGTTCCGGAGGACGCCATGAACCAGTCTCCGATCCGCGCGACTCCGCTCAGTAGCGGCGTGTCGTTGCCCATCGGAATCTTCACTCCGACGAGCTTCTGGTACCAGAGGTCGCGCTGCGCGCCTGAGGCGCCCTTGAAATCGTCGACCGTCAGGAACGACGTCGCCGGCAGGTTCGACAGCGTGTGGAAGCCGACGCGGAACTTGTCGGTGAGCTCCGAGAACGCGAGCGAGGTCACGGTCTTCGCCGCGAGCATCCGCGAGCGGTAGTAGGCGAACCAGTTCGCGTAGTTGACGAGCTCGCTCGCGTCTGGCGTCGTCGACGTCACGTCGCGCGAGATCGAAAGGAGCCCGTCCTCGGTCGTATGGGAGATGGTCGTCGCCGGAGTCCCGTTGCTGACGATGATCTTCTTGTTGGCGTAGTCGAGCTCGACGAGCTCGAAGGCGACGTTGGCGCCGTAGTTGTCCTGCGCCGTCGCGTAGTCGGCGGAGGGGTGCACGCCGGCCTTGAAGAACCGCGGGTACTGGAACACCGCGGTTTTCTCCGCCTGGCAGGTGCCCGTGCCGTAGCCGCGCCACTTGTCGTTCGAGTTGGCGGTCGGAAGCACCGCGTTGCACCACTGCACGGCGGCCTTGTAGTAGTGGCGATTGATCGACGCGGTGATCGTCGAGCAGGCGGCGGACGCGGTCGTGTACTTGCCGGAGGGATACGTCCACCCTCCCGCCGTCGTGGCGCCGTAGGTGAAGTTGTTGCGGCGGCAGACGTCGCCGTTCGCGTTCGCGTCCTGCTCGTAGGTCTTGCCGATCGTGCCGGCCGGGACCGGGTCGGTCGCCTTGGTCTTGCTGTTGCCGGTGATGACCGTCGAGCAAGCATTCGGCCCGGCCACCCACGCCCCCCCGGTCGTCGCACAGGAGCCGGGGTGCGTCGTGCACTTCTGGTTGGCGCCGGCCGTGCAGGTCACCGGCCCTTGAGCGGCGAAATTACCGCCACCGGATGCCGTGCAGTTGATCGCGGGCGTCGTGCACGTAGTGCCGCACGAGTACGTGAGGGCGACCGGGCATTTCAGGGCGCACTTCGTGCACTCCGCCGGGTTCGTGCAGCCGACGTCGCAGCCCGCCGGGCTCGCCGGATCCTCGACCTGTGCGACCGGGCACGACGCGGCGCAGGCGTTGCAGGTCGGCGCGGTCGGGGCCACCTGCGAGGTGCCCGCCGACGACGTTCCGTTCATCCGGTTCGGGTCGCAATAGAGCGTGCGCGTCGTCGTCGCGAAGAAGTTGGCCAGCGGCGTCGCACCGGTGGCGCGTCCGAACGGGTAGTGGTAGTCGCCCAGGACCGCGGGCGCGCCATTGGTGGCCCCCGCCGCGTAAGTCCAGCCGTTGACGCGGCAATAGTCGCCGCCGATCGTGATGCCGTTGGTCACGGCCTGGGTGCCGGCGTAGGTCGTGTTGCACCAGACGCCGACGTTGACCTTGGTGCGCAGGTCGACGAACTTCGCCGGGAACAGGTACGGGTCGGCGGGGACCTTGGACCAGGCGGCCGTGACCGTCGTATCCATGTTCGCGTACGAGCTGCCGTCGTACTTCAGCGGCGCCGTGTAGGTGACGAGCGGGTTGTAGAACATCGCGTTGAACGACGCCGTCATCACGATGGGCGGCCCGTAGCTGCTGTTCCCGTAACCGGCCGGGTAGGGGAACGTCGCCACGGCGCCGGTGGCGCCCGCCATCCAGGTCGCGTAGTCGTACTGCGGGATGGTTGCGCTGCCGACGCTTCCGCAGGCGACCAGGGCTCCCGTCGCGGCGCGGCAATAGGCGGTCGCCGCGTTGGTCAGCGCGTTGACCACGACGTAATCGGGCAGGAATTCGAGTTGCATCGACGTCGAGTCGTCGAGCGTGAACACGATGTTCGGCTTCGCCTTGATGTTCACGGCGATCGGGCCGTCGGCGAGCGGCGTCGTCGTGGCCGCATAGGCCATCATCGGCGAGACCGGCCCGAAGGCGATCAGGAAGGCCAGCACGCTCGCCATGGCGCGGCGGGTGCGGGTCTGGGGTCGAAGGGTTTTCATCGGGGAACTCCCTGGCGTCGTCGGCTCGTCAGCGCAGCATCGCTTGCGCGAACGTCGTCGTGTTGTTGGGACCGTCGACGCGGACGGTGAGGCGGTAGAACGGAACGCGGATCAATTCGGGCTTGGTCAGCTCCATCGCCGTCGTGGCTTCCGACTTCTTCGGCGGCGACATGTCGCAGTTCGCGGCGGTCGCGGGGCCTTCGTCGAGGCACATCCGCTCGATCACGTAGCGGATCGTGTTGCCGGCCGGGTCGTTTTCCTTGACGAAGGTTCCCGGGTAGTTGGACGGCGCGACGCCCTGAAGGTCGTACGGGACCCCTACGGTGTCTTCCTTCTTGGTGCCGTTCTTGACCTCGTAGCGATACGGGTAGTAGTTCTCGTCGAGCTTCGCCATCTCGAGGTCGGCGATCGTCTTCTTCTCGAACATCGCGGCGACGGCGTTCTCGACCGCCCAGGTGGTCGGCGGGATCGACGCCTGCCGGAATCCGAGGTTCGCGGTGATCGACAGCCCGGTGTCGACCGAGCGGACCAGCGCGATGCCGGCGATCGAGAGCGCGACCATCACGATCAACGCGATGAACAGCACCACGCCGCCTTGCGCGCGGCGGGAAGCGGGCGGGACGAGGAGGGCCATGGCGTTCGTCATCGGTTCCACATCGGGTTGCGGAGCGGCACGATGGTCTCGTACACGCGGTAGCGGTAGTTCGCGGGCAGCGTGCCGGTGATCTTGGCCGGGCACGTGTAGTTCAGCGCTTCCTGCGTCGTGCATTCGAACAGCGTCCAGTTGTACGCGGGGCTGTCGCGGTCGTACTCGTCGCTGCGCACGACCAGGCCGATGCGCACCGCCTTGATGCGCCGAAGCTCGGCGCCGGTGGCCGCGAGCACGTTGGCCGGCGTGTAGTTGCCGGTGGGCGCCGTCCACTCGTCGACGGTGCCGTTGCCGTCGTTGTCGATGCCGTAGTGGATCTTCAGGTTCATGATCGACGACGACAGCGGCTGCGCGACCGCGCCGGCGGTCACGAGGTCGGTGCTGCGCAACACGCCGCCGACGACGTCGTAAAGCACGCGCTGCGTGCTGGCCGCCGGACCGATGTTGACGAGGCGCATCGTGGGCAGGTATTCGTACGTCGATCCGGCCTGCGTCAGCACGACGTTGCCGTTCGCATCGGGCGCGGTGACGGCGGTGATCTGGCGGCGCTCGCAATCGCCTCCGCCGGTGATCCCGACCACCATGTCGCCCGCCTTGAACCCGGTCGGGCTCTGGACCGTGTAGGTCGTGCCGCCCACGTCGGTCTTCGCCATGAACACCGACGGCGTGACGACCGAGCGCGCGGTGCTGTAGTTGACGACGATCGAGTCGGGTGTCGCGTCGTCGGCGCCGGCCGTGATCACGACCGAGAACGGCCGCATCGTCGTCGCGACGTTGCCGGTGTCGGTGCAGGTCGCGAGGTCGTCCTGGTTGAGCGAGATGCCGCTGCCCGCGTTGCCGAGCTCGCTCCCCAGCAGGTACATGGCGATCATCCCGGTCTTCTGCGCGTCGCCCGCCGAGATCGTCTGGCGCTTGACGCCCTCGGCGACCGCGAACGTCTGGTAGATCACGAGCACGGCGATGAGGCCGATCACGACGCCGACCATCAGCTCGATCAGCGAGATGCCGCGCTGGCGCGCGCGCGCGGTGCGTAGGGAACGATGCGCGTTCATGTCAGTTGAGCCCCACCATCACCGCGCCGACGTACTGGTGCGGCGTGGGGTCGCCGGCAAGCTGCCAGCGGATCGTCACGGTGACGAGGCTGCTGGTCGTCGACGGACCGTCGATGACGACGACCGTGGGCGCCAGCGCGGTGTTGCCCGAGACGCCGGGAAGCCGCGCGGCGGCCTCGTTCAGCGCGGTGTAGCCGTCGCCGCCGGCGCCCGCGTCGCCTTCGTACATCGCTTCGAGGTTGGCGCGGTCCATCGTCCACATGCGGCCGATCGCGGCGTTGGCGATCTGGATCGCCTCGCCGCGGTACTGGAGGTCGTTGGTGTTGCGGATGGCGACCGCTTGCAATCCGACGAGGCCCAGGATGCCGAACGCGAAGATCAGCACGCCGACGAGCGCCTCGAGCAGGAACGCGCCGGATTGGCTGCGGCGGGCGGGGCCGCGGGAACGGACGGGGGGATGGGAGCGCATGGTCGGTGCGTCAGGTCGGGCAGGCGCGCGGGTCGGTCGAAACGAGGGCCGGGTCGCAGGAGCGGATGCCGACGCCGGTCGCGGCGGCCGTGTCGATGACGACGCGGAGCGCGCGCACGCCGCCGATGCCGGTGCTGGTGTCGACGTCGAACGAGATGCGATCGTCGAGCGGGGTGACGCCGTCGTCCTTGAAGATCCTGCCGATGCCGTCGAACACGACGGTGTCGGTGCCGACGGGCGTGGCGGTCACCGACACCCGCGACGAGCCTTCCTTGAACAGGCCTTCGCGCAGCACGCTGTCGTCGGATACGAGCTGCGCCTGCCAGCCAACGGCGGGATCGAGCACGAAGCGCACCGCCTGGTTGCGCTTGATCGCCTCGCCCTGCGCGATGTGAATGCCATCGAGCACCGCCTCGGTGGCCGAGCGCACCTGCTGGCTCGCGAGCCAGGTCGTGAAGATCGGGAACGCCATCATCGCGAGGATCACGAACAGCGCGATCGTGATCATCAGCTCGATCAGGCTGACGCCCGTTTGGGTGGCGGAGGCGGGCGGGCGGCGCATCTCAGCAGCTCCCGTCCTTCCTGGTGGACCAGCAGTCGGTCGCCGCGGTCCAGCCGGAAGGGACCGCGTTGGTCTTCTTGGCGCCGGATGCGAGGATCTGGTATTCGAACCCGGTCATGCCGGCCGACGACTTGCCGGTCGCCTTGACCGTGTAGGCGGCCGCGGTCGCCCCCGTGCACGCGATCGTGAACGCCGCGTCGCCGGTGTCGGTGGGGTCGGCCACGCCGCAGTTGCCGCCGTTGGCGTAGGTGCGGTTGTCCATGAAGTACTGCTCCATCCGGACGCGGAAGTCCGAGAGCTTCGACGTGGCGTCGATGATCCGGCCCCGCATCACGTAGGTGCGGTACATCGGCAGCGCGACCGCCGCCAGGATCGCCGCGATCGCGACGACGATCATGAGCTCGATCAGCGTGAAGCCGCGCAAACGGCGGCGCAGGCTCGACTTCCAGGAGACGGTGGGCATGGCGTTGGATCCTTTTCGACGCCTCGCATGCTAGGGACGGCCGCGGGCCACCGCAAACGACGCCGACCAAAGGTGCCCGCCGGGGACCGGACGGTGCGGGAACGCGCGTTCCCGGCGGGCCGGGCTCGACGCGGACCCCTCGGCGCCGAGGGATCCTCTCGGCGCCTACGTGGGCGTGGGCTTCGCGATCCGGGGTCACGGGCAGCGGGTGTGCGTGCGCACGGTCCGCACGCGGCCCGTGGCGGCGAGCACGACCTGCACCTCGTCGTGGCCGGAGCGGCAGAGCGTGAACGTGCCCATCTGGAGCGCTCCGGACAGGCGCCGCGGCTCGCCCAACGGCGTGAACGACACGTAATCGTCCACCGGGCCGTTCCCGTCGACATGGATCGAAGCGCCGACCGGTGGGTCCCAGGCGATCGGCGGCTCGTCCCGCGCGGGCTGCCCCTCGGCCTCGGCGTCCGAGTGCAGCATCCAACCGTCCGACCAGTCGCCGGCGTCGGCGCAGGTCGTCGCGTCCGGGCTCTTGCACAGGTTGACGCGGTGGCCGCGCTTGATCGCCTCGGTCCGTGCCCGCTCGAGCGCCGTCGCGAGCGCCTGCGCGCGGTTCGCGAGCTCCTGCCGGCCGATCCAGTGCCGCCAGGACGGCAGAGCGAACATCGACACGATCAGGAGCAGCGTCAGGACGACCGCCGTCTCGAGCAGCGTGAGGCCGAGGACCCGCCCGCGACGTACGCGTGCGCGCTGGCGCGGGGTCGGCGGAGTCGCGACGCGCGCTTGCATGGCCGGAATCGTCGGGGAAGAGGCCTGGCGGTCGCCATCGGCCGGCGGGTCGAGACCGTGCAGCCGATGGGCGGGCGCGTCGGCGAGGGGGACGATGGACCTTGACGGGAAATGATTTAGCTCTAAACTAATTGCGCGGCGGATGGAGCTTTCGGAACGCCGCACGACCCGGCCTGGCAGGCGCCGCATGCCCGCCGGCCGGCCGACGTCGTCATCGTGGGGAGGACCTGGGATGCCGCACCCCCGGCGGATCCTGTGCATCGGCGGCGGGCCCGCGGGCCTCTACTTCGCGCTCCTCGCGAAGAAGGCCGATCCCTCGCGCGTCGTGCGCGTCGTCGAGCGCAACCGGCCCTACGACACGTTCGGCTGGGGCGTCGTGTTCTCCGACCAGACGCTCGGGAACCTCGAGGCGGCCGACGCGGAAAGCGCGAGCGCGATCGCCGGCGCGTTCAACCACTGGGACGACATCGACGTCCATTTCCGCGGGCGCACGATCACCTCGGGCGGCCACGGCTTCTGCGGCATCGGCCGCAAGCGCCTGCTCAACATCCTGCAGCACCGCTGCGAGGCGCTGGGCGTCGAGCTCGTGTTCGAGCGCAGCGTCGCCGACGACCGCGCGGAAGCCGAGGCGTTCGGCGCCGATCTCGTGATCGCCTCGGACGGCGTCAACAGTCGCATCCGCGAGCGCTACGCGGCGACCTACGATCCGGATGTCGACCTTCGCCGCTGCCGCTTCGTATGGCTCGGCACCAGGAAGCGCTTCGACGCGTTCACCTTCGCGTTCGTCGAGACGCCGCACGGGTGGTTCCAGGCGCACGCGTACCGGTTCGACGACGACACGTCGACGTTCATCGTCGAGACGCTAGAGGAGACGTGGAATGCCGCAGGCCTCGACGCGATGGAGCAGCAGGAGGGCATCGCCTATTGCGAGCGGCTGTTCGCGCCGTGGCTCGACGGCCATCCGCTCCTGTCGAACGCGCAGCACCTGCGCGGCTCGGCGATGTGGATCCGCTTCCCGCGCGTCGTGTGCCGGCGATGGGTGCACTTTGCCGAACGAAGCGCTGGCGGCGAAGGACGGGCCGTCCCGAGCTCGCCGGCCCCCTCGGGGGGAGGCGAGCGAAGCGAGCTTCGGGGGGATCAGGGCGAGCGACGGGCCGTCCCGAGCTCGCCGGCCCCCTCGGGGGGAGGCGAGCGAAGCGAGCTTCGGGGGGATCAGGGCGAGCGACGGGCCGTCCCGAGCTCGCCGGCCCCCTCGGGGGGAGGCGAGCGAAGCGAGCT
>JBDTNO010000116.1:0-10600 GCA_039933715.1 Betaproteobacteria bacterium
GCCCGACGTGTACCACGGCGCGCCGACGGCGGTGACGCTGCTGATCGGCGCGGCGCCGAAGCTGGCGGCGTTCGCGTTCACGCTGCGCGTGCTGGCGGGCGCTCTCAAGGGCCTCGAGTTCGATTGGCAGGGCATGCTGATCGTGCTCGCGCTGCTGTCGATGGTGCTCGGCAACCTGGTCGCGATCGCGCAGACCAACCTGAAGCGCATGCTCGCGTACTCGACGATCGCGAACATGGGCTTCATGCTGCTCGGGTTCCTCGCCGCGGACCTGAACGGCTATTCGGCCGCGCTCTTCTACACGGTCGCCTACGTGCTGACGACGCTCGCGTCGTTCGGCATGATCCTGCTCCTGTCGCGCGAGGGCTTCGAGGCCGACCGGCTCGACGACTTCCGCGGGCTCAACCAGCGCAGCCCGTGGTGGGCGTTCATGATGCTGCTCGTCATGTTCTCGCTCGCCGGCATCCCGCCGACGCTCGGCTTCTACGCGAAGTTCGCGGTGCTCGAGGCGGCGGTCAGCCAGGGCTTCGTCTGGCTCGCGGTGATCGCCGTGCTGACGTCGGTCGTCGGTGCGTTCTACTATCTTCGGATCGTCAAGCTCATGTACTTCGACGATCCGGTCGATCACGCGCCGATCGTCGCGCCGGGCGATGCGCGTACGCTGCTGTCGGCGAACGGGCTCGCGCTTCTCGTGCTCGGCGTGCTGCCGCAATACCTGATGGGCCTCTGCACGCTGGCGGTCACCCAGTCGTATTTCTGACGGACCCGAAACCGCGATGCGCGTCGGCCTTTTCGTCACCTGCCTCGTCGACCTGATGCGCCCGTCGGTCGGCTTCGCCGCGCTGAAGCTCCTGGAGCGCCCCGGCGTCGAGGTCGTCGTGCCCGAATCGCAGACCTGCTGCGGCCAGCCCGCGTACAACGGCGGCGACCGCGGGAATGCGATCGCGCTCGCGCGGAAATTCGTCGCCGAGTTCGAGGGCTTCGACGCGGTCGTCGCGCCCTCCGGCTCGTGCAGCGGCATGGTGCGCACCCACTACGCGGACCTCCTCGGTGGCGATCCCGAATGGAGCGCGCGCGCCGCTCGCCTCGCCGCGAAGACCTGGGAGCTCACGCAATTCCTCGCGGACGTGCTCGAGGTCGACCGCGTGCCGGGCCGCTTCGACGGCACCGTCACCTACCACGACAGTTGCGCGGGGCTCCGCGAGATCGGAGTGAAGGCGCAGCCGCGGGCGCTCCTCGACAAGGTGCCCGGGCTGTCGCTGGTCGAGATGGCCGATTGCGAGACCTGTTGCGGCTTCGGCGGAACGTTTTCGATCAAGTTCGGCGAGATCTCGACGCGTCTCGCCGACGACAAGTGCCGCCACATCGAGGCGGCGGGCTCCGATGCGGTGGTGCTCGGAGACGTCGGCTGCATGCTGAACATCGAGGGTCGGCTGCGCCGGCGCGGACACGCTTCGACCGAGGTGCTGCACGTCGCCGAGGTGCTCGCCGGCGAGCGGCCGGGCGCCGCGCCGCGCTCGCGGGGCTGACGCCATGCAGATCACCTCGATGCACTTCCACGAGCGCGCGCACGAGAAGCTCGGCGACGAGCGGCTGCAACGGAACCTCCGGAAGATCAAGGGCAAGTTCGTCAGCAAGCGCAGCGTTGCCATCGCCGAGCTCGACGATTTCGAAGCGACTCGCGACGCCGCCGCGGCGATCGGCCAGCGCGCGCTCGACGACCTCGACGTCTGGCTCGAGATGTTCGAAGCCAACGCGCGCGCGCGCGGCGCGACCGTTCTGTGGGCGTCGACGCCGGCCGACATCAACCGGCTCGTGCTCGAGATCGCGTTCCGCCACGGCGTGCAGCGGATCGTCAAGTCGAAGTCGATGGTGTCGGAGGAGTCGGCGCTCGACCTCGCGATCGAGGGCGCGGGGCTCGAGGTCGTCGAGACCGACCTCGGCGAGTACATCCTGCAGATCAACGGCTACGAGCCCCCGTCGCACATCGTCGGCCCGGCGCTCCACAAGTCGAAGGAGGAGGTGACCGAGCTGTTCCAGCGCCGGCACGGCACGCCGCGCAAGGAGGGGATCGACGAGCTCTGCCGCGAGGCGCGCGCCGTGCTGCGCGAGAAATACCTGACCGCGGACATGGGCATCTCGGGAGGCAACTTCTTCGTCGCGGAGACCGGCTCGGTCGTGCTCGTCACGAACGAGGGCAACGCCACCCTCACGACGACGCTCCCAAGGGTCCACGTCGCGATCTCGGGCATCGAGAAGATCGTGCCCACGCTCGAGGACGTCGCGACGCTGATGCGCCTGCTGCCGCGCTCGGCGACCGGTCAGTCGATCTCGAACTACGTCGACGTCCTCAGCGGCACGAAAGGCGAGGGCGAGCACCACGGCGCCGAGCACATGGTTTTCATCCTCGTCGACGCCGGCCGCACCGGGGTGCTGGCAAGCGAGGTGAGCGAGGCGCTTCGCTGCATTCGTTGCGGCGCTTGCATGAACCACTGTCCGGTCTACCAGGCGGTCGGCGGCCATGCGTACGGTTGGGTCTACCCGGGGCCGATCGGTTCGATCCTGACGCCGATGTACGTCGGGCTCGAGAAGGCGCAGGAGCTTCCCGCCGCGTCGACGCTGTGCAACCAGTGCGGCGTCGTCTGCCCGGTGAAGATCCCGCTGCCCGACCTGCAGCGCAAGCTGCGCGAGCAGGCGTTCGCGCGCGACCTTCGCCCGTGGAAGGAGCGCGCGGCCCTGCGCCTGTGGGCGTGGTTCGCGCAGCGACCGTCGCTCTACGCCACGGCGTCGAGCATCGGCGTGCGCATGCTCGCGTTCGGCGGTCCCCATCGGATGATCCGGCGCCTGCCGTTCGGGCGCGGCTGGACGGCGGGACGCGACCTGCCGGCGCCGGCCGGCCGCACGTTCCGGGAGATGTACGGCGCGCGTCGCGCCCGAGGAGAGACTCGATGAATGCCCCACGCCCGCCCCATGCCGTCGTGCCGCCGCTGTCGCGGCGCGCGGAGTCGCTCGGCACCGAGAACGCCTTCGTCGTGCTGGCCGAGGTGAACGCGCTCGTGCGCGGCGGAGCCGACATCGTGTCGTTCTGCATCGGCCAACCCGACTTCCCGACGCCGCGGAACGTGCAGGACGCCGCCATCGCCGCGATCCGTGGCGGCAAGCACGGATACACGCCGTCGGCGGGCATCGACGAGCTGCGCGCTGCGGCGGCGCGCGACATGGGCGCTCGGCGCGGACTCGCGATCGCGCCCGACGACGTGGTCGTCGGCGCGGGCGCGAAGCCGTTCATCGCCTACACGATCGCGTCGGTGACCGACCACGGCGCGGGCGACGAGGTGATCTACCCGGTCCCCGGCTTCCCGATCTACGAATCGCAGGTGGTCGCGAACGGCGCGGTGCCGGTACCGGTGTTCCTGCGCGAATCGCGCGATTTCGCGTTCGACCCGGCCGAGCTCGAGGCCGCGATCACGCCCAAGACGCGACTCGTCATCCTCAACACGCCGCACAACCCGACCGGCGGGATCCTTCGCGCGTCCGACCTCGACGCGATCGCCGCGATCCTCGACCGCCACCCGCGCATCTGGATCTACGCCGACGAGATCTACTCGCGCCTCGCGTACGACGGAGCGTTCGAATCGATCGCGACGCGCCCCGGCCTCCTGGAGCGCACGATCATCTCGGACGGCGCGTCGAAGACCTGGGCGATGACCGGCTGGCGCATCGGCTATGTCGCCAACCGGGCGCTCGCGCCGGTGTTCACGCGCTGGATCACCAACACCGACTCGTGCGCGTCGCAGATCTCGCAATGGGCGGCGGTCGAGGCGATCAACGGGCCGCAGGACGCCGCCGACGCGATGCGCGAGAGCTTCCTCGCGCGGCGCGACCTGATCGTCGGCCTGCTGAACAAGGTCCCCGGCGTCCGCTGCCGCTCCCCCGGCGGCGCATTCTACGCGTGGCCGAACGTGACCGAGGCGTGCCGGATGACCGGCTGCGAGGATTCCGAAGCGTTCCGCAAGCGCCTCCTGCACGAGGCGGGCGTCGCGGTGCTCGCGGACATCCATTTCGGACGCCGCGTGCCCGGCGACGGCCAGCACATCCGCTTTTCGTACGCCGCGTCGAACGAGGCGATCGCCGAAGGGGTGCGACGCGTCGACGCGTTCGTGCGCCGGCACGGCGGGCGCTGAGCGCGAACAGACGGTTGGGGCCACCGCCATGACCAGCGCGATCGACGACAACGCGTCCGCCCGCGAGGCGATGCTGGGGCGCGTGCGTGCCGCACTTGGAAAGACCGACGACCGGACGGCGGCGGCAGCGTCCGCGCTCGCCTACGTCGCGGCGCGCCCGCAGGGCCCTCGTCCCACGCTTCCCGGCGACCTCGTCGAGCGCTTCATCCAGCGCGCGACCGACATGGAGAGCACGGTCGAGCGCATCGCGTCGCTCGCGCTCCTGCCGCACGCGGTCGCGCGGTACGTCGACGGGCTCGACCTGCCGCCCGCGCTCGCCGAGCAGAAATCGATGCAGGGCGTGTGCTGGCCCGAGTTCGAGGCGCTCGACTGGGAAGGCGCGGGCCTCGCGATCGAGCCGCGGCCCACGCACGGGCGCGACCGGCTCGGCATCACCGGCACGTTCTGCGCGATCGCCGAGACCGGCACGCTCCTGATCACGAGTGGTGCTGCGACGCCGACCGCGACGATGCTGCTGCCCGACACGCATGTCGCGGTCGTGCGCCCCGGGCGCATCGTCGCCGGCATGGAGGACGCATTCGCCCTCGTTCGCGCCGAGCGCCCTGGCATGCCGCGCGCGATGAACTTCGTGTCCGGGCCCTCGCGCACCGGCGACATCGAGCAGACGATCGTCGTCGGCGCGCACGGGCCGTTCCGAGTGCACATCATCGTCGTCGGCTGACCGCGCGCGAGGCGTTCTTCCGGCGGGCGCGATTGGCGCCGGATCGGGGGTCGAAGGGGAGCGCGGCGTCTTCGATGCGGGGACGCGTTTGGCGCCGGCAGTCGCGCGCGACGCGCCCGCATCGTCCATTCGGATGAATTGACCGTCGGGGTGCCGCAGCCTAGCGTTGCAGCCACCGGCGATGCGCGTGTCGCGCGCCGGAAGGAGCGCACGATGCCGACGCCCGCCGCCGTTTCCGCCGTCCCGCCGATGCCCTACGTCGTCGCGTCGTGGCTCGGTTTTTCGCCCGAGCACCTCGTCGCGGGGCTGCGCCGCGGCTCGATCGCGCCCCCCGCCGGTGCGCCGCCGGGATGGCTGCCGCCGGGCGCCGATGCGACCGACGGCGACGCCGCCGGCGAACCTGCGGACGACGGGCCTGCGCCCGTGGACGACGGGGGACCGGACGGCGAAGCCGGCGCGAACGACGACGCAGAAGCGCCTCCGCCGGCAACCTCCGACTTGCACGCGGCCTACGCGGGTCTCGTTCGCACGATCGACGCCGGCGTCGAAGACGAGGTGTTCGACGCGCTCTGGACCTCCGCGGGCGCGGATGATGCACAACGTGCCGCGTCGATCGACGCGCTGCTCTGGCGCACCGTGGGCGCCTCGCGGCCCGACGGCGCGCCGACGGGCTTCGAGGGCATCGACGCGCTCGCCAGCGCGATCGCGGTGTCCGGCATGCACGGCACGCTCGTTCGGCTTGCATCCGAAGGGAGCGCGGCGATCGCGGAGCGCGCGCGCACCGACCCGGCGGTGCTGGAGGCATTGTCGTCACTCGACGCGGCCGCGTTCACGCAACGAAGCGGCGGCGGAGCGGAGGGCGCGATGCGCTTCGATCCGGTCACGGGCGAAGCGCTCGTGAGCGAGGCGTGGATCGACGACCGCGCGAAATTCCTCGCCTGGCGTGAAGCGTTGGCAACTGATCCAAAGGCCGCGGGAGCTGTGGCCGTCGGCTGGCGCTTCGTCGATCGCGCACGCGACGACGGTGCGACGCTCGTGGTCGGTCCCGAAACGGGAACGATGGCGCAGGTGGTCTTCGCGCGCGAGGCCGGAGACCAGGTCGAAGGCGGCGGCGCGGCGGATCGATTGCACGGCGGCAGCGGCGACGACGCGTTGTCCGGGGCGGCAGGGGACGACCTCGTCGAGGGCGCGCGAGGCGACGACACGCTCGACGGAGGCGACGGAGACGACGTGCTCGACGGCGGCAGCGGCGACGACGCGCTCTTTGGCGGTCGTGGCGACGACCGGCTCGCGGGAGGCGGTGGGCACGATCGGTATTCGTTCGTGCGCGGAGACGGCACCGACGTGATCGACGACGCGGACGGCGCGGGCGAGATCGTCCTCGACGGCGTCCGACTCGACGGTGAGCGCGAAGGCGGCTCTTCGGCGCAGGTCGCCTATGCGCTCCACGACGACGGCGCCGGCGGCACGACGCTCGTCATCGCAAACGGCGCGGGCGGCGGCGAGATCCGCGTGCGCGACTGGCGCCAGGGCATGCTGGGCATCCACCTCGACGACGATGCGACGGACGACGCCACCGGCGCCGCGGGCGGCGACAGCGTCGGCAGTGCGCCCGGCCCCGCGGCGCACGACACGCGCGGACAGCTGAAGCCGCGCATCACCGGCGCCGACCCCGCATCCGGGACGGCAGACACCAACGCCTCCGATGCGACGTTGAAGCCCCGTATCACGTCCGTCGACGCGGCCGTGACCGATCCGCGCGAAACCGGCAACGAGTCGGGCAGTGGCGCGGGTTGGGGCGCGCATCCCGCGCTCGTCGGGCGGGTCGAACGGGAAAACGCGCCGTTCGCCGATCCATCGACCCCGATCGCGCACGACGCATGGGTGCGCGCGCTGAGAAGCGGATCGGGAATCGCGCACGCCGACCGGGCCATGCCGCCGGACGTCGATGCAGCGGCGATCACCGCATCGGATGTGGCCAACGCGCTCGCCTTCAGTACCGGCGATCACGACGATGGCGATGGCCTGGTCCCGGACCGGCCGAACTTCGCGATGCCGGACGACCTGCCACCCGGGTTCGCGCCACCGGACGCGCCGCCGCGGGCGAATCGCTGAAGGCCGAGTTCCAGGATCGTTCCCCGCCTCTCCATCGACCGACCGCGCGGCGCCCGCCATGCTGGGATTCATCGCGTTGCGCGGAAAGCCCGAGGATGCGAGCACGTTCGCGCCCGGATGGCAGCGGATCGACTGCGCACCGCCGTCAGGCGGGCGCCGACGCGTCCTTCACGCGCTCATCGCGCTCGTCGCTTGCGCGGTCGCCTGGGCGTGCATCGGAAAGCTCGACGTCGTCGTCGTGGCGGACGGGCGGCTCGCGCCGCGCACGCAGATCAAGCTCGTGCAGCCGGTCGACGCCGGCGTCGTGAGCGAGGTGCTGGTCGTCGAGGGCGCGTCGGTGCTGGCAGGCCAGCCGCTCGTGCGCCTGGACGCCGCGATCGCCGACTCCGAGACGCGCGCGTTGCGCGACGACGTGATGCGCCGCGATCTGCAAATGCGCCGCGTCGATGCGGAGCTCGCGGGCGGCCTGCTCGCGCGTCGCGTCGACGATCCCGAAGTTGCGTACCGCGCGGCGCTCGCGCTCTTCGAGGCGAACCGTCGTGCTCATCTCGACGCCGTGGCGCAGGAGACGGCCGCGGCCGAACGGCTTGGGCAGGACCTCGCCGGCGCGCGCGCCACGAAGCGCAAGCTCGAGCGTGTCCTGCCGATCGTCCGCTCGGCCGCCGAGCGCTTCGCCCAACTTCGCGCCGAAGGCTTCGTGAGCGAGCTCGGCGCGCTCGAGCGCGAGCGCGAGCACATCGAAAAAGCGCAGGACCTCGTCTCGCAGGGGCACGTCGTCGCCGGGCTCGAAGCCGCGGAGTTGCAAGCGCGGCGGCGGGTCGCGCAGCTCGACTCGAGCCATCGCGCGCAGCTTCACGCGGAGCGTGCGCAGGTCGAGGCCGAGATCGCGCGCGCGAGCGAGGCGCTGGCGCGCCAGCTCCATCGCGCCGAACGCGTCGAGCTACGCGCGCCTTACGCGGGCATCGTGAAGGACGTGGCGACCCACAGCGAAGGCACGGTCGTTTCCGCCGGCACCTTGCTCGTCACCCTGGTGCCTGCCGGCGAGGAGCTCGTCGCGGACGTGCTCGTCCGCCAGGAGGATGCCGGGTTCGTGCAGGCGGGGCAGGCTGCGCGTGTCAAGCTCGTCGCCTATCCGTTCCAGAAGTACGGCACGATCGACGGAAAGGTCGTGCACGTCGCATCGGACGCCACCGACCCGACCGACCGCGCCCCGGGCACGCCGTCGGGCTACCGCGCGCGCATCGCGTTGGCCGCACAGGCACTTCGCGGCGCCGAGACGACGCTCGATCTCGTTTCCGGCATGCTGGTCAGCGTAGAGATCCGGCTCGGTGAGCGGCGCGTCGTCGAATACCTGCTCGCGCCGCTGCAAAAGGCGTGGGTCGAAGCGGCGCGCGAACGCTGACGGCGCGCATGCGCGACGATCCTTCCGCCGAGGCGGACGCCGCGCTCGCGTCGGCCGACGTGCTGTGGGCGCTCGGGAGCCTTTGCAATCTGCATCGGCGCCCATTCGACGCGGCGGCGTTCGCGCGCCGCGCGCCGCCACCGCACCGGATTTCGACGCTCGTCGAAGCGTTGCGTGAAGGCGGCTTCGACGTGAGCGTGGTGCGCGCCACCATCGAGGCGCTGGCCCGGGCGCCGATGCCCTGCGTTGCGTTGTTGCGGGCGGCCGCGCTCGATGAGGCACCCGACGGTGTCGCGCTCGCCGTCGCGCAAGTGCTGCGGCCGGCGCTCGTCGTCAGCGTGGCACGCGATCGCGTCGTGTGGTTCGCCGCCGGTTCGCGCGCGCCTTGCGAGGCGGGCGTCGAGACGTTCGCCCGACAGGCGAACGGCACGGCGCTCCTCGTGCGCCTCACCGACGCGGAGGCGACGGACGACTCGGTCGGCGCCGCGCCGCGTCCGTTCGGCTTCGCCACCGTGTTCGCGGAGCTCGCACGCCACCGGGGCGTCGTGCGCGACGTCCTCGCGGCCTCGCTCGCACTGCATCTGACCGCGCTCGCGCTCCCGCTCGCGAGCCAGGCGATCATCGACAAGGTCATCGTGAACCGCGCCAGCGGAACGCTGGCGGTCGTGGCCGCCGCGCTCGCGCTCCTCATCGGCTTCTCGGCCGCGCTTTCCTGGCTGCGGCAATACCTGGTCGTGCACACCGGCACGCGCGTCGACGCGGTGCTCGGCTCGCGCGTCTACGCGCACCTGATGCGCGTCCCGCCCGGCTACTTCGAGCGGCGGCCGGTCGGCGTGCTGGTCGCGCGCCTCAACGGCGTCGAGACCGTGCGCGAATTCCTGACCGGCGCCGCGGTGACGGTGGCGCTCGACGTGCCGTTCGCGCTGGTGTTCATCGTCGTGATGGCGTTCTACAGCGTCCCGCTCACGCTGGTGGCGCTCGCGGCGATCGCGGCGCTGGCGGTGCTTTCGCTCGCCGTCGCGCCGCCGCTGCAACGCCGTCTGAACGAGCAGTTCACCACCGGCGCGAGGACGCAGGCGCTCGCGACCGAGTCGCTCGCCGGTGTCGAGACCGTCAAGGCGCTCGAGCTGGAGGGCGCGTTCACGCGCCGTTACGACGACGCGCTCGGCGCCTACCTGCGCGCCGGCTTCGCGACGCGCCAGCTCGCGAACGGCTATCAGTCGGCGGCGGGCGCGCTCGAGCAGGCGCTGTCCGCCGCCATCCTGTGCGCCGGCGCGTGGCTCGTGATGACGAGCGGCGACTTCACGATCGGCATGCTCGTCGCGTTCCAGATGTTCGCCGCGCGCGTTTCGCAGCCGGTCCTGCGCCTCGCCGGGCTATGGCAGCATTTCCAGCAGGCTGCGATCGCAGTGCGCCGGCTCGCCGACATCATGGACGTTCCGGTCGAGCCGCGCTCCGGGGCGGTGTCGGACGCGCGCGGCCCCGCCCGGCTTTCGTTCGTGTCGGTCGGCTTTCGCCACGGCGACGCGCCGTGGATCCTGCGCGGAGTCGACCTCGACATCGCGCCGGGCGAATGCGTGGTGATCACCGGCCCGTCGGGTTGCGGCAAGAGCACGCTCTGCCGCCTTGCCGCGGGGTTCGCGTTCGCTTCGGAAGGAAGCGTGCGGCTCGACGGGCGCGATACGCGCACGCTGGCGTCGGACACGCTGCGCGGCATGCTCGGGATCGTGCCGCAGGACACCGTGCTCTTCGCGGGAACCGTTCTGGAGAACCTTCTGCTCGGGCATCCGCACGCGTCGCAGGCGGACATCGAGTCCGCCTGCCGGCGCGCCGGCGTCCACGAAGCGATCGTCGCGCTGACCGACGGATACCGGACGCGCCTCGGCGAGCGGGGGATCGGATTGTCGGGCGGCCAGAAGCAGCGCATCGCGATCGCGCGCGCGCTTTTGCGGGCGCCGCGCCTGCTGCTGCTGGACGAGCCGCTGAGCCAGCTCGACGCCGCGGCAGCGGCGGAGATCGGCGTTTCGATCAGCGCGCTGAAGGGCTCGACGACGATCGTCGTCGTGAGCCACGTCGTTCCGCCGACGCTCGCGGCCGACCGGGTCGTCCGCCTGGCAGCGGCCTCCCAGGGAAGCTCTGCGTAACCTCACGGCGCGCGCGGACTCGCATGCACGAACT
>JBDTNO010000117.1:0-10550 GCA_039933715.1 Betaproteobacteria bacterium
CGGCGAGGATCGGGTTCGACGCACGCGCCGCGTGCATCGAGCGAGCGCGCTCCAACGATCGGACGAGCGCGACGGCGGCGGAGATCAGCGGCTCGGAAGCCACGGGTCGGAGAGCGTGAAAGGCGCGTGGGGGGAGGGGCTCGAAGTCTACCCTCGCCGCGGAGCGTGCTGTCGGGTCGTGTCCCTGCGATGGGAACGCGTGCACGACGCCAGGCGCGCCGTGTCGGCCCGCGCGATGCAACGGCGACCGGGGAGGCGCTCAGCGGAAACTAGGTTGTTTGCTCTAGCGTTCGCCCGTAGCGTGCGATGGTCTTCCTTCGCGGGCGGCAGCTTCGTCGCGCGCGCTTCCCGATGATCGATCGCACCCGTCGTCGCCTCCTCCAAGCCGGGTTCGCCGGCACGGTCGTGCTCGCGCTCGCCGGCGGTGTCGCATGGTTCCGGCCGCGCTCGCAGGCGGGCGTCGGTTCCGCGGGATGGGATCGGGAAACGCGGGACATCGTACGTGCGATCGCCCCGTCGATGCTCGCCGGCGCGCTTCCCGCAGACGTTGCCGATCGTTCATCGGCGATCGACGAAACGGTCGGCGCCATCGAGCGCGCCGTCGCCGGGCTTCCGCCGGCCGCGCGTGCGGAGCTCGGCCAGCTCTTCGCGTTGCTGGCGCTGGACGTCGGGCGACGCGTCTTCGCCGGCGTGCCGTCGCCGTGGAACGAAGCCTCGCGCGGCGAGATCGACGCGTTCCTCGCGGCCTGGCAGGCGAGCGGATGGGAGCTGAAGCGCAGCGCCTACGACGCGCTGCACCAGCTCGTGCTCGCCTCGTGGTACGCGAATCCGCGCGCTTGGCCTGCGATCGGCTATCCGGGGCCGCCGATGCTGGCGGAACCGCGATGACCGACGTATTCGCAGCGCGAATTGCCGATCCGATCCGCGAAGGCCTCGCCGCGGGCTGGGACGTCGTCGACGCGTCGCGGCTCGACGCCGACCTCGTGATCGAGGCCGACGTCGCGATCGTCGGCAGCGGCGCGGGCGGCGGCGTGACGGCCGAGACGCTCGCGCTCGCCGGGCTCAAGGTCGTCGTGCTCGAGGAAGGCCCGCTGCGCTCGTCCTCCGACTTCCGCATGCGCGAGGCGGAAGCCTATCCGGAGCTCTACCAGGAGTCCGCCGCGCGGAAGACGCGCGACAAGGCGATCAATATCCTGCAGGGACGCTGCGTCGGCGGCGGCACCACGGTCAACTGGACGAGCTCGTTCCGCACGCCGCCTTCGACGCTCGCGTACTGGACGCGCACGCTCGGCCTGCGGGGTCTCGACGGGCCCACGCTCGCACCATGGTTCGAGAAGATGGAAGCGCGCCTGGGGATCGCACCGTGGGAGGTCGCGCCCAACGCCAACAACGCGGCGCTCGCGCGCGGCGCGGCGAAGCTGGGCATCGCGAGTGCCGCGATCCGGCGCAACGTGCGCGGCTGCTGGAACCTCGGCTACTGCGGCATGGGTTGCCCGACCAACGCGAAGCAGTCGATGCTCGTCACGACACTGCCCTCCGCGCTCGCTCGCGGCGCGAAGCTCGTCACGCGCGTGCGCGCCGAGCGCTTCGTCATCGTCGGCGACCGCGTCGCGAGGCTCGAGGCGCGCGCGCTCGACGCCGCCGGCACGACACCCGGCACCCACACGGTCACGGTGCGCGCGCGAAGCTATGTTGCGGCGGCCGGCGCGATCGGGTCGCCCGCGCTGCTGCTGCGCAGCGGCGTGCCCGACCCGCACGGGATCGTCGGCAAGCGCACGTTCCTGCACCCGACCGTCGTCTGCGCCGCGCTGATGCACGATCGCGTCGACGGCTACGCGGGCGCGCCGCAGACGATCTATTCGGACCACTATCTCGACACGCCTCCCGGCGGACCCGCGGGATTCAAGCTCGAGGCGCCGCCGATCCATCCGGTGCTGGCGGCGATCACGCTGCCCGGCCACGGCGAGACGCACGCACGCTGGATGCAATCGCTGCCGACGATGCATGTGCTGATCGCGCTGATCCGCGACGGCTTCCATCCGGATAGCCCGGGCGGCGCCGTGCAGTTGCGCGACGACGGCACGCCGGTGCTCGACTACCCGCTGTCGCCGTACCTGTTCGACGCCGCGCGCCGCGCGTTTCGCGCGATGGCGGCGCTGCTGTTCGCCGCGGGCGCGCATGCGGTGATGCCGGTCCACGGGCAAGGCGACGCGTTCACGACGCCGGCGGCGGCGGCGGGCGCGATCGACCGGCTCGCGCTCGCGCCGCTGGTCACGCCATTCGTGTCGGCGCACGTGATGGGTGGATGCCCGATCGGCCCGGACCCTGCGCACGCGGTCGTCGACATGACCGGGCGGCACCATGCGCTTTCCAACCTGCGCGTCATCGACGGCTCGCTGTTTCCCACGTCGATCGGCGCCAACCCGCAACTTTCCATCTACGCGCTCGCCGCGATGCTCGCCGACGATCTCGCGACCTCGCTCGGTCGTCGCCCGGCCGCCGCCTGAAACCGACGCCCGCCTTTAGGGTGTTTGCTCTAGGGCATGCGGGCTAGAGTGGGCACATCCCGCGCGTTCGCGCGGAAGCACGAACCAGGAGAACCCGATGGCCAGCACGAACCACGTCAGCGCATTCCCCGCCGGTGAAGCGATCGTCGCCGCGTCACGTCAGGTGTGGCTCGCGAGCCTCGGCGCCGCCGTCGTCACGCGCGAATGGGCGGAAAACGAGGCGGGCGCGCTGTTCCACACGCTCGTCAAGGAAGGCACCGCGGTCGAGTCGCGCACGTTCCGCAAGGTCGGCGAGCGCTTCGAGAGCTCGTTCACGATGGCGAACGATTTCTGGCGCACCGCGCGCGACTCGATGGCGCACACGGTGAAGCAGGCGGCCGACACCGCGACAACGCTGGTGCGCGACAAGCTGCCGAAGCGCCTGCCGAAGGTCGCGCTTCCCGCGGCGTTTCGCGCGCCCGCGACCGGCAAGCGTCGCAGCGGCCGCACCGCCAAGGTCGCAGCCAGGGGCACCGCACGCACGGCGAATGCCGCGAAGAAGACCGTGAAGCGCGTCGCGAAGCGCGCCACCCGGCGCGGCTGACCGGCTACACTCCGCGCAGGCCGGATCGGACGCGACACGAGACGTCGCGCCGATCCGGGACCATCAGACGCCGGGAGGAGCATGCCGAGTCGCACCACGGCGCGCACGCGCCGCGCCCGCGTCCGCGCGGGTCCGGGCATCGGGCTCGCGCTCGCGGGAGGCGGACCTCTCGGCGGGATCTACGAGGTCGGCGCGCTGCTCGCGCTGGCCGACACGCTCGACGGGCTCGACCTCAACGCCCTCGACGTGTACGTCGGCGTATCGTCGGGCGGCTTCGTGTCCGCCGCGCTCGCGAACGGCATCTCGCCGGCGCAGATGTACCGGCTCTTCATCGACGACGGGCTCGACGCCGCGCTGAAGCCCGAGATCTTCCTCCGTCCCGCGTTCGGCGAATTCCGCCGACGCGCCTCGTCCCTGCCCGCGCTTGCGTGGCGCGCGGCGGCCCAGGTCCTGCGCGACCCGTTCCGCCGCGGCGTCATGAGCTCGTTCTCGACGCTCGCTCGCGCGGTGCCGACGGGTCTCTTCGACAACCGCGCGATCGACGTTTTCCTGAAGCGCCTGTTCTCGGCGCGAGGACGCACCAACGACTTCCGTGCGCTTCCGGGCAGACTCTTCCTCGTCGCGACCAACCTCGATACCGGCGCGTCGGTGACGTTCGGGTCTCCCGGCCGCGACCACGTGCCGATCTCGCGGGCGATCCAGGCGTCGAGCGCGCTTCCCGGGCTGTTTCCGCCGGTGGAAATCGACGGCGAGCATTTCGTCGACGGCGCGCTCAACAAGACGTTGCACGCGTCGGTCGCGCTCGACGAAGGCGTGAAGCTGCTGCTGTGCGTGAATCCGCTCGTGCCGTTCGACGCGGCGGCGGGCGCATCGCGTCGCGGGCGGCTGACCGTCGAGAAGCTCAACCACGGCGGCCTGCCGCTCGTGCTGTCGCAGACGTTCCGCGCGATCATCCATTCGCGCATGAAGGTCGGGATGGAGAAGTACCACCGCGACTATCCGGGAGCGGACGTCGTGCTGTTCGAGCCCGACCGCGGCGACGCCGACATGTTCTTCGCGAGCATCTTCAGCTATTCGCAGCGGCGTCGTCTGTGCGCGACCGCGTTCGCGACGACGCGCGACAACCTGCGCGCGCGGGCCACCCAGCTCGAGCCGCTGCTCGCGCGCCACGGCATCCGGATTCGCGGCGACCGGCTCGCCGACGATGCGCGCGACTTGCGTTCCGCGCTCACCGACCCGCGGCCCATCCGCGCCGATCCGCATGGGAAGAAGAGCGTTCGCGCGACCGCGCGCGAGCTCGGCGCCGCGCTCGACCATCTCGAAGGCTGGCTCGCGGCGCGCGCGCCCGCGGCGCGCTAGCGCCCGGGTCGCCGTTTCTCGCATCCGCCCCGGGTGCGCTAACAGGCCCTAGACTGGCGCGGTTCCCCGCCTCGACCGAACCCCGATGGCCGACAAGAAGCGGCCGCGCCGAACGCGCGAGCGCATCCTCGAGACCGCGCTGCTGCTGTTCAACCGCCACGGCGCGCCGTCGGTCACGACGGCGCACGTGGCCGACGAGATGAGCATCAGCCCGGGCAACCTCTACTATCACTTCCGCAACAAGGACGAGATCGTCGGCGAGCTCTACGCGGCGTACGAGGCCGACGTCCTCCCGCTGTTCTCGGTGCCGCCGGAGCGCGCGCCCGGCGTCGAGGACCTGTGGCTGCTGCTGCATCTCCTGTTCGAGCGCATGTGGGCATACCGCTTCCTGTTCCGCGACCTGGAGGGGCTCGCGTCGCGCAACCGCAGGCTCGCGCTGCGTTTCGCCGAGCTCGTGCGGCGCGGCGAAACCACCGTGATAGAGTTGTGCGAAGGCATGGTCGCGTCGGGGACGATGCACGCGAGCGCGCGCGAGATCGCGGCGCTCGCGCGGAACGTCGCGCTGGTCGGAACCTGCTGGCTGTCGTTCCAGCGCCTCGAGGCACCGGCCGCCGAGGAGGGCGACTCCGCGCGGCTCGACCGAGCCGCGTACCAGGTGCTGGCGCTCGTCGCGCCGTTCATGCGCGGCGACGCGCGCGCGCTGATCGACCGGCTCGGCGGCGAATACCTGTAGAACCGGCGCGAACAGCCGGGATGCGAGGGAGAACGCGATGGCGCGCAAGTGGTCGAAGTTTCCCTATCCCGACAAGGCGCTCGAACGCGACGACACCGCCGTCAGGAAGGCGTGGGCGCGATTGCATCGCGGCGACGCCGAGCCCTTGCCGAAGGATGCCGCGGTGCTGGCCGCGTGGACTCCATTCCACGCGGGACGCTTCGCGGATGCGGTCGACGCGGGGACCGACGCCGGCGACGCGGGCGTGAACGCCGCGGTCAAGGCGCAGGTCGTCTACGCGAACTACCTCGAGAAGAACGAGAAGACACGGCTCGCGCTGTTCGAGGAAGCCGCGGGTTGGGCGGATGCGCGTCGCCGCGCCGCACCCAAGGACGCCAACGCGCACTACCTGTATGCATTCGCGCTCGGCCGCTACGGGCAGGGCATCTCGGTCGCGAAGGCGCTCGCGCAGGGGTTCGGCGGCAAGATCAAGGAAGCGCTCGCCACCGCGATCAGGCTCGAGCCCGGGCACGCCGACGCGCACATCGCCTACGGCGCCTACCAGGCCGAGGTGATCGACAAGGTGGGCGGCATCATCGCCGGCGTCACCTACGGCGCGAAGAAGGATTCGGCGATCGAGCACTACGAGAAGGCGCTGAAGCTCAATCCCGACTCGGCGATCGCGCGCATCGAGTTCGCGAACGGGCTGCTGATGCTGTTCGGCAAGGCGCGCATCGCGGACGCCGAGAAGCTTTACCAGCAGGCCGCGAAGTCGACGCCGGCCGACGCGATGGAGCGCCTCGACGTCGAGCACGCGAAGTCCGAGCTCGACTGAGCGCGCCGGCGCGTCAAGCGGCGCGTCAGCCGCGGTATCGCACGTCGAGCCACGGCACGTTCACCTGGCACGCGTAGTCGGCGTAGCTCGGGATGCGCCCGCGCATCTCGCCGTAGCGGTTCCCCGAGAAGTTGCGCTCGATGCGCGTGTAGGGGAGGGTGTTCTCGGCCAGGTCCTGCACGAGGACGTCGAGGCCCTGCGCCGCCACCGCCGCCATCGCGTCGAATGCGTCCGCGGCGATCACCTGCAACGCAGGCTCCGGCACTCCGTAGGCCGGAAACCAGAACGCGGTCCAGCCGTCGTCGAGCGCGTTGATGCGATCGACGACGCGCCGGGTCAGCAGGTACGCGTCCGACTCGATGTGCACGATCCGCGTGAAGCCGAACGAGCGCGCGATCGTGAGCGAGAACAGGAAGCTGCGCCACCAGCCGCGGTGACCGTAGAGCCCCTGGCGCCCCTCGTGGGTCGCGAAGCGATACACGAACGCGGCCGGCCCGCCAGGCAGCGCAGCCGGCAGCGCGTCGAGCACCTGCACGTCGGCGTCGTCCGGCACGAACGGCGACGCGTCGTCGAGGACGAAAACGGCATCGCGCTCGAGCGGCAACGCGAGGTGATGGTCGAGCCAGCGCCGCTCCCGCTGGCGCCACCCCTCGCGGTCGGTGCAGTACGACGTGCAGAAGACGAGCGTGCGCCGCGCCCCGCTCACGTCGCGGACAACGGCCCAAGGGCGCCCAGGGCCTCCGCTACGCGTTCCGGGTCGAGGTCGCCGCCGGGTTCCCACGGGCACATCAACGTGGCGAGCACGAGCGTCTCGAACTCGCGGCCGAAACGATCGATGACGGCTTCGGGATCCGGGCAGAGCTTCCGGTCGGCGATCAGGCCGAATTGCACGTTGCCGTCGTACGAGAGGATCGACACGCCGATCCCGATGTCGCCCGACTGGGGCACCCAGAACATCAGGCTGTCGATGCGCGCGCCGGCGAACCACAACGGCTGCTGCGGGCCGGGCACGTTGGTCATCACGGCGGTCGCGTTGCGCGCGAGGAGCGCGAGAAGCGCCTCCTGCAGCATCTTCGGTCCCGCGCCCATCGCGGCGAGCACGCCGAGCGCGACCACCGGCTGGTAGCTGCCCTTGAGCGCGTCCATGTTGTCGCGCACCGCGTAGAGCCGCTCGATCGGGTTCTCGATCCCGATCGGCAGGTCGAGGAACACGAGGCCGAAGTGGTTGCCGAGCTTGAAGGCGTTGTCGATCGGGCGCAGGTTGACCGGCACCAGCGCGCGCACGACGACGCCGTCGGTGTCGTCGCCCTGCTCGCGCAGGTAGCGCGCGAGCGCCCCCGCGACGCACGACAGCAGCACGTCGTTGATCGACGCTCCGAGCGCCTTGCCGATCGCCTTCACCTCGTCGAGCCGGATCGGATCGGCCCATGCGACGCGCTTCTCCGCTTCGGGCTTGCCCTTGAAGCGCGTCGGCGAGTCCTGCTCCATCAGCGCGAGCTTCGCGATCTCGGCGGTCAGCGCGCTGCCCTGTCCGGCGAGCGCGACCGCCTTCGACGGATCGGACCAAAGCTCGACCCCTTTTCCGACGAGCGTCGCGCCGATCCTGCGCGCGGTGTCGAGGACGCCCGACAGCGGCCGCATCCGTTGCGCGAGCGGATCGCTCGCGTCCGGCTCCGGCTTGCGCGCGGGGGCTTCGAACGGCATCGCCGGCGGGCCGTGCGCGCTCGCGTCGGTCATCGACAGCATCACGCGCACGAGCGCGATGCCGTCCGCGTAGCAGTGGTGGATGCGCGCGACGATCGCGCTGCCGCCTTCGTAGCGGTCGACGAGATGGAATTGCCAGCGCGGCCGGGACGGGTCGAGCGGCTCCGTCGCGAGCCGCGACACGAGCGCCTGCAACTCGCGACGTCCGCCGGGCGCCGGCAGCGTCGCGTGCACGACGTGATGCGCGAGATCGAGGTCGCGTTCGGTCTCCCAGAACGCCATGCCGGCGAGGTCGACCGGACGCTGGCGGAAGCGTCGAAAGACGAGGAAGCGTTCGCCGACGAGACGCCGCAGGCGGCCGATCGCGAGCCGCTCGCGGAACATGAGCACGCCCGTGATCATCATCAGGTTGTGCGGCCGGTCCATCCGCAGCCACGCGGTGTCGACCGCGGAGACCTTCTCGCGCCTGGGGGTGGCCATCGGGCGTCGACCGGATGCGGGGATCGGGAACGGGACGAGGACGCGGCGCGCGTTCGTTGCGGGCGCTTTCGCGTTCGCGCTAAAGTAGCACGATTCCCCTGCATCGACGGGGCGAACGGGAGGAGACCGGATGGCCGCCAAGAAGGACGATCTCAGGTCCAGATTCGATGCTGCCGCCGGCGCGGCGAAGCAGACGAAGAAGAAGCCGGACAACGCGACGCTGCTGAAGCTCTACTCGTACTACAAGCAGGCGACCGACGGCGACGTCAAGGGCGATCGGCCGGGCGGATTCGATTTCGTCGGCGGCGCGAAGCACGACGCCTGGTCGAAGCTCAAGGGCATGAGCAACGACGATGCGATGACGAACTACATCAAGCAGGTGGAGAAACTGAACCGCGAGTGAGCGGCCGGGGGTTGATAAGGCGGCGGTCGGACGTCGGCGCTCGTTCCGACGCTGGGGACGAGCGCTTTGCCGACCACCGACCAACGAATTTCAGCGTCGTCCGCGCGTAGCGCCTATCCCAACGCGCCCTTCACGACCTTGCGCGCGGTGCGCACCGTGCGCTTCGCGGTCTTGGTGGCGGCGCCGACGGCGCCGCTCGCGGTGCGCGCGGCACCCGATGCCGAACGCGCGGCGGTGGATACCGCGCCCTTCACCATCCTCTTCACCTGCGACGGGCGCGCGCGGGTCTTTGGCGTGACGCCGGTCGCCTTCAGGAGCTCGTTCACCGACTGCGCGAGGGCGTCGACACGCTCGGAAAGCTTCTCGACGTCGCTCTGCGTGTAGACGCCGAGCTTCGACAGCGCGCGCGCGACGCGATCCTCGAACACCTGCTCGAGCCTGTCCCACGTTCCGCCTGCCATCGTCGAAACCTCCTTCGCCTTCGCCTTCGCCGCGCCCCGTGCCGCAGCGGCGGCTTCGGCCGCGACGTGACGCGTGCGCTTCTCGAGACCCTCGCCTTGTTGCACGAGCGACTCGAACACCTTCATGCCGCCGGCCTGCGCCTTCGCGAACGCGCCGAGGCCCGCGAGCCAGATCTGGCGCGACGACTCGAGCACCGCCTTCGGCAGGTCGCCGGCGGGCTCCCGGGGCGGCGCTCCGGACCCGGATTTCGCTTCCGCTTTCGCCTTCTCTTTCGCCTGCTTCAGCATGTCGTGCTCCGCGATGGATGAACGGCCGGCACGGCCGCGCCGGCATCGATTGATTCTAGGCGCCGTCGATAGAGCAATCATACTAAAACGGGGCGCGCGGCCGGCGCCCAGAACGCCGACCGTATAATCGCCGGGCCGTCTCGACCGAAGACGGTCGCGACGCGCCCGCGTCCGACGAATCCCGCACCGGGTGGAGGAGTCCATGGCCTATTTCGTCACCGGCGCGACCGGCTTCATCGGCCGCTACCTCGTCGACAACCTGCTGAAGCGCGGCAAGCCGGTGTACGCGCTGGTGCGCAAGGGGTCGCGCAAGAAGCTCGACGCGCTGCGCAAGACGCTCGGCGCGACCGACACGACGCTGATCGCCGTCGAGGGCGATCTCGGTGCGAAGAGCCTGGGCGTGTCCGCGGCGCAACTGAAGCAGCTGAAGGGCAAGATCGACCACGTGTTCCACCTCGCGGCGATCTACGACCTCAAGGCTTCCGCCGAGGACCAGAAGGCGACGAACGTCGAAGGCACCCGGCACGCGGTCAAGTTCGCCGAGGCGGTGCGGGCGGGATGCTTCCACCACGTTTCGTCGATCGCGGCCGCGGGGCTCTACGAAGGCGTATTCCGCGAGGACATGTTCGACGAAGCCGAGGAGCTCGACCACCCGTACTTCGGCACCAAGCACGAGTCCGAGGGCGTCGTGCGCCACGAGTGCAAGCGCCCGTTCCGCATCTACCGGCCCGGCTTCGTCGTCGGCCATTCGCGCACCGGCGAGATCGACAAGATCGACGGTCCCTACTATTTCTTCAAGACGATCCAGAAGATGCGGGAGCTGTTCCCGCCGTGGATGCCGATGGTCGGCATCGAGGGCGGCCGCATCAACATCGTGCCGGTCGACTTCGTCGCCGACGCGCTCGACCACATCGCGCACAAGAAGGGGCTCGACGGACAGTGCTTCCACCTCACCGACCCGGCACCCCACCGGATCGGCGAGGTGCTCAACATCTTCGCGCGCGCCGCGCATGCGCCGCAGATGTCGATGCGCGTGAACGCCAAGATGTTCGGCTTCATCCCCGCGCCGGTCGTCTACGGGCTCGCGTCGCTGTCGCCGGTCAAGCGCGCGATCAGGGTCACGCTGAACGACCTCGGCATCCCGCGCGACGTGTTCCAGTTCGTCAACTGGCCGACGCGCTACGACAACCGCGAGGCGGCGAAGGCGCTCAAGGGGAC
>JBDTNO010000118.1:0-10548 GCA_039933715.1 Betaproteobacteria bacterium
TCCCCCCGAAGCGCGCTGCGCGCGCCGCCCCCCGAGGGGGCACGGCGACCTCGGGACGGCCCGTCGGTCGCCGCCGCCGCGGCGCGAGCGCCGTCACGGCGCCTTCGAAGGTTTCGCCGCGAGCTTCAGGACCGCCGCCCACTCGCCGTCGGTCACGGGCGTGATCGACAGCCGGTTGCCGCGCTGGAGCGTCACCATGTTCGCGAGCGCGCGCGTCGCGCGCATCTCGGCGATCGACACGAGCCGCGTCTTGTTCACGAGCGTGACGTCGACATGGAGCCAGCGCGGCGCCTCGTGCGTCGCCTTGGGATCGTAGGTGTCGCTCGACGGATCGAACTGCGTCGCATCGGGATACGCGGCCTTCGAGACGCGCACGACGCCCGCGACGCCGGGCTCGGGACAGCTCGAATGGTAGAAGAACGCGAGGTCGCCGACCTTCATCGCGTCGCGCATGAAATTGCGCGCCGTGTAGTTGCGCACGCCGGTCCACGGCGTGGTCTTGCGCGGGAGCTTCGCGAGGCCGTCGATCGACAGCTCGTCGGGCTCGGATTTCATCAGCCAGTGGGACATGGTCACGAAAGGCGGCGGTCGGTGGTCGATGGTCGAAAATCGTCGGTCGGCGGTCGGAAGGACGCGCTGCGCCGAGCGCATGCTGGTTTCGCCGACAGGGGCGCCCGAACGCCGACTCGCCTTCGGCCTTAACGGAGAACGGCGCCATCAGGCGCCGTTCTCCAGCAAGGGTCCCCGCAAGTGCCGTCTGGCCGCATCCTGAACCTGGGTTCAGGGTGGCCGCCTGCCGGAGCCATCAGGCGCTTCCGCGTGGGAGCGCACACAAGCTCGCTTGAAGCGTGGCAGCCTCGCCGCTAGGCATTGGTTCAAGGAATGTTGAGCCAGGTGTCGAGCACCGCAGGGGATTGAAGGGTTGCAAGCGCGCGCGGCGCGGGCGTCAGATGAGCTTCTCCTGGCCTGCCATCAACTGGTCGATCGCGGACTGCATCGACTGGATTCTACGCTGCGCGCGCGAGTCGTCAATCGGCGCGGCGGGCGCTTTGGCCGTGCCGCGGGAACGCAACACGTCGTGCGCGAGATTGAGCGCCGCCATGACCGCGATGCGGTCGATCGCCGCGACCTTGCCGGTGTCGCGGATCTCGCGCATGCGCGCGTCGAGCAGCGCGACCGCCTGCATGAGCTCGGGGCGCTCCGATTCGCGGCACGCGACCTTGTATTCGCGCCCGAGGATCGCGACGTCGAGCTGGAGCTGCTTGTCGGCGGGCGTGCGCGCGGTCATTCGGCGGGCATGCGCGCGAGCAACGCGTCGAGCCGACCCGCGGCCGTGCGCATCTTCTCGTCGAGCGCGCGCTCATGCTCCTGCGCCGAGGCGAGTCGCGCGCGCAAGTCCTCGTTCGCCGCGCGCAGCGCGCGCGTATGGGCGATCAGCGCGGCGAGCTTCTGCTCGAGGAGCGCCAGTTCGTGGTCCATCGGGCTATGGTGAAGGCAGCCGGCGCGACCGTCAACCGGAGCCCGACGAGCGCGTGCCGCCCATCGCGTCGCCCCGTCGAGCGGACGCGGTCAGGCGCTGCGACCGTCGCCCGCGTGCTCCGCCCCGGTGGAGAGCGGCACGTAGCGGATCGCGATGACTTCGAGCTCGTCGTTGCCCGCGGGCGTGCGCAGCGGGACGACGTCCCCCTCGCGTGCCTTGGTGAGCGCGCGCGCCACCGGCGAGATCCACGAAACGTAGCCGCGCGCGGTGTCGATCTCGTCGACGCCGACGATGCTGATCGTGCGACGCTCGCCTTCGCGCGTCGCGTAGTCGACGGTCGCGCCGAAATAGACTTGGTCGACGCCGTCTCGCGCGCGCGATTCGGGATCGACCACTTCGGCTGCGTCGAGGCGCTTGACGAGGAAGCGGATGCGCCGGTCGATCTCGCGCAACCGTTTCTTGCCATACAGGTAGTCGCCGTTCTCGGATCGGTCGCCGTTCGACGCCGCCCAGGCGACCGTCGCGACGAGCGCGGGCCGCTCGTTCGCCACCAGCGCGTCGAGCTCCGCCTTGAGCCGCGCGAATCCGCCCGGCGTCATGTAGTTGCGCGTCCCTGCCGGTAATGCCGGCCCGGCCTCGACCTCGTCGTCCTCTTCGGGCGGCGTGTCGTTCTCGCGCGTGAATGCCTTGTTCATCGAAGGTCCCGGGTCGGCCGGGATAACCCTCGATTATACGCTCTTCGGAGGGGTGCCGGATTCAGCGCGCGTTCGCGATCGCCGCGCACAGTTGCGCGACGCCGTCGGCGAAGCGCGGACCCGGCCGATGCAGGAGGTCGGCGTCGACGACGGCGAGCCCCGCGTCGCGCGCCGCCGGCAGCGCCGGCCACCGTCGCCACGCGTCGAGCCACGCAGGCCGCCGCGCGCCCTCGGTGCCGGCGACGATCAGCGCGGGTTGTTGCGCGAGCACCTCCTCGACGTTGACGACCGGAGCGGGCACCGGCAGCGTGCCGAACACGTTCTCGCCGCCGCACAGCGCGATCGCCTGCGTGATCGTGTGGCCGGCCCCGATCGTGTAGAGCGGCGCGTCGGACAGCTGGTAGAACACGCGCAACGGGGCGGAGGACCGCGCGGCCGCCGCGAGCGATGCCAGGCGGAGGCGGAATGCGGTCGCCGCCTTCGATGCCGTGTCCGTGGTGCCTGCGAGCGCGCCGAGGCGTTCGATGTCGGAGGCGATGCCGTCGATCGTGCGCGGCGCGGTCGTGAACACGGGAATCCCGCGGTCGCGCAAACGTGCGACCTGCGCGGGCGCCGTCCACGGCCAGGTGACGACGAGATCGGGCGCGAGCGCGAGGATGCGCTCGACGTCGATCGCATTCGCGTCGCCGACGACGGGCAGGGCGCGCGCCTCCGGCGGAAGGTCGGTGCGCGCGCCGACGGCGATCAGGCGCGCGGCGGCGCCGGCGGCGTCGACGAGCTCGGCCGCGTGCGGCGCGAGCGCGACGATGCGGCGCGCGGGCGCGGGCAGCGAGACCGTCGCGCCGGTGTCGTCGGCGACGCTCGCGGCAAGCAAGGGTGCGGCGAATGCGAGGAGCGCGATCGCCGTCGCGACCGCGCCCGGTGTCAAAGCGCCCATCGCACGCCCGCGAATACCTGCGCGCCGCCGGTCGCGTAGTCCGCCGCGAGCTCGTAGTCGCGGTCGAGCACGTTGTCGCCGCGCGCGAACAGCGTCACGCCGGGCGCAGCCTTCCATTCGACGACCAGGTTGACGATCGCGTAGCCGCCCATCCTGCGCGTGTTCGCCGCGTCGTCGTAGCGCTTCGACGACGCCACGACTTCGGCGATGAACGCGAACGGTCCGGTGCGGTGCTGCGCGGACACGGCGCCATGCGCGCGCGAGCGACGCGGCAACAGGTTGCCGGTCACGTCGTCGGTCGGCGACTGGAGATCGACCGACGCCTTGAGCGTCGTGTCGCCCCGGCGCGCGTCCATCGCGAGCGTCACCCCCTCGAGCGTCGCGCGATCCACGTTTTCCGGCGCGCACACGAAGTTCGCGTCGCACTGGAACACGATGAGCGAGCGCACGCGGTTGTGCCAGGCGGTGACGCGCGCCTCGACGTCGCCGCCCGCGGCCGTGCCCGACCATGCGAGGCCGGCTTCGATGCTGCGCGCCGTTTCCGGGACGAGATCGGAATTGGAGAAATCGGGATAGTAGAGGTCGTTGAAGGTCGGCGCCTTGAACGCCGTGCCGCCGCTCGCGGTGACGCGCCAGCCTGGCGCGAAACGCCATCCCCACGCCAGCGTCCCCGTCGTGCGGCCGCCGAATTGCGACGAGTGGTCGTGCCGCAGGTTCGCCTGCAGCGCGTGCGGACCCATCGCCACGCGATAGATCGCCAGGCCCGCGTCGGTGTCGCGCGCCGTCACCGGGAACCCCGCGTTGCCGGAGACGCGCTCCTCCCGGCGCACGTACGCGAGCGACCATTCGCCCGTGGGGAGCGTCAGGTCGTGCTGCCACTGGTATTGCGTGTCGCGCGTGCGGAACGTGGACTCGCCGAATGCGCCGGACGAAGTCGAGTCGTCGACGCTCCGGCCGGCCGCGAGCGTCCAGCGCCACGACGGCGTCAGCCGGTTGAGGCTCTCGACCTTCCACGCCTCGACGATCGTGACCGTGCGATCGTCGAAGCCGTCGCCGCCGTCGAACTGGTTGTCGAGCCGGTTGCGGAACAAGCGCACGCCCACCGACTGGTCGGCCGCCCAGTCGACGCTCGCCGACGTGCTCACGCTCGCCGAACGGTAGCCGTCGCGATCCGGGTTCCACGAGAAGTTCGCCGGGTTGGCGATCGCGTTGAAGCCGTCGGCGCGACGCGCGCCGACCTGCACGGCGTAGCGTAGCGGTCCCGACGAGCCCGACACGCCCGCGCTGCCGACGGCGGTCGCGTCGGTCCCAAGGCCGGCGCTGGCGTTGGCGGCGAACGCGCCCGCCCCGCGCCGCGTGAACACCTGGATCACGCCGCCGATCGCGTCGGCACCGTAGAGAGACGAGGCGGGGCCCCGCAGGATCTCGATGCGCTCGATCTGGTCGAGCGGAATCGCCTCGAGCGACGCGGCGCCCGCGGTCGCCGATTCGAGGCGCAGGCCGTCCAGAAGCACGACCGTCTGCTGGCGGTTGGCGCCGCGGATGAAAACGCCCGAGGTCGACCCCGGGCCGCCGTTCTGGACGATCTCGAGGCCGGGCTGCCGCGAGAGCAGCGTCGCGAGGCTGTCGGCGCCGCTCCGCGCGATCTCGTCGGGACCCAGGACGGTCACGTCGGCGACGAGATCGGCGATCGCCTGCGGGCCGCGCGCCGCGGTGACGACGATCGGATCGAACGCGGCGGCCTTGGGCAGCGTTTGCCCGTGAGCGAGCGGAACGGCGGCGAGGCATGCGGCGGCGGCGACGCGTCGCGACGCGCGGCCCGTGAGGCGATGGATGGACATGACGAGGACTGCGCGTGTGGCCGGGCATCCCCGCGCGGCCGTGGTCGGACGCGTGCGCGAATGCGCACGGTCGCAGGCCGGTCTCCGGGCTCGCCATGCGGGCCGCCCGCCTTCCCGCCGCGTGCGATGCGGCAGTGGCGCTGTGGGCGGCCCTCGAGGGCTTACCGTTGCGGGGGCAGCCGCGGAATTCCGATCCGTGCTCCCGGGCCGGTCACCGCGTTCCCGTTTCACCCGCCGCATGGAACCGTGCGGCGGACACCTGCCCCTCGGATGATAGCCGAGGTCTATTCACCAAGTTGTCAATATTCGCTATCGGCGCCTTCGGGGTGCCAGCAGCGGCGATTCTCCAAATCGCTGGGGAACATGTTGTTGAGGGAGGGCCGCCGGCGACAAACCAGCTTCCTTCGCCATGGCTTCGAAGTCCGGGACCTGGACCGTTGTCCGATCACGTATTCGCGCCAGACCGTCATTCCATTCGCGCACCATCCGATTACCCACGACTGCGAATCCAGGTGTTTGCTTGGTTCGGCGAATCAGCTCCGGGATCACTTCGGACATGGACTCGGCGACCTTGTCGACCAGTGCACGCTGTTGCACCGGTTCGATACCCATATGTTGCTGTAGCACGCGCCAAAGCGCCTTTCCTGGCGTCCATGTCTTCCGGCCATCGATTGCCATCCCCGGAGGATTGCCTACGTAGCTGTCGTACACTCGAATTGAAAGCATGTCGTAGATTGGCGCTAGACGTACATCCGCCAATGACGAGTAGAGAAGGCCGAGGTTCTTCGTATGACAATCGGCGTTACCCAGCGCATAGGTGAGCAGCAGCGTGATCGCCAACTGCTCCTGGGCTTGCCGAAGATTTCCGCTGCTCAAGAACTGGCTGGCCCTACGAGCGACTCGCTCCCACGTTGAATCGTATTTTTCGTCGGGTGAAAGTCCAAGCAAACTGCACATATCTTCGAATCCGAGTCGCTTTCCGGACGATGGATCGGTATCGAATCGTTCAACTACCAATGCCTGGCCATCGTCAGAGACTTCGGTGCGCGGCGTCGGATATCCGGTGCGCCGGGCGACTTCCATGCAGAGGTGCTCGTTCAATGCAATGAAAGGCAGTTGCTCCGAACTGCCTTTGACTATGTATTGTTCCGTGCGCAACGACGCCTTGTGGAATAGGCTTTGCGTGTCGGGTGTGAGGAATTTCGGGACCACGCCCGACACACCCGAAGCCGCATGCGCGCGAACGAGGTTGAGAAAAACCTGAGGCGAGTTGTCTCCATGAAGTAGCGACCGTAGATTGAATGGCACTTCGCCGGGATCTGGTTTATCGCCGGCTGAGAGCTGTACGCGGCCCACTGTGTTGGCCCCGACAACCGCGAGCAAGTCGAGTGGACTTGAACCCAGGTGCGGCCCAATTTGTTCTTTGAGAACTGCTAGCAGGAAGCCTTCCGGAAGACTGATCTGGAAGAACGGATGGAGTGTTGGCCATCTCCAGCTTTCAGTCCGCACCGGCATTAGCAGCGATACGAAGTCTTCGGTAGGTACCCCTGCTCGATAAGCCAACACGTGGGCAAAGCCGTCCGGGCTGTCCAGAACCGCGACCGGCTTGCCAGACACGAAAACGTTGAGACTCACCAGGACCCTTCAAGGGAGTCGTCCCGCTTTTGCCGTTCCTTGAGAACCTCTTCGAGCGTGGGACGCTCGTCTGCAGGCGCGAACTTCAGGTCGTATCCGATGGCCAGGCCCAGTCGCAGTAATTTGGCGAGCGAGAAATCGTTGCTGCGACCCTGTTCAAACCGCGAGAGGGCGTCTTGACGCATACCCGCGCGCCCAGCCAGTGCGGTCTGTGTAAGCCCCGCATCGCGGCGCAATTTCCGCAGTTCCTGTCCTAGATCAACCAACGTTTTCATGTGTTTCAGCCCATAAAATTATATTTTCCCTTGTATTATGCTACCAATCACATTAAATTTCAAGTCATTGCAGGAAAATATGCTTGGGAATACATAAAAATTTAAAAGTACACAATTTATGCCTTCAATCGCATAAACTGGCCCATTCTCCAACTACCCCAAGGACACCCGATCATCAGCACCTTCATCATCAGCACCTTCATCGCGATGCCGATGACGACGACGATGAAAACAACCAGGTCGTCAATGAACTAAAAACCGTAAGAGCTCCCGACGCGACGGAGTGACGATGAAGCTCACGATCCATAGACGACCATGAGCGGACCATGATCTTTCAGCAGCGAGCAGCACACAAAGCCAGCACGCACTCGAGGTGATCGCTGACGCCGCGAATACGAAAGGCGATCGATTGAGCCTGTTGGAAGAGCGCGGATTGCGGGTCCTGGCGATTGCGGTCCTCGCGGCGTTCGCCGGGTGCGCATCGCTTCCGTCGCTCGACGGGCGCATCGCCACCACCGCCAGCATCGACACGACCTCGACGCGCCTCGGACGCGCGGTCGCTCCCGACGCGGCGGCGCATCGCGGCCGCTCCGGCGTCCACGCGCTGCCGACGTCCGGCGACGCGTTCGCCGCGCGCGTCCTGCTCGCGGACGCCGCCGAGGCGACGCTCGACGCGCAGTACTACATCTGGCACGACGACGCGACCGGCACGCTGATGATGGAGGCGCTGTGGCGCGCGGCCGGGCGCGGCGTGCGCGTGCGCATGCTCGTCGACGACTTCGACACGTCGGGCCTCGACGAGCGGCTCGCCACGCTCGACGCGCACCGGAACATCGAGGTGCGGCTCTACAACCCGTTCGCCCATCGCGGCATGCGCTCGCTCGACTTCGCCGCCGACTTCGGTCGCGTGAACCGGCGCATGCACAACAAGTCGTTCACCGTCGACAACCAGGCGACGATCGTCGGCGGGCGCAACATCGGCGACGAGTATTTCGGCGCCGGCGAAGGCGTCGAGTTCACCGACCTCGACGTCGTCGCGATCGGCCCGGTCGTGCGCGAGGTGTCCGCCGCGTTCGACCTCTACTGGAACAGCGCGTCGGCCTATCCGGCCGCGGCGTTGCTGCCCGCGCCGTCCGCCGGCGCGCGGACGAGGCTCGAGAATGCGTTCGCCGCGACCCGCCTCGATCCCGAAGCGATGACCTACCTCGCGGTGCTGCGCGACTCGCAGAACGTCCGCGACCTCGTCGCCGGGCGCCTTCCGTTGGAATGGACCGACGTGCGCGTCGTGTACGACGACCCGCGCAAGACGCTCGACGCGTCGGACGACCGGCAACTCCTGCTGCTCGCCTCGCTGCTCCCGGCCGTCGGGCGACCCGAGCGCTCGTTCGACCTCGTGTCGCCGTACTTCGTGCCGGCCGAAAACGGCACGGCGGCGCTCGTGGCGCTGGCGCGGCGCGGCGTGCAGGTGCGCATCCTGACCAACTCGCTCGCCGCGACCGACGTCGGGCCCGTGCACGCGGGCTACGCGAAGCGCCGCGAGGCGTTGCTCCGGGCGGGCGTCCGTCTCTACGAGTTCAAGCCGGACGCGGCCCCGCCGCCCACGGATGCGAAGAAGGGGTTCGGCGGCAGCGGTGCGGCCAGCTTGCACGCGAAGACGTTCGCGATCGACGGGAAGCGCATCTTCGTCGGGTCGTTCAATTTCGACCCGCGCTCGGCGCGTCTCAATACCGAGATGGGGGTCGTGATCGAGAGCGAGGCGCTCGCCGGGAAACTCGGTCGCGTGTTCGACACGCGCGTCGCGACGGATGCCTACGAGGTGCGCCTTCGCGACGACGGCGCCGGTCTCGAATGGATCGACCGCTCGCCCGCCGGCGAGGTCCGGCACCTCGTAGAGCCGGGCACGACGGCGTGGCGCCGCGCCTGGATCCGGTCGCTCGAGCTCCTTCCGATCGACTGGCTGCTGTAGGCGCATCCGCCGCAGCCGGCGGCGTTTCGTCGGGCGGGACGGCGGGGAACGCCCGATGGGCTATACTCCGCCCCCTTCCGCGTTCCCGCGCCCGCCGGCTATTCCCGGCCCCGGCGTCCTGCCCTTGACCCGCAAGCTCTACATCCGGACCTTCGGATGCCAGATGAACGAGTACGACTCGGCCCGCATGGCCGACGTGCTCGCCGTGAGCGACGGTCTCACGGCCACCGACCGGCCCGACGAGGCCGACGTCATCCTGTTCAACACCTGCTCGGTGCGCGAGAAGGCGCAGGAGCGCGTTTTCCACGACCTCGGCCGCGTGCGCGCGCTCAAGGAGGCGCGTCCCGACCTCATCATCGGCGTCGGCGGCTGCGTCGCGTCGCAGGAAGGCGGCGCGATCATCGAGCGCGCACCCTACGTCGACATCGTGTTCGGCCCGCAGACGCTGCACCGCCTGCCCGCGCTGATCCGCGCGCGCCGCGAGACCGGCCGCCCGCAGGTCGACACGAGCTTCCCGGAGATCGAGAAGTTCGACGCGCTGCCGCCTCCGCGCGTCGAGGGCGCGTCGGCGTTCGTCTCGGTCATGGAAGGATGCAGCAAGTACTGCACGTTCTGCGTCGTGCCCTACACGCGCGGCGAGGAAGTCTCGCGCCCGCTCGACGACGTCCTGACCGAGGTCGCGGACCTCGCGCTGCAGGGTGTGAAGGAGCTCACGCTCCTCGGCCAGAACGTCAACGCCTACCGCGGCGTGCGCGACGGCAACGACGCGATCGCCGACTTCGCGACGCTTCTCGAGCATGTCGCCGAGATGCCGGGCGTCGAGCGCATCCGCTACACGACGTCGCATCCGAAGGAGATGACGCCGCGGCTCATCGCCGCGCACCGCTCGGTGGGGAAACTCGCGTCGCACCTGCACCTGCCGGTGCAGTCGGGCTCGGATCGCGTGCTCGCCGCGATGAAGCGCGGCTACACGGCGCTCGAGTACAAGTCGACGGTGCGAAAGCTGCGGGTGGCGCGACCCGGGCTTTCGCTGTCGACCGACATCATCGTCGGCTTTCCCGGCGAGACCGACGACGATTTCGAGCGCACGATGAAGCTGGTCGACGACGTCGGCTTCGACGGCGCGTTCTCGTTCCTCTATTCGCCGCGCCCGGGCACGCCGGCCGCGGAACTGCCCGATCCGGTGCCGCGCGACCGCGCGCAGATGCGCCTCGAGCGGCTGCAGGCCGCGACCGACGCGCATTTCCGCGCGGCGTCCGGCGCGATGGTGGGCAGCCGCCAGCGCGTGCTCGTCACCGGACCTTCCGCGAGGGACGCGCGCGAGCTCGCCGCTCGCACCGACAACAACCGAGTCGTGAACTTCGCCGGCGATCCCGCCCTCGCCGGCCGCTACGTCGACGTCGTCGTGACCGCCGCGCTCGCGCATTCGCTGCGCGGCGAGCTTCCCGCCTGACGCTGGCCATCCGCAGAACGAGGCCCCTCCCCATGCACAACCCCATCCTGTCCGCCGTCACCGTCGCATCCTTCGCGCTCGCGCTCGCGGGCTGCGCCTCGGTACCGGAAGCGCCCGACGCATCCGCCGAAGCCGCTCGCTCGACCGCCGACGCCGCGCGCGTCGCCGGCGTCGCCGCCGCCGCCGCGGTCGGCGCGCAGGCCGCCGCGCAGCAGCAGCCAGGCGCGGCGAACCTCACGGCACGCCCGGCCGCCGCGCCGATCGCC
>JBDTNO010000119.1:0-10310 GCA_039933715.1 Betaproteobacteria bacterium
AGCATGCTCCGCCGGAGTGCGAGCGCGACGACGGTCGCGGGATTCGCGGCGATCGCGTTCGCGATCTTCGCATCGGCGAGCGTCGCCGAGATCACGCTGCCCGGCGGCGCGCGCGGCGGGCCGCTCGCGCATCACGGGCCGCTCGACGAGATCGCGCCTTCGTGGCGCGCCGAGGTGCAGGCGGACCTCGAGCGGCGCGTACGCGCGCTGCTCGCCAACGGCGCGATCGCGCCCGCGACCAAGGCCGCGGGCGTCCTGTTCGATTGGCCGGTGCGACTCATTCCCGGCGCGCCCGACCGCGCGCCGAACGTCATCTCGAACTTCGTCGACCACGACCCGCTGTTCCCGGGCCAGGTGCGCGACTGGAATTGCGGCGCGCGCAGCTACGACATCGCGAGCGGCTACAACCACCCGGGGATCGACATCGCGGCGTTCCCGTTCGGCTGGCTCAAGATGGACCACGACGAGATGATCGTGCTCGCCGCCGCGCCGGGAACGATCATCCGCAGGGACGACGGCAATTTCGACCGCAACTGCGGGACGCTGGCGACGGTCCCGGGGAATGCGATGCCAAACGCGATCTACGTGCGCCATGCCGACGGGTCGATCGCGTGGTATCTGCACATGAAGTCGGGATCGCTCACGCCAAAAGAGCTCGGCGAAACGGTGGCCGCCGGCGAGCGGCTGGGCTCGGTCGGAAGCTCGGGCTTCTCGACCGGTCCGCACCTGCACTTCGAGGTGCACACGGTGCAGGGGACGCTCGTCGATCCGTACGCGGGGACGTGCAATACGCGCAATATCGACTCGTGGTGGGCGCAACAGCCCGCGTACTGGCAGCCGGCCGTCGTGCGGCTCACCGTGCATGCGGCGGTTCCCGCGTTCAGCAACTGCTCCAGTGCGGATACGCCCAACGCGGCGACCTATGTCATGCCCGCCACGACGTTCCACGCGACGATCTTCCTGCGCGACTTCCTCAAGGATGCGACGGTGCCCGTGCGCGTGCTGCGCCCGGATGGCACGACGTTCTTCGAAGGCCCGGTCACCAACACGCAAGCCGATTTCGTCGCGAGCTACTGGTATTACTCGCTCGCGCTTCCGGCGAACGCGCCCGCGGGCGCGTGGCGCTTCCAGGCCGACCTGGGCGGCTCGACCGCGCAGACGGTCTTCTACGTCGAGCCCGTCGCGCCGGCCAGGACCACGGCGGTCGAGTACTACCACGCGGGATTCGGACATTATTTCGTCACCGCCAGGAGTGACGAGATCGCCGGGCTCGACGGCGGCGCGTTCGGTGGCGTCTGGAGCCGGACCGGACGCGCGTTCCCGGTGTACGCGTCGGCGGGCGAAGGACTCGCCCCGGTGTGCCGGTTCTTCTCCACGGCGTTCGCGCCGAAGAGCTCGCACTTCTACACGGCCGATCCGGTCGAGTGCGAGGGCGTCAAGCAGAACCCGGACTGGAGCTACGAGAACATCGCGTTCCACGTGCCGATGCCGGACGGCGCGGGAACCTGCCCGGCGAACACGCTGCCGGTCTACCGGATGTACAACAACGGGCAGACCGGCGCGCCCAACCACCGGTTCACGACCGATTACGCGACGCGGCTCGCGTTCGCGCCGTCGCTCAACTGGACGGCGGAAGGTGTGGCGGCGACGGGGGTGGGGATGTGCGCGCCGCAATGAGGCGGAGCAGGCGATCGTGGATGGTTGATGGTCGACCCTGGTGTGCCGAGTCAGAAGTTCGCTTGATCGTTCGCGGCGAAATCGGCCGCCAGGCCGCGTTGCTCGACCTCACCGTACGCCGCGGCACGTTATCGGCCGGGCGCCTTGCCTGGCAGCCGATTTCATCCGCTCATTGATCGTCGGAACGTCTGACTCGGCGCCCTGGCGCGCCGACACTGCACCCGCCACCACAATCCACAATCCACAATCCAGAACCGCTTCAGTCCTTCCGCACCAGCGCGATCCCCACGAACGCGATCGCCACGAAGAACGCGAGCGTCCAGCCGGCGATCGACAGCCCGACGAAGACCCACGCCTTCTCGGCGCATTCGCCGCTGCCTTCGAGCACGCGGCGGATCGCGTCGAGAAACGGCATCGTGTCGAGCATGTACGAGAGGCCCATCCCGCACGCGGGGACCTGGTCCTTCGGCAGCGATTGCAGCCAGACCTGGCGCGTGGCGAGCGCGGCGCCGGTCCCCGACGCGATGAGGAGCAGCAGCGCATAGATCCATGCGCCGATCCTTCCGGGCTCGTGGAACGTGCCGACGAGGAAGACGAGGGCGATCGCGGCGACCGCGACGCGCTGGAGCATGCAAAGCGGGCAGGGCTCGAGGCCTTCGGCGTACTGCAGCCAGTACGCCCAGCCGAGGAGTCCCGCGCAGACGAGGAAGCCCAGGAAGAACGCGAGCCGTCGCCGCGGCATCATGATCAGCGCGAGCGACGTCAGGAAGAGCGCGGCGACGCCGGCCTGCCAGATCGCCGCGACGAACGACGCGCCGTCGCCGTGCATGAGCACGACCGCCTGCTGGAGGAGCACCGCGAGCGCGACGAGCAACCCCACCCAGGGAAGCGAAAGCCCGAGACGATCCATCATGCGTTCTCCGCGCGCGCCAGCGCCTGGTCGAGGTCCCACAGGATGTCGTCGATCGATTCGAGTCCGATCGACAGACGGATCATCTCGGGCGTGACGCCCGCCGCCCGCTGCTCGTCCCCGGAGAGCTGGCGGTGCGTCGTCGACGCCGGATGGATGATGAGCGACTTCGCGTCGCCGACGTTGGCGAGGTGCGAGAGAAACGCGACGCCTTCGATCACGCGCTCGCCGGCCTTCGCGCCGCCCTTCACGCCGAACGTCAGGATGCCGCCGGCGCCGCGCGGCAGGTAGCGGCGCACCAGCGCGTCGTCGTCCTGCCCGGGCATGCCCGGGTAGCGCACCCATGCGACGGCCGGATGCGCGGCGAGATGCTTCGCGACGGCCATCGCCGCATCGCAATGGCGCGGCATCCGGAGGTGCAGCGTCTCGATGCCCTGCAGGAGCAGGAACGCGGAAAACGGCGACAGCGTCGGACCGAGCGTGCGCATCGTCTCCATGCGCGCCTTCATCGTGAAGCCGAAGTCGCCGAACGTCTCGAAGAAGCGCACGCCATGGTAGCCGCGCGACGGCTCGGTCATCTGCGGGAAGTTCCCGTTGTCCCAGGGGAAACGGCCCGACTCGACCACTACGCCCCCCATCGTCGTGCCATGCCCGCCCAGGTACTTGGTGAGCGAATGGACGACGAGGTCGGCGCCGTGCTCGAACGGGCGGCAGAGATACGGCGAGGCCAGCGTGTTGTCGATCACGAGCGGCACGCCCGCGCCGTGCGCCACCTCGGCCAGCGCCGCGATGTCGCAGACGTTGAGCTGCGGGTTGCCGATGGTCTCGGCGTAGATCGCCTTGGTGCGCGGCGCCAGCGCGCGGCGGAACGCGTCGGGGTCTCCCGGATCGACGAACGTCGCATCGATGCCGAATTGCGCGAACATCACCGCGAGCTGCGAGTAGGTGCCGCCGTAGAGCGTGCGGGACGCCACGATGTGGTCGCCGTTTCGCGCGAGCGTGAGGAGCGCCACCATCTGCGCCGCCATGCCGGTCGCGCACGCGAGCGCGGCGCGCCCGCCTTCGAGCGCCGCCACGCGCTCTTCGAGCGCCGCGACCGTCGGGTTGCTGATGCGCGAGTAGACGTTGCCGAACGTCTGCAGGTTGAACAGGCTGGCGGCGTGATCGGCGCTGTCGAAGACGAACGACGTCGTCTGGTAGATCGGCAGCGCGCGGGCGCCGGTCGCCGCGTCCGGGATTTGCCCGGCGTGCAGGCACAGCGTGTCGAATCCGTAGCGGTGGTCGGCCATGGGCCGCCATTCTACGGTGTCCTACACGGTGAACGGCACTGGTTAGGCGCCCAAGACGGGGAACCGCCCCGGTGGGGCTAGGCGCCGCGCCGCGACGAGATGACGCCGGTGTTGACGCCGCACCAGTTGAGGCCGCCGAGGATCCGCGCGTGCTCGATCTTCACGCAGCGGTCCATCACGACGTCGAGCCCCGCATCGGTGGCGATGCGCGCGGCGTCGGCGTCGCGCAGGCCGAGTTGCATCCACAGCACCTTCGCGCCCTTGGCGACCGCTTCGGTGGCGATGCCCGGCAGCTCGGCCGGCTTGCGGAAGACGTCGACGATGTCGATCGGGCCCGGAATCGCGTCGAGCGACGGATACGCCTGCTGCCCGAGGGCTTGCGCATAGCCCGGGTGGACCGGGATCACGCGGTATCCGTGGTCGAGCATGTACTTGGCCGCGAAATACGACGGCCGGTACCAGTGCTGCGAGAGGCCGACGACTGCGATCGTGCGGTGCTGCGCGAGCAGGCGACGCAGTCCCGCAATGTCGTCGACGATCTCGCCGCGCCGGCCGTCGGAGGTCATGGCCGCTGGGCGCCGCGCCAGTCGGGATTGGCGTTGTACGGGTAGTCGTTGCTGATGCGGCGACCCGACGAGATCCGGCTCTCGAGCCCCGGCGGCAGCGTCGGGTAGTCGCCCGGCCCGAACGTGCGGCAGGTGCCGCGGAAGTCGGCGTCGCTGCAGAACATCCAGTATCCGCCCTCGACGCGCAGCGACGACGCGCGATCGTTGAAGCCGGAACTGGCGAAGTTCGGCATCACTTCCTGGTCGAGCGCGAGCGCGCGACCGCCGAAGCCCTGCTGCTGGTAAAGGACGACACGACCACGGCCACCCCATTCGTCCGGCGGACGGCCGCCACCCCAATCCGGCCTTCCACCGCCGCCGCCGGCCGGGCGGATCGACGACACCTCGCCGGCGAGGAAACCGAGACTCCCGTGGCGCCCCGGTCCGAAGAGCTGGCAGCCGCCGCGGAAGCCGTCGTCGCGGCAGATCTCCCAACTGCCGGCCTGCACGACCATCGAGCGCGCGCGATCGTTGAAGTCGGTGCGGCCGAGGTCGTTCACCTGGCCGTCGACGCTGATCGCTCGGCCGCCGAAATTGAAGTCCTCGTAGAGCGTGACCGCCGCCCCAGCCCCCCCCCACTGCCGGTCATCTCGCGGGCCGACGAAATCTGCGACGACAGCCCGATCTGCGAGAGATTCCGGTATTCCCCCGGATTCAGCGTGACGCAGCGGCCGCGGAAGAACGAGTCGGTGCAGATCTGCCAGGTGCCGCTGCGGACCACGATCGACTGCGCGTGGTCGTTGAATCCCTGGTCGGACATGTTGGAGACCGAGCTGCTCGCGCCGAACCGCCGGCCGTTGAAGTCCGACTGCTCGAAGAAGAGGATGTCCTGCGCCCCGGCGGCGCCGGTGGCGAGCGCTGCGGCGAGGAAGGCGGCTTGCGCGGTTCGGGTCATGGCGGCATCCGTCGGGTAGGTGGTGACTTCAGGTTAACGCGCGATGTGCGTCCGAGGTTGAAGGCGGAGTCGCCGTCGGCGCGTCGGACGCCGCCGGCATCGGATCGCCGGTCATGTGCTTGGCCTGCGGGTACCAGCCGATCACCGCGAGCATCACGAAAAAGCCGACGACATAGGCCAGCGCCACGTGCCAGCCCGCCTTCAGCCAGGCGAACACCGAGCGGCCCTCGGGAAACTTCGAGCACAGCGCGACGCCCGCCGACGAGCCGAACCAGATCATCGATCCGCCGAAGCCGACCGCGTACGCGAGGATTCCCCAGTCGTAACCGTCCTGCTTCAGCGCGAGCGCGGTGAGGGGGATGTTGTCGAAGACCGCCGAGACGAAGCCCAGCCCCATCGCCGACTGCCACGAGGGGGCAGGCAGCTTGTGCACCGGCATCATCGACGCGGACAGCACCAGCGCGCACAGGAAGATCGCGCCGCGCAGCGCCGGCCGCAGCTCGCTCCACGCGGGCGCCCGGAGGGGTGTCGCCACGAGGATCGCGATCCACACGGTGAGGCCGAGGAATGGAAGGCTCGCCGCGATCGCCGGGTAGCGCGAATTGACGACGACGTTGGCGACGATCGCGGCGACGAGGATGAACGCGACGATGCCGACGCGCGCCCAGTCGATCGTCACGCCGTCGTCCGGATCGGCGATGATCGGCGAATGCCGATGCTGCTGGAGCGCCGCCGGAATCCCGAAGACGACCAGCGCGACGGCCGCCGCGATATAGGCCTCCAGCACCGCGAGCGGCGAGACGCCGTCGATCCACATCATCGTCGTCGTCGTGTCTCCGACGACGCTGCCCGAGCCGCCGGCGTTGGCCGCGGCGACGATCGCCGCGAGGTAGCCGATATGCACGTTGCCGCGGAACACGACGGTCGCGATCGACCCGCCGATCAATGCCGCGGCGATGTTGTCGAGGAACGACGACAGCACGAAGATGATCACGAGCAGCGCGAATCCGCCTTTCCATCCGTCGGGGAGGAGACGGGGCAACCAGGCCGGCAGCCGGCTGTCCTCGAAGTGCCGCGACAGTAGCGCGAAGCCCATCAGCAGCAGGAGCAGGTTGGCGATCAGCACCGCCTCGTGCGAGAGGTGGAGGCCGAATCCCTCGATTCCCGGACCGGTGGCGAACGGCGAGAGCACGATCTTGTACGCGGCGATCACGGCCAGGCCGATCAACGCGACACGCAGCGTGTGGTGGTGGAAGATCGCGACGCAGGCGAGCACGATGCCGAACAGGATGAAGTCGACCGGTACCGGTCCGACCGAGGGCGGCTCCGCGAGGGTCGCCGCGAATGCCAGCGCGGGCGCCAGGGTGGCGGCGAGGACCGGGAGCAGCGGGAGCGACCGGCGAACCGGCGGGAACGTGGACGAGAGGGAGAAGGGCATCGCGGGGTCCGTGGGGAGGGAGAGCGCGGCAGGGCGCGGGCGGATGGACCCTCCGCATGTTCCCGCCGGCTCCTCCCCGAAGGCGCGGCGGGCGCAAGCGCGGATTGTAGCGGGGTGTTCGCCCGGCATTCCGCCCTGCACGACCTGCCACCCCGGCCTGATCCTTGCTTGTGCGCTACACGATGGCTTCGTCCACGAGCGATCGCAACGCTGCGTACCGGCCGACAACGGGCCATTGCGGCCAGCGTGTGATCGGCCGGGGGCGGATCCGCCCGTGGTCGTAGACCGGTACCCCTGACATGGCCCTGCAACGATCGCCGCTGCGCGCCGACCTCCCCACCGTCCAGACGGTCGGGGACGCGGTCGAGCGCGGCAACCTGCAGGCGCTCTCGCAGCGGAAGCTCAATGCGCTCGGCCTGCCGCTCGCCTACGTCGATCGCAGCTACCGCTACCGCTTCGCCAACCGGGCGTTTCTCGACTGGCTCGGCCGGCGTCCCGAGGAGGTGCTCGGCCGCGAGGTATCCGGGGTGCTGGGCCGGGACGTTTGGACGCTCTACCACGCCTACACCGACGCGGCGCTGGAAGGCGAGCGCACCGGCTTCGAGCGCCAGCTCGTCACGGCCGGACGTCCGCCGATCTGGATTCGCGTCGACTACTACCCCGACCGCGCCTCGAACGGGCGCGTGCGCGGCTTCCTCGTCACCTACAGCGACGTCGACCACCTGAAGCGCCTCGAGCTCGAGGCGGGTCAGCGCGAGCACCGGCTGAGGCTCGTCACCGACAGCGTCGGCGTGCCGATCCTCTACGTCGACCGCCAGCTCAAGATCCGCTTCGCCAACCAGCCGTTCGCCGACTGGATCGGCGTGCCCAACGACGATCTGCTCGGCCACGGGCTGCGCGACGTGCTGCCGACCGACTCGATGAACGAGATGAACGCCTCGCTCGAGCGCGCGTTCGCCGGCGCGAGCGTCAACTACGAGCGGCGCGAGAGGAAGTCGACCGGCGAGATGCGCTGGATGCGCGTGACGCTGTTCCCCGATCGCGAGATCAACGGACGCACCGGCGGCGCGTTCATCGTCCTCAACGACATCGAAGACGACGTCCGCATCCGCGACGCGCTGAAGGGCCAGCAGTCGCAGCTGCGTCTCTTCGCCGACAACATCCCGGGCCCGATCGCGTACCTCGACCGCGGGCTGCGCTACACGTTCGTCAACCAGGCGTTCGCGAACATCGCGGCGCGCCCGCAGGAGGAGATCTACGGGCGCACGCCCGCCGAGATCCTGCCGTCGGATGTCGCCGGATTCCTGCGGCCCGTGCTGAAACGCGCGCAGGACGGCGAGAACGTCGAGTACGAGCGCATCGGCACGCTGCCCGGCGGCGACAAGCGCTGGATGCACGGGCGCATCGCGCCGGATCTCGACGGCGCGGGCAAGGTGCGCGGTCTCTACTGCACCGAGTACGACATCCACGACCTGAAGCTCACCGAGCAGGCGCTCGCGACGCGCGAGCAGCAGCTGCGTCTGTTCACCGACAACATCCCCGAGCCGGTCGTCTACCTCGACGCCGAGCGGCGCTACGTGTTCGTCAACGAGGCGTTCCTGCGCCTCTACGGGCTCAAGCGCGACGAGGTGGTCGGGCGCCGCAGCACCGAGGTGCTCGGCAGCGAGGCGACCGAGGCGCTCGCGCCCGGGCGCGAGCGCGTGATGTCGGGCGAGGCGGTGACCTACGAGCGCGAGGTCGTCGACGCGCAGGGCCGCACGCGCTGGATCCGCGCGCGCTGCGTGCCGGACCTCAGCTTCGACGGCACCGTCAAGGGCGAATACGTCGTCGGCCACGACATCACCGATCTCAAGCTCGCGCAGGACGCCCTCGCGGCGCGCGAGTCGCAGCTCCGCGCGATCATGGACGGCGTGCCCGCGCCGGTCGCCTACATCGACCGCGACGAGCGCTGCCACTACGTGAACCGCACGTTCGTCCAGTTCTTCGGGCTGCCGCCCGAGGCGCTCGGCGACCTCAAGCTTCGCGACGTCGTCGGCCACGGCATCTACGAGAGCGCGCAGGCGATGGTCGTGCGCGCGCTCGAGGGAGAATCGACCGCGTTCGACCGGTTGATCGCGGGCGCGAACGGCGTCAAGCGCTGGATGACGATCCGAGTCGTGCCCGACACGGGCTCCGCCGGCGAGGTGCACGGGGCGTTCGTGCTGATGAACGACATCCACGGCCTCAAGCAGGCGCAGGAGGCGCTGCGCGCTTCCGAGGCCGAGTTGCGGCTCATCATGGACAACGTGCCGGCGCGCGTCGCCTACATCGACCGCGAGTTCCGCTATCGGTTCGTCAACGGGCGCAACGAGGCGTGGCTCGGTGAGTCGCGCAAGGACCTGAACGGCCGCAAGGTCGAGGACGTGATCGGCGCCGCGCGCTACGCGGTGCTCGAGCCGCTGATGGCGCGCGTCATCAAGGGCGAAACGATCGCGACCGAGATGCTGCTGCCGCAGCATGGCGCGGCCGAGCCCCGCTGGGAATCGATCCACTACGCGCCCAACCGCGACACCGACGGCAACGTCGTCGGCATCTACGCGGTGCACGGTGACATCCACGACGAGAAGCGCAACGAGGAGGCGCTGCGGCGGGTCAACTGGGAGCTGTCGAGCCACATCGGCAACACGCCGCTGGCGGTGCTCGAATGGGACCGCGACCTCAACCTGGTGCGCTGGTCGGAGCAGGCGCGCAACATCTTCGGCTTCGAGTCGTCCGAAGTGCTTGGCATGTCGCTCACCGACAACCCGATGCTGCACGAGGACGCGGTCGGCCACATGATCGACATCGTCGGCAAGCTGATGACCGGCCTCGAGCCGCGCGCGACCGGCCTCACGCGCAATACCCGCAAGGACGGCGAGACGATCTGGTGCGAGTGGTACCACTCGGCGCTGCTCGGCGACGACGGCCAGATCGTGTCGATCCTTTCGTTCGTGCAGGACGTCTCCTCGCGCATCCGCGCGGAGGAGCGGCTCCAGCACATGGCGACGCGCGACGCGCTGACGGGCCTCCCGAACCGCCTGCTGCTGCACGAGCGGCTGTCGCAGGCGATCGCGCAGGCGCGCCGCGGCGCGCGGCGCGTCGGCGTCCTGTTCATCGACCTCGACCGCTTCAAGAACGTCAACGACACGCTCGGCCACCGGATCGGCGACGAGCTCCTGAAGCACGTGACGCGCGCGCTCTCGGCGACGCTGCGCGAGACCGACCTCCTCGCGCGGCTCGGCGGCGACGAGTTCATGGTGATCGTCGAGGATTTCGACGACCCGCAGGTGCTCGGCCGCATCGCGCAGAAGCTCCTCGACGCGATCGCGCAGCCGTTCCGCATCGAGGACCACGACATCTACGTGACCTCGTCGATCGGGATCTCGGTGTACCCGGACGACTCGGACGACCCGGACGAGCTCCTGAAGCACGCCGACGTCGCGATGTACCGGTCGAAGGAGCTCGGCCGCAACACCTA
>JBDTNO010000120.1:0-10236 GCA_039933715.1 Betaproteobacteria bacterium
TCTCCAAGGAGCCGATCTCGATGGAGACGCCGATCGGCGACGACGACGACTCGCATCTCGGCGACTTCATCGAGGACCAGTCGACGGTGGCGCCGTCCGACGCGGCGGTCAACGCGTCGCTGCGCGACGTGTGCAAGGACATCCTCGACACGCTGACGCCGCGCGAGGCGAAGGTGCTGCGCATGCGTTTCGGCATCGAGATGAACACCGACCACACGCTCGAGGAAGTCGGCAAGCAGTTCGACGTCACGCGCGAGCGCATCCGGCAGATCGAGGCGAAGGCGCTGCGCAAGCTGCGGCATCCGTCGCGCTCCGAGAAGCTCCGAAGCTTCCTCGAAGGCGAGTGATCGCGGCGCGGGTCCGGCGTTTCTCCGGATCGCGCCGGCCGCACCACGCGCCCCGCCCCGTGGCGGGGCGTTTGTTCATCGGCGCCCGAGGCGCCCGGGAGCGGTCGGGGCGACCTTGACAGCGCCGCCCCGGTGATCGATTGTGACCCGCCCCGTCCCCGGGGCCTTTCAGGAAGGAAGCCCATTGGCTCGACCCAACTATTCGTTCGCGAAACGGCAGCGCGACCTCGCGAAGCAGCAGAAGCGCGAGGAAAAGCGCCGGAAGAAGGCAGCCCCCGCCGAGGCACCGCCGGCCGACGCGGAGCCGCCTGCCGCGACGGGCGACAAGCCCGTCGTGTGATCCTTCCGGCGCGCGACGCGAGCTGGCGCGAATCGCGAGGCCGCATGCGTCCACTGCCGCGCGCCGTCACGATCGTCACCGCGCTGATCTCGGTGTTGCTGGCGGGCTTCGCGCTGGTGGCGGCCGCGTACATCGCGTTTTCGTTGTCGACGCAGGACTGGTACCGCGACACGTTCGGCGGCTACGCGACGCGACTCTTCGTGCTCTACGTCCTCTACGCGCTCGGCGTCGGCGGCGCCGCGGCGCTGGCGCTCCGGGCAGCGTGGGCGCGACGGCCCGCGGCGATGCTGTCGCTGCTGGTCGCCGTCCTCGCGGGCGCCTCGGCGGCCGGTTTCCTCGAGTTCACGTTCTGGTCCGACCTCGGCGAGCGCTACGCGCATGGCGTGCTGTTCCTGCCGTTGATCGGATGGACGCTCGTGGCGTTCGGCCGGTAGCGCGGGCCAGACCGAAATCCCGCCGTGACGAAAGTACGCGTCCAGAGCTTCGGCGTTTCGATCGACGGGTATGGCGCAGGTCCCGGCCAGGGCCTCCAGCATCCGCTCGGCGTGCGCGGCCCGGAATTGATGGAGTGGTTCTTCCCGACGCGATTCTGGCGCCGGATGCAAGGCCAGGACGGAGGAGAAACGGGCATCGACCACGAAATGGCCGAGCAGGGCTTCGCCGGCATCGGCGCGTGGATCCTCGGGCGCAATATGTTCGGGCCGATCCGCGGGCCTTGGCCGGACGACCGCTGGAAAGGCTGGTGGGGCGACGAGCCGCCGTACCACACGCCGGTGTTCGTGCTGACCCATCACGCGCGTGCGCCGCTCGAGATGAAGGGCGGGACGACGTTCCATTTCGTCACCGACGGCATCCACGCCGCGGTGGAGCGGGCGAAGGCCGCGTCCGGCGGCGCCGACGTTCGGCTCGGCGGCGGCGTATCGACGGTCCGCGAGTTCCTGCGCGCCCGCCTCGTCGACGAGCTTCATCTCGCGATCAGGCCGGTGCTGCTCGGCGCCGGCGAGAACCTGTTCGCCGGCCTCGACCTGCCGGGGCTCGGCTACGAATGCGCGAAGCACGTCGCGGGGGAGCGCGCGCTGCACGTGTTCCTGGGCAAGCGTCCCTAGGGTCCGATCGGCGATGAACGCGCGTCGCCTGGTCATTCGCTCCGCCGCCTATGCTTGGGCGGCCCCCAATTCGCTCGCGGGACTGTTGGCCGGCGGCGTCGTGCTGCTGCTCGGCGGGAAGGTGCGCATCGTCGCCGGTGTCGCGGAATTTTCCGGCGGCTCGATCGCCGTGCTGTGCGACGTGCTGCCGGCGTCCCGTCGCTTCTGCGCGATCACGCTGGGCCATTGCATCGTCGGCACGAGCGAGCGCGCCCTCGATGCCGTCCGCGCGCACGAGCGCGTGCACGTCGGGCAATGCGAGCGGTGGGGCCCGCTGTTCGTGCCGGCGTATGCGCTGTCGAGCGCATGGCAGTGGCTGCGCGGGCGCCGCGCCTACCGCGACAACGCGTTCGAGCGGCAGGCGTACGCGATCGACGGCCGGATGCCGCTCGCGAAAACGTGATCCGTCGTCGCGCGAGCCGTCGGTGAACGAAACCGCCTCGGCCGTACGCTTCGCGTGGCTGTCGATCGGGGCCTCGATCGTCATCATCGCCCTCAAGGGGTTCGCGTACTGGCTGACGGGCTCGGTGGCGCTGCTCTCGGATGCGATCGAGTCGCTCGTCAATCTCGCCGCCGCCTGCGTCGCGCTGGTCGCGCTGCGGCTGGCCGCGCGCCCGGCCGACGAAGAGCATCCCTACGGTCGCGGGAAAGCCGAGTACTTCTCGAGCGGGTTCGAGGGCGGCATGATCCTCGTCGCGGCGCTGGCGATCATCGCCACCGCCATCGAGCGCCTGTTGCATGCAAGGGGCCTCGAGCACGTCGGGATCGGGATCGGCGTTTCGCTCGTCGCCACCGTCGTCAACTTCGCGGTCGCGCGCATCCTGTTCGCCGCGGGCCGCCGTCACGATTCCATCGCGCTGGAAGCCGATGCGCGGCACCTGTTGACGGATGTCTGGACCACGGTGGGCGTCGTCGTCGGCGTCGGCGTGGCGGCGTGGACCGGATGGCCATGGCTCGACCCGGCCATCGCGATCGCCGTCGCGGTGAACATCGTCTGGGTCGGCTGGAGGCTCATGCAGCGTTCGGCCGTGGGACTCATGGACGCCGCGTTGCCCGCCATCGAGCTGGACGCGATCCGTGCCGTGCTCGACCGCTATCGAGCCCAGGGGATCGACTACCACGCGCTACGCACGCGCCGCGCCGCCGCGCGCCGCTTCATCGAGTTCCACGTGCTGGTGCCCGGGGCGTGGACCGTCCAGCAAGGACACGCGCTGGTCGAGCGCATCGAAGGCGAGATCCGCGAGCGGCTCGCGCGCACCACGATCGTCGTCCATCTCGAGCCGCTCGAGGATCCTGCGTCCTGGCAGGACACGGCGCTCGATCGGGACGACCCGCCAAACGGCGAATAGTCCGGCGCAACGCGCCCGACACGATTGCGGCGGACGATGCGCGGGCTGACGAGCCCCCGCCGCCACGCGGCGCCGGCCGGCGAGCGGTGAGCGTCAGGACGGTGGCGCGGCGGACTTCGCGACAGCGCCTTCGACCGCGGGCGTGTGACCGAAAGGCGTTTCCGGTTCGTCGGCGACCGTGACGGGTGCCTCGGCGCGCGGCTTCCAGAGCAGCGCCACCCCGAGACATGCCGCCAGGATCGAGGCGGCGAACACGGCGATCTTGGCCGCGGCGAAATCGTCGGCCGAAGGCATCGCCTGTCCCGCGATGAAGAGCGACATCGTGAAGCCGATTCCCGCGAGCGCACCCGCGCCGAGAAGCTGCCGCCACGAATAGGCGGTCGGCTTGACCGCGATGCCGGCCCACGCCGCGAGCGCAGGAACGATCAGGAAACCCGCGGGCTTGCCGACGACGAGCCCCAGGCCGATCGCGAGCGCCAGCGATTCGCGTCCGGCGAGGACGTCCGACGACAGCGCGACGCCCGCGTTGCACAGCGCGAAGATCGGCAGGACGACGAAGCTCGACCAGGGCTCGATCATGCGCAGCGTGCGATCCGCCGGCGATTCGAGTCGATCGTGGATCGCGTCGAGCGCACGCAGCGCGGGAATCGAGGGACCGTGGTGAAGCACCTCCTGTTCGCGGGCGCCCTCGGCGGTCAGCACCGCCTGGGCTTGCGAGCGCAGCGCATCGAGATTGGGCGGCGGCCGCGTGGGAATGACCAGGGCCAGCAACACGCCGGCGAGCGTCGCATGGACCCCGCCCGCATGGACGCAGATCCACAATGCGATGCCGAGCAGCGCGTAAGGCAACGCACGGTAAACGCCCCAGCGGTTGAGCAGCGCGAGCAGCGCGGCCACGACCAGCGCCGCGAAGAGGTAGTTCCAGTCGAGTCCCTGCGAATAGAACAGCGCGACCACCACGATCGCGCCGATGTCGTCGACGATCGACGCGGCGGTGAGGAACACGCGCAGCTCGACCGGCACGCGCTTGCCCAGCATCACGATGAGCGCCACGGCGAACGCGGTGTCGGTGGCCATCGGAATGCCCCAGCCATGGCTCCAGGGGCCAGGCGGCATCGCGAGCGCATAGAGCGCGGCCGGGAACGCCATGCCTCCCAGCGCGGCGGCGATCGGGAAAGCCGCAGAGCGCCGGTTCGCGAGGCGACCGACGGTGAACTCCCTCTTGATCTCCAGCCCGACGAGCAGGAAGAAGATCGTCAGGAGGCCGTCGTTGACCCAGTGCGTCAGCGACATGCGGAAGACCGCATGGTCGAATCCCAACGCGAGCGGCGCCTCCCAGAATGCGATGAAGGCAGGTCCCACTGGCGAGTTGACGAGCGCGACCGCGAGCAGCGACGCCAGGAGAAGCAGCAGGCCGGACGACGGCGCCCAGCTCGCGAAATCGACCGCCGCGGAATGCACCCGGTGCCCGAGCGACCCCAGCAACGCCTCGGACAGCGACACGCCGTCCCACGAGCCGTCGTAGCGCCGGCCGTTGATGAAGAACGTGGGGGTCACGCGCACGCCGCTCGCGCGGGCGCTGGCCATGTCGGCGTCGACACGCGCGCGGCCTTCGGGCGAGCCATCGCGGCCGTCGACGCCGAGTCCGGCCGCGACGCTGGCGAGGTCGTCCTCGCTCAGCGTGGCCGAGCGCGTCATCAGCTTGACGTGCGCGTCCCAGAACGCGGTCTCGTCCGGCGCGGATTCCGCGATGTTCGCGGCACGGCGGGCGATGTCGCTGCCGGTGATCGGGCGCTGCCGGAACGCATAGTGCAGGCGCTCGCCGAAGCGATCGCGCAGTCGCGCCACTTCCTCGTTGGCCGCCCGGCAGAACGGGCATGCATAGCTGCCGTACTCGACCAGCGTGAGGTCGCTCGCCGGCGAACCGAGCAGATGGTCGTAGCCGGGATCGACGGCGCGGTCGAGGTGATTGGTGTCGGCGGCCTGCGTCATCGCATCGGGAGCCAATGGGGGAACGAGCGCGGGGGTGCAGCGCCATGAAACCGCACGACACCGCCGATCGGTGGTGCGCCCTCGACCGTGCACGCCCGCGAAGTCAAGCCTAGCATCCGGCCCGACGCCGGCCCGTCGTTCACTCGGCGCGACAGCCGGGAAATTCGTTCCAGCGGTCCGTCCGCCTGCCCCGGACCCTCGGGATCGAGCCGGAGGGGTCCCACGTCGTGGAGGTCACCGCGACGTGACGCGTGTCCGCGCGGCACGCGAACATTTCGGTGAGCTTCGCGTCGCGTTCCTCGCGCGCATCGGGCTGGCTCGACGGGTCGTCATGGGCAGCGTCGCAACGTGCGCGCGATCCGGGCACGTCGGCGTATGGTAGGAGTACCAGCGTCCGGCTCCCATGGGTCCGGTATCGACGTCGAGGCACGGTGAGCGGAGTCGCCGTTCGTCACGACCGCAACCGATTCTTCCCGCAGGTGGTGAAAGTTCCAGCATGGCGCCCTGCACCGCTCCTCTTCGCCCGACCTCCCGCGCAGGATGGCGCGCCTTCATCACGGCGCTCGCCGCGGCGCCGCTTCTGTCGGGCTGCATCCTCGAGCGCGTGCTCGAGACGCACCGACAGCTGTGCGACGCGTCGCCGCCGGAAGTCGCGGTGGTCGAAGGCCCGGACCGCGCGCTCAAGCTCGTGTTCAGCCGCCCGACCCTGACGCTGGACGACATCGGCTGGCTGATCGGCGTGAAGCCCACTCGCGTCGAGCGGCGCGGTGACGAGATCGTGTGGATCTACTCGGCCGCGCCGAGCGCGCGACCCGCGTCGGAGTCGGAAACGATGATTTCCGAACTGCGCTTCCGCAACGAAGGCGGCACGCACAAGCTCTACGAGTCCGTACCGCCGCCGCGCATGGGCCCGCTCATGTCGCGCGATCTCATCGCGCGAGCGATCGCCGCGGCCTGCCGTCCGCAGATCTCGCTGTCGCCTCCGGGCGCCCGCTTCGACATCACCGGCCTTCCGCCCGGCACTCTGCCCGACGAAGCCCGCGTGACCGGGATGCTGGGCCCGCCGCACCGGCGAGCGCTGGATCCGGAGTCCATCGAATACCGGTACTGCCTGTTGCCCTGCGGCGACGACGCGTCGACGGTGGCCCGCTTCCGCTACGAGTTCTCCGCGAGCCGCCGCCTGCAGCGCGCGGAGTTCGCCTATTTCCGTTACCTGCTCACCGTCGACGTGGAGGCGGGAACCGCGACGATCTCGTTGCGGCTATGATGCGCGAACCGGCTGCCGGCCCGACCCGTGGCCTTCCCATGATCCGCCTGCGCGACATCGACCACCTCGTGCTGCGCGTCGTCGACCTCGACGCGATGGTGCGGTTCTACGGCGACGTGCTCGGATGCACGGTGGAGCGTCGGCGCGACGACCTCGGGCTCGTGCAATTGCGCGCGGGCAACGCGCTCATCGACCTCGTGCCGGTCGACGGGCCGCTCGGACGCGCCGGCGGCGCGGCGCCGGGCAGCGAAGGCCGCAACCTCGACCACTTCTGCTTCCGCGTCGACGCATTCGACGAAGCGGCGATCCGCGCGCACCTTTCCACCGCAGGCATAGCGGCCGGGCCCACGGCGTCGCGATTCGGCGCGGAGGGCGAAGGACCGTCGATCTACGTGACCGACCCGGAGGGCAACACGGTCGAGCTCAAGGGACCGCCATGGGACCGCATGGCCGACGCCGCCCGCGACATGGCGTCGCGCGAGTCGGGTCCAGAGGCCGAAGCGGCGCGAGAAATGCGCTTCCCGGGACCTTGACCATGCACGATCGCTCTCTGGTCGATGGCCAGCCCACCGCACCGGTCGCGTCCCGACGAAAGGCTTCCGGGCTCACGGTCAATCCCTGCGTGGACGTCGAGCCCTGCGCCAATTCGAACCTGCACCACGTGTACGACCCGAAGGCGGACCAGTGGACGCCGCGGGTTCCGCTGCCTACCGCGCGCTCGGGACACGGCGCCGTGCTGTACCGCGGCAGGATCTTCGCGATGGGCGGCGAAGGCTCGCAGCGCGTGTTCGGCCAGAACGAGGCGTACGATCCGGTGCGCGACGCCTGGGAGCTGTACGCGCCGATGCCTACGCCGCGACACGGCCTCGGCGCGGCGGTCGTCGGCGACGCGATTCACGTCGCGGGCGGCGGGCCGGTCTGGGCGGCGGCGTGCAGAGCGCCGTGCACGAGGCGTTCACGCTCGCCTAGGCCGCGCCGCCCTTCAAAACGCGAGGACACGATGTGCCGCAACATCCGGACGCTGTTCCACTTCGAGCCGCCCGCGACCGACGACGAGGTGCGCGCGGCGTCGCTGCAGTTCGTGCGCAAGGTTTCCGGCTTCAACCAGCCGTCGCAGGCGAACCAGGCGGCGTTCGATCGCGCCGTCGACGAAGTCGCAGCCACGACGCGAAGGCTCGTCGACGTGCTGGTGACCCACGCGCCGCCCCGCTACCGCGAGGTCGAGGCGGAACGCGCGCGCGCGCGGTTCGCATCGCGGTTCGCGCCGCGCGGCTGATGGCGTTCGGCCTCGCGCGAATTCGGTCCGTCCGCGGTCGCCGATACGCTCGGACAATGTGCGACCGGCGAAGCCCCGTGGTGGATGAGCGATCTGCTGCGCCGCGCAAGATCGCAACCCGTCGCGCGAGTGTGACGTGAGCGGACGGGGCGCGCGCATGAACCGCTGGCTGCCGGCCGTCGCGGCCCCGCTGCCGCCGGGCGCCCTTGGCGCCGATCCGCGCGAGGTCGTCGAGACGCTGCGCGAGGGCCGCGAGATCGTCGCGTTTCGGGAGCTCGCGTCGTTCGAGCGCAAGTCCCGCACGCTGGCGGTCCGGCAAGTTCGCGGGGAGCGTCCGGCGCCGTAACCGGCGACCGTGCGCGCGAGGTCGCGATTCCGTCGACCGCATCCTCGGGAATCACCACGGCGGCCGTCGCCCGGTCGCTCGCCGCGCTCGCGCTTTTCGCCGCGATCGCGGTGGTCGCGTCGGGCTTCGGCGCGCGCTTCGGGATCTGGGACTACCGGGTGGCGTTCTCGATCCTTCGCTGGAGCACGTATGCGGCGCTGGCGATCGTGGCGTTCGCGCTGCTGGGGTTGCTGGTGCCCCGGATCCGGTCGCGCGCATGGCTCGCCCTGGTCGTCGCGCTGGTCGTCGCCGGCATGGCGGCGGCGTTCCCGCTCGTCTGGATGCAACGCGCGCGCTCGCTGCCGCCGGTCAACGACATCACCACCGACCCCGAGCATCCGCCGGCGTTCGTCGCGATCCTGCCGCTGCGCAAGGACGCTACGGTTCCCGCGGCCTATGCCGGACCGGAGGCTGCCGAGCTGCAGCGGCGCGGCTATCCCGACATCGCGCCGATCCACGTCGACGACGATCCGCGCACCGCATTCGCGGCCGCGCTCGCGATCGCGACCAGGCTGGGCTGGGAGGTCGTGGCGGCCGAGAGCACCGCGGGCGTCATCGAGGCGACCGCGACGACACCGTGGTTCGGCTTTCACGACGATGTCGTCGTTCGCATCGCTCCCGAAGGTCCCGGCAGCCGCATCGACATCCGCTCGGTCTCGCGCGTCGGCAGGGGCGACTTCGGCACCAATGCGCGGCGCGTGCGCGAGTTCGCGTCGGCATTCACCGCGCCGGAGGCTCGATGACAGGCAGTGCGGGTTGCGGAACCGTGCCGGGCTCCCATCCCATGCACGCCTCGTCCGCTCTCGCCCGCATCGCGTCGTCGCCGCCCACGGCGCCGGTCGACCGGGCCTGGCGCGTGCGTTTCGCCTGGAGTCGCGTTTCGCGCATCGTTCACACGTTCGGGAGAGTTCGCATGGTGGTGACCGTCAACCCGCTCGCGATAATCGCCGCCGCGCTTTCCACGTTCGTGCTCGGGGGGCTCTGGTATTCGCGCAGGCTGTTCGGCCGGGCATGGGGACGTGCGAACGGAGCCACGCAACCATCCGGCGAAGGGCATCCGGTTCGCGCGTTCGGGCTCTCGTTCGCCTTCGCGCTGGTCGCCGCATTCGCGTACGCGGTGATCGTTCCGGCTCCGGAGAACGCGTCGCAAGCGGCGGTGCAGGGCGTCATGGTCGGCGCCGGGATCGTCGCGGCGAGCTTCGGCATCCATTGCCAGTTCGCGAACCGCAGCACGGCGCTGTGGCTGATCGTCGGCGGCACCCATGCGGCGCAGTTCCTGCTTTACGGCCTCATCCTCGGGCTGTGGCGCTGAGCGCCGCGCCGCCGATCCGGTCGCCACCGATGCCTTCGACGACGACGCTCGAGCGCTTCATCGCGCGGGTCGAAGAGAACGCGCACGTCGAGGCGATCGAGGAGTTCTACGCGGAAGAGGCGACGATGCAGGAGAACCAGTCGGCGCCGCGAAGCGGGCGGGCCGCGCTGGTCGAGAACGAGCGTCGCGTGATGGCGAAGGCCAGGTCGGTGCGCTCGCTGTGCGTGCGACCGGTCTTCGTCGCCGGCGACCACGTCGTGATCCGCTGGCGGTTCCACTTCGCGTGGACCGACGGCAGCACCACCGACATCGAGGAACTCGCCTGCCAGCGGTGGGAGCACGAGCAGATCGTCGCCGAGCGCTTCTTCTACGACCCGGCGCAGCTCGCGCGAAAGCCGGCCTGAACTACGGCAGCTGGCATCCCGGCAGCACTGGGGCGGAACCCGGCCGGCGACGACGCTTTGATGGAGGGCGCCGTCGCCATCGGCTATCATCGCTGCCGGCGCCATTCGCGCGCGTGCCCGACCGCGCCCGCGACGAAAACGGCGCGAGCGTTCCCCGTGTCCCTCATCGCGCGCGCCCTCCTCGCCACCCTCGTGTTCGCCGCATGCCCGGCCGTCGCGCTGGCGTCGTCGTACGCGCGCACGACGACGATCGAGGTCGACGGGAACACGGTCGCGATCGACGTGTACGAGCCCGATGCGCGCCCGCCGCTCGGCGTCGCGATCGTCGCGCACGGATGGACGCGGTCGCGCGAGCGCCATCGCGCTGCCGGGCGCGCGCTCGCCGAGGCGGGCGTGGTCGCCCTGATTCCCGATCTGCC
>JBDTNO010000121.1:0-10227 GCA_039933715.1 Betaproteobacteria bacterium
CGCTGCACTGAGCAACCGGCGACGCCCGGAAGGGCACCGGGGTCCGGGAGAGTCGTCAGAGGTCGAGCGCGAAGCGCTCGTCGACCTCACCGATGAGGTCGCCCGTCGGGGCGAACGACCTCTCGACGAAGCGCGCGTTCCCGTCGCGCCCGACGACCAGCACGGTCGAGCAGCGCGTGCCGTAGTCGCCGCTCACGATGAACGCCGCCGACAGGAGCCGCTCCCATTCGCGCGTCACCCCGGTCGCAGGCAGGCGGTCGTCGGGGGCGATCGTGCGGTCGGAGAGGGCGTCGAACAGCGGCTCGATCGAAGGATCGCTGCGACGGGCCCAGTCGGTGACGACCGCGCCAAGGCGCTCGACCTTGGGCCACGGCGTCCCGAGCGCCGCATTCGAGAGCGCCGTAACCCCGCGCGGCATCGGAAACGTGGAGGGCTGCCGGTTCGATTGCCACCATGCGTGCGGCTCCTCGCCCGCGAGCAGGTTGTAGCCGTTGAATCGCTCTGCGTCCGCGGAAAGCTCGCGCAGGACGTCTTCGACCGACGGCGCCGCGAGCGCGCGCGTGACGATCTCGCCGCGCGACGCCTTCCGCGCATCGCGACCGCCCGGCTCGCGCACGTTGGTGACGAGGGCCCAGCGGCCGTCGCGCCTCACGCCGAACCACGCGCCGCCCGCATCGAGATCGCGTCCGGCGAGCCATCCCTCGCGCCACCAGTGCGCGGGCTCGGACGGGCGCGCGTGGAACTCGTCTCGATTCGCGACGATGGCGAGCGCGACGCGCGGATGCACGTCGCGCGCGACGGCGACGAGGCACATGTCAGCGTGGCGCGCGCCGCATCACGCGTCGGAATCGAGCATGCCGCACGCGACGAAGCGCTCGATGTGGCGCCCTCCGTCCGCGTAGGCCTGCGCGCCATGCTCGGCGACCGCCTCGGCCAGCGCACGCTCGAACCCCTCGGGATCGTCGACCGCCTCGTAGACCTCCATCCACGTCGCAGCATCGTCGGCGCGCTTCAGGAGGCGCCCTACGACGCCGGACTCGAGTGCGACGTCGAGCATCATCGCGGTGACCGCCGCCCGCGCTTCGCACGCGTCGCCGGCGAGCCGGTACCAGACGTAGTACGACGGCGCATCCATCGCGTTTCAGAGCTTGACGCGCTTCGGCGCGCTCGCCGGCAGCGCATAGGGCAGGGGCAGCCGCGCGAGCCGCGCCCCGTCGGGAGCGCCGAGCCGCAGGTCGGCGTCGAGCGCGATCAGGTGCACGACGGCGATCAGCTCGCTGCCACCACCGGGTAGCGCGACGGCATCGACGACGATTCCCGCCATCTGGTCGGAATCGGCGACGAAGATCCGCGTGTTGGGATCCGGCGGCGGCGCTTCGACGTGGAACGGATGCGCGCGCTCCTTCAGGAAGCCGAGGTGCTGCACGCGCGCGACGATCTCCTGCCCCGGGTAGCAGCCTTTCGTGAAGCTGACGCCTCCGACGACCTCCCAGTTGGCCGTCTGCGCGATGTGCTTCTCCTGCGTCGCGAGGCGCACCTCGACCACGCCCGCCCGGATCGCGAGCCAGCGCCAGACCGCCTCGTCGGCGAGCGTCGCGTGCGCGGCGAGGCGCTCGAGCGTCGCATCGACGCGCTCGGACGAAACGACGAGCAGGATGCGCCCGTCCGGCAGTCCGATCGCTTCGCCGCCTTCATCGAGCGCCGCGACCTGCCGATGTCCGACGGCGACGCCGAGCGCCGCCTCGACCGCAGCGCGAGCGGCCGGCCCGCCCACGCCGATCGCCGCGAGCGGCGCGAGCGCAAGCGTCGCTTTCGCGCGCAGCACGAACATCGAAAGCCGCTTGCGGACCGGCTCGGCGACGTCTGCGGCGAGCGCCATCCGGTAGCGTTCGCCCTCCGTCGCTCGCCAAAGGAGCGGCGTGGCCAGCATGCGGCCCTTCGGCGAGTTGTAGGTCGTCCACTGCGCCGCGCCCGGCGCGAGCGCGGCGACGTCGTTCGACAGTTGCCCCTGCAGGAACGTCCTCGCGTCCGCGCCGGTGATGTCGACGAGCGCGACACCCGGCAGCAGGGACGCGACAGCCGACGCTCGGGCCGCTTCGAAGGAGGCGGAATCAGGGGCAGTGGAGAGGGGCACGGGGAGCTCGGAGGAGGAAGGAAGCGTCAAAACCGTGCTAGAATAGCAAGTTAGCTCGGCCCGGTCGGTCGGCGCGATTTCAGGCGCCTCCCGGGTCAATCCGCGCACCCGCGGGGTTCAGGGTGTTCGCGGGAGGCGGCGCGCCGCAACGGCCGCCGCTCCCGAGAACCAGATTTGTCCCCGGGTGTCGCTCTTCAACCCTGACAGAACGAGGAACAGCGCCATGTCCGTCACGATGCGCCAGATGCTGGAGGCCGGCGTCCATTTCGGTCACCAGACCCGTTATTGGAATCCGAAGATGGCCGAGTACATCTTCGGCCACCGCAACAAGATCCACATCGTCAACCTCGAGCGCACGCTCGAGAAGTACAACGACGCGATGCAGTACGTTCGCAAGCTCGCATCGAACAAGGGCACGATCCTGTTCGTCGGCACGAAGCGCCAGGCGCGCGAGATCATCGCCGAGGAAGCCCGCCGCGCCTCGATGCCCTACGTCGACCAGCGCTGGCTCGGCGGCATGCTGACCAACTTCAAGACGGTCAAGGCCTCGATCAAGCGCCTGAAGGACCTCGAGCAGATGACCGAGGACGGCACGTTCGAGCGCATGGCGAAGAAGGAAGCGCTGCAGCTCAAGCGCGAGCTCGGGAAGCTCCAGCAGAGCCTCGGCGGCATCAAGGACATGAACGCGCTGCCCGACGCGATGTTCGTCGTCGACGTGGGCTTCCACAAGATCGCGGTCACCGAGGCGAAGAAGCTCGGCATCCCGGTCGTCGCCGTCGTCGACACCAACCATTCGCCCGAGGGCATCGCCCACGTGATTCCGGGCAACGACGACTCGAGCCGCGCGATTCGCCTGTACGCGCGCGGCGCGGCCGACGCGGTGCTCGAAGGCCGCAGCACGGTGATCCAGGAGATCGCCAAAGGCGGCGACGAGTTCGTCGAGGTCGCCGACGAGCCGGCGAAGGGTTAGAAGCAGCAATGGGGGCCGCGGGCCCCCTTCTTTCGAGACGAGATCCCCGACGAATCGCCGGGGCCGTCGCCGGGGCGCCCACGAGGCGCGCGAGGCGGCGAGAACTGGAGCACGAAGCATGGCGGACATCTCCGCGAGCATGGTGATGGAACTGCGCGGCCGCACCGGGCTGGGCATGATGGAATGCAAGAAGGCACTGGCCGAGGCCGGCGGCGACTTGGCGAAGGCGGAGGAGCTCCTGCGCATTCGCTCGGGCGCCAAGGCGTCGAAGGCCGCGTCGCGCGTCGCCGCCGAAGGCATCGTCGGCGCCTGGATGTCGGGCGACGCGAAGACGGGCGCGATGGTCGAGGTCAACTGCGAGACCGACTTCGTCGCGCGGAACGAGGACTTCGTCGCGTTCGCGAAGCGCCTCGCGCAGATCGTCGCCGAGAGGAATCCCCCGGATGTCGAAGCGCTCGCGGCGCTGCCGCTCGACGGCGGCACCGCCGAGTCGGCGCGCCAGGCGCTCGTGCAGAAGATCGGCGAAAACCTGTCGATCAGGCGCTACCGCCGCTTCCATACGAGCGCGAAACTCGCGAGCTACGTGCATGGCGGAGGGCGCATCGGCGTGATGGTCGAATTCGACGGCGGCGACGAGGCGCTCGGCAAGGACATCGCGATGCACGTCGCAGCGTCGGGCGCCCCCGGCGCGATCCGGCCGGTCGCAGTGTCACGGCACGACGTTCCAGCCGACCTGATCGCCAAGGAGCGCGAGATCTACACCGCGCAGGCGGCCGAGTCCGGCAAGCCGCCGGAGATCGCCGCGAAGATGGTCGAAGGCCGCGTGTCCAAGTACCTCGCCGAGGTCACGCTGCTCGGCCAGCCGTTCGTCAAGAATCCCGACGAGACGGTCGAGAAGGTGCTGAAGGCGAAGCACGCGAGCGTCAAGGCGTTCGCGATGTTCGTCGTCGGCGAGGGCATCGAGAAGAAGAAGGACGACTTCGCCGCGGAAGTCGCGGCGATGGCGAAGGCGTAGGGCGGCCGAAGCTCCGGGGCGCGAGCCCCGGCGGCCCGGGCAGGCGGCGGCGCGCGGCCCGGGCGCTTGAATTCCGCGCCGATTCGCGTGTCGTCAGGAGGAAGCGATGAACCCGCCCACGCCCACGCCGCTCGCCGCCGTCACGGCCGCGGCGCCCCGTCCCGCCTACAAGCGCGTTCTCCTGAAGCTGTCGGGCGAGGCGCTGATGGGCGACGACCCCTACGGCATCAACCGCGAGGTGATCGACCGCATCGTCGCCGAGATCGGCGAGGTGGTCGACCTCGGCGTCGAGATCGCGATCGTGATCGGCGGCGGCAACATCTTCCGCGGCGTCGCGCCGGGCGCCGCAGGAATGGACCGCGCGACCGCCGACTACATGGGCATGCTGGCCACGCTGATGAACGCGCTCGCGCTCCAGGACGCGCTGCGGCGCGCCGGCGTCGAGTCCCGCGTCCAGTCGGCTCTGCGCATCGACCAGGTCGCCGAGCCTTACATCCGCGGCCGCGCGCTGCGCCACCTCGAGGAGCGCAGGGTCGTGATCTTCGCGGCTGGCACCGGGAACCCGTTCTTCACGACCGACACCGCCGCGGCGCTGCGCGGGCGCGAGATGGGCGTCGACATCGTGCTGAAGGCGACCAAGGTCGACGGCGTCTACACGGCGGATCCGAAGAAGGACCCGTCGGCGCGGCGATACGCCGACCTCACGTTCGACGAGGCGATCGTGAGGAACCTGAAGGTGATGGACGCGACCGCGCTCGCGCTGTGCCGCGACCAGGACATGCTGCTCAAGGTGTTCTCGATCTTCGAGCCGGGCGCGCTGAAGCGCGTCGTGATGGGCGAGGACGAGGGCACGCTCGTGCATTGTTGAGACCGGCAGCGGAGGAGCGGACACGATGATCGCGGAGATCAAGCAAGGCGCCGAGCAGAAGATGGCGAAGTCGCTCGAGTCGCTCAAGGTCGACCTTGGCAAGGTGCGCACCGGGCGCGCGCACGCCGGCATCCTCGACCACGTGATGGTCGACTACTACGGGACGATGACCGCGGTGCCGAAGGTCGCCAACGTGCTGCTCGCCGACGCGCGCACGATCACCGTGCAGCCGTGGGAGAAGAAGCTCGTGGCGGTGATCGAGAGGGCGATCCGCGATTCGGACCTCGGCCTCAACCCGGCGTCGTCTGGCGACGTGATCCGCGTGCCGATGCCGGCGCTCACCGAAGAGCGCCGCCGCGACCTCATCAAGGTCGTGCGGCACGAAGCCGAGAACGCGCGCGTCGCCGTGCGCAACGTGCGACGCGACGCGAACGAGAACCTGAAGAAGCTGCTGAAGGATCACAAGGTCGCCGAGGACGACGAGCGCCATGCGCAGACCGACGTCCAGAAGCTCACCGACCGCTACATCGCCGAGATCGACAAGGCGCTGCATGCGAAGGAAGCCGATTTGATGGCGGTTTGAGGGCGCGCGAGCGCCCGCGACCGCCGGGGCATGCTGCGCCCCGGCAGGATCCCGACGACCCGGTGTTCATCTCCTCGACCAGCGACATCCCCGAGCCGCGCGACGTGCCCCGGCACGTCGCGATCATCATGGACGGGAACGGCCGCTGGGCGAAACAGCGGATGCTGCCGCGCGTGGCGGGACACAAGCGCGGCGTCGAGGCGGTGCGCGCCGTCGTGCGCGCGGCGGTGGAGCGCGGCATCGGCCACCTGACGCTGTTCGCGTTCTCGAGCGAGAACTGGCGCCGGCCCGCCGACGAAGTCTCGATCCTGATGGAGCTGTTCCTGCGCGCGCTCGAGGTCGAGGTCGCGAAGCTCCACGACAACGCGATCCGCCTCAGGGTCGTCGGCGACACGTCGCGCTTCGACCCGCGCATCCGCGCGCTGATCGCGGCGGGCGAGGCGCTCACCGCCGGCAACCAGCGCCTCACGCTCACGGTCGCCGCCAACTACGGAGGTCGCTGGGACATCGGGCAGGCCGCGCGCGCTCTCTATCGGCACCGTCCGGACCTGCTCGCTGACGGAGCACCGCTCGATCCGGACGCGCTCGCGCCGTATCTGGCGCTCGCGCACGCGCCCGAGCCCGATCTCTTCATCCGCACCGGCGGCGAGAAGCGCGTGTCGAATTTCCTGCTCTGGCAGCTCGCCTACGCGGAGCTCTGGTTCACCGAACGATTGTGGCCGGACTTCGATGCGGCCGCGCTCGACGAGGCGATCGCGTCGTACCGCTCGCGCGAGCGGCGCTTCGGGCGCACCAGCGAGCAGGTCGCCGCGCCGGCGACGACGCCATGACGCCGCTGGCGACGCGGGTGGCGACCGTTCTGGTGCTGGTGCCGTGCGTGCTCGTCGTGCTTTTCGTGATGCCGCCGATCGCGTGGGCGGTTTTCACGCTCGTGCTGGCCGTCATCTCGGCGCACGAATGGTCGAGGCTTTCGGCGTTCGGCGCGGCGGCGCGCGGCGCGTTCGTCGCCGCGGTCGGCGTCGTCGCCGCCGCGCTGCTGGTGGCCGCGCCGCCGGTGCCCGCGCAAGGCTGGCCGGAGGCGGTGTTGCTCGTCGCCTGCGGGCTCGCCACGGTGTTCTGGATCGCGATCGCACTTCCCTGGGTGGTCTACCGCTGGACGCCGCGCTCGCGCGCGGCGCTGGCGGCCGCGGGCGCGGTCGTGCTCGCGGGCACCTGGATCGCGCTCGTCGAATTGCAGGCGCGCTCGCCCTGGCTCGTGCTCGCCGCGATGGCCATCGTGTGGATCGCCGACACCGCCGCCTACTTCGCCGGTCGCGCTTTCGGGCGCCGCAAGCTCGCGCCGCTCGTGAGCCCGGGCAAGACCTGGGAGGGCGTATGGGGCGGGCTCGCCGCCGTTACGGTCTACGCGACGGCGCTGGTCCCGTTCGCGGCCGCTGCCGGCTACGATGGCGCGGTCGGGCCGCTCGCGATCGCCGCCTGGATCGCGCTCGCCGTCGCGCTCGCGCTGCTCTCGGTGCTCGGCGATCTCTACGAGTCGTGGCTGAAGCGCGTCGCCGGCGTCAAGGACAGCGGCGCGCTGCTGCCCGGCCACGGCGGCATGCTCGACCGCATCGACGCGCTGATGGCCGCGATGCCGCCGGCGGCGCTTGCCGCCCATTGCTTCCTTCGCGGCTGACGCCATGCGACGCGTGAGCCTCCTCGGCGCGACCGGCTCGATCGGCGATTCGGCGCTCGACGTGATCGCGCGCCATCCGGAACGCTACGCGGTCGTCGCGCTCGCCGCGCATCGCAACGCCACGAAGCTCGCGGCGCTGTGCCGCCGGTTTCGACCCTCGATCGCCGCGCTGCTCGATCTCGATGCCGCGCGCCTGCTCGAGTGCGAGCTCGCCGCCAGCGGGCTGCCGACGCGCGTGCTGGCCGGACCGTCCGGCCTCGTCGAAGCGGCGCGCTGCGCGGAGGCCGACACCGTGCTCGCCGCGATCGTCGGCGCGGCGGGTCTGGAGCCGACGCTCGCCGCCGCGCGCGCCGGCAAGCGCCTGCTCGTCGCCAACAAGGAAGCGCTGGTGATCGGCGGCGCCGCATTCATGCGCGCGGCGCGCGAAGGCGGCGCGACGATCCTGCCGATCGACAGCGAGCACAACGCGGTGTTCCAGTGCCTGCCGCCCGGCTACGCGGGCGATCCCGCGCGCGCCGGCATCCGGCGGCTCGTGCTGACCGCCTCGGGCGGGCCCTTCCGGACGCGTGCGCTCGAGGATCTCCGCGGCGTCACGCCCGACGAGGCGTGCGCGCATCCGAATTGGCGCATGGGGCGCAAGGTGTCGGTCGACTCGGCGACGATGATGAACAAGGGGCTCGAGGTGATCGAGGCGCACTGGTTGTTCGGGGCGCCCGCCTCCGCGATCGACGTCGTCATCCATCCGCAGAGCGTCGTGCATTCGCTGGTCGAGTACGTCGACGGCTCGGTGCTGGCGCAGCTCGGCCATCCCGACATGCGCACGCCGATCGCGCAGGCGCTCGCGTGGCCCGAGCGCATCGCGAGCGGCGTCGGCGGACTCGAACTCGCGGCGCTCGCCGCGTTGACGTTCGAATCGCCCGATCCGGCGCGCTTTCCGTGCCTCGGGCTCGCGTACGCCGCGCTTGCCACGGGCGGCGGATCGACGGTCGTGCTGAACGCCGCGAACGAGGTCGCGGTCGCCGCGTTCCTCGGCGGGCGCGCGAGCTATCCCGCGATCCACGCCACCTGTGCCGAGACGCTCGCGCGCGTTCCGCTGCGCGCGGTGGGCACGCTCGAGGACGCGCTCGCCGCCGACGCCGAGGCGCGCCGCGTAGCGTGCCAATGGTTGAAGCTGCCGGCGGACGCCGCCGGCATGCCGCTCGCCGCATGATCGACTTCGCCTGGAAGATCGGCGCGTTCCTCGTCGTGCTCGGCGTGCTCGTCGTGTTCCACGAGCTCGGCCACTTCCTGGTCGCGAGGCTCGCGGGCGTCAAGGTGCTGCGCTTCTCGGTGGGATTCGGGCGCGTCGTCTGGTCGCGCCGCTTCGGCCGCGATCGCACCGAGTGGGCGCTGTCGCTCGTCCCTCTCGGCGGCTACGTCAAGATGGCCGACGAGCGCGAGGACGCGCTGCCGTCGGAGGACCTGCCGCGCGCATTCAACCGGCAGAGCGTCGGCAAGCGCATCGCCATCGTCGTGGCCGGGCCGATCGCGAACCTGCTGCTCGCGGTGCTGTTGTTCGCTGGCACCTACGTCGCCGGCGTGCCCGGGCAGAAAGCCGTGCTCGCGCCGCCGCAGCCGGGCACGCCGGCGGCCGTCGCCGGATTCGCCGAAGGCGATCGCGTCACCGCGGTCGACGGCGATCCGGTCGCGAGCCTGCAGGACCTGCGCTGGCGCGTGCTGCGGGCGCAGGGCCGCGATCGCGTCGACGTCGACGTCGAGCGCCCGGACGGCAGCCGCGCATCGCGCACGCTCGCGGTGTCCGGCCTCGCGGTCGAGGACTGGGAAGGCAATCCGCTCGCCGCGCTCGGATTGCGGCCCGACTTCGGCGCGCCGCTCGTCGACCAGGTCGTCGCCGGCAAGCCGGCGGAAGCGGCGGGGCTGAAGAATGGCGATCGCATCGTCGCGGTCGACGGACGTCCGACGCGCTCGCCGTCGGACGTCGCGCAGTCGACCAATGCCAAGCCCGGCGTTCCGATCGTGTTCCGCGTCGCACGCGACGGCGCCGAGCGCGATGTCACGGTCGTCCCCGAAGTCGCCGACCAGGGCGGCCGCCGCGTCGGGCTCGCGGGACTGCGCCTCAAGGTCGACCCGGCGAGCGCGGATCGCATCGCGATCACCGTGCGGTCGGGACCGGTCGAAGCGCTCGGGCAGGGGCTGCGCAAGACCTGGGAGCTGTCGGCGTTCACGCTGCGCATGCTCGGGCGCATGATCACCGGCGGCGCGTCGCTCAGGAACCTCTCGGGCCCGATCACGCTCGCCGACTACGCGGGCCAATCGGCGCAGGCGGGCGTGCTCACGTTCGTCGGCTATCTCGCGCTCATCAGCATCAGCCTCGGCGTGCTGAACCTGCTGCCGATCCCGCTCTTGGACGGCGGACACTTGCTGTATTATCTGGCCGAGATCATTCTAGGCCGACCGGTTTCCGACCGGGCCTTCGAGGTCGGCCAGCGCATCGGCATGGCGCTCCTCGCCGTGCTGATGACCCTCGCGCTCGTCAATGACGTCTCCCGACTGTTCTGACCGCCGGCATCCGAAGCGCCGCCGCCTCGGCGCCTCGGCGCTCGCAGCCGTGCTCGCGCTCGCACTGGCCGTTCCGGGATCGGCGCTCGCCGTCGACCCGTTCGTCGTGCGCGACATCCGCGTCGAGGGCGTGCAGCGCACCGAGGCCGGCACGATCTTCAGCTACCTGCCGATCAAGGTCGGCGAGCGCGTCGACGACGGGAAGATCTCGGCCGCGGTCAAGGCGCTCTACGCGACCGGGTTCTTTCGCGACGTGCGGCTCGAGCGCGACGGCGACGTGCTGGTCGTCGCCGTGCAGGAGCGCCCGACGATCAGCGCGCTCTCGTTCGTCGGCAACAAGGAATTCGACACCGAGACGGTCAAGAAGGCGCTGAAGGACATCGGCATCGCCGAGGCGCGCATCTTCGACCGCTCGGCGCTCGA
>JBDTNO010000122.1:0-10172 GCA_039933715.1 Betaproteobacteria bacterium
GCGACGTCGACGCGCAGCGAGGGTGACAGCCCGCGCAGGCGCGCGAGGTTGCCTTCGTGTGCCAGGAGCGTCTCGTCACGCTCGGTCGAGCCCATTTCGTACGAGCTGCCGACGACGACGATCCCATCGACTTGAGGCAGCACGAAGCCATGGCCGATGACGACCGCGCGCGGCGCGTCGACCGCGGTGGCCGGCAGGTAGCTCACCTGGCCACGCACCGAGGCGAGGGGGGCGCCGATCGGCGAGAGGCGCGCGAGGTCGCCGGCATTCGCAAGCACGACGACCGGGGCCTCGGCAACGCTCGCGCCTCGATCGTCGCGGGCGATCCATCGCTCGTCGATGCGCTCGAGGCTCGCGATCCGGCAGTCTCCGACGAAGCAGGAGGCGGGATCGCGCATCGCCTCGCGCACGCCCGCCGCGACGATCGTCGACGCGCGCGCCCACCCGGCAGCGGGGAACCAGGCACCGGGCCGCTCGACCGCGAGCGCGGCGCGCTTCGAGCCTTCCAGCGCGTCGATCGCTTCCACATAGCTCGCAGGCCATCCCTGGGCTTCGACCGCCTCGCGCACGATGTCGTCGTCGACGTGACGACGGATGAGCTGCAGCACGCCGCAGCGATCCCACGCGATCGCATGCCCGCGCCGCGCAAGCTCGTGCCATTGGTCGAGCGCATGCAGGAACGCCGCGCGCGACAGTCGCGCGAGCAGGCTGTCGTCGCGCGTGACGACCGGGTGGAACGTTCCCGCATGGAGCGACGACGCGCCCGACGCGGGGGCCGACGCGGCGTCGACGAGCGTGATTCGCCAGCCGCGCATCGCGAGATGCGCGGCCGCCGCCGACCCCGCGAGTCCCGCGCCGATCACGATCGCGTGGCGCTCCTGCCTGAGCGCGGGATCTTCCACGGCGCGCGTGCGCCCGCGCGGCTCGTGGCGGCCGGCGAGCATTTCGCGCTTGGCGCCGAAGCCGTCCCGGCGCTCGACGACGAAGCCCGCTTCGCCGAGCGCCTCGCGCACGGCGCGCGCGGTCGACCAGGTAGCGCAGGTGGCACCCGGTTTCGCATGGAGCGCGACGCCACGCAACACCGCCGCGCTCCACATCTCCGGATTGCGCGACGGCGCGAAGCCGTCGAGGAAGATCGCGTCGGCGCTCGCGTCGAGCTTGCGCAATGCAGGCCCGACGTCGTCGAAGACCAGCGTCAGGAGGACGTGGCCGTCGTCGAACGTCCGCGCATGCGTTCCAGCGAGCGGAGGAGGGAAGCGATCGACGAGCGCGCGAGCGAGCTCGCGCAAGCCATCGTAGCCCGCGAGCGCCGCGGCGAGGTCCTCGCGGCGCGGCGGATGCCGGTCGATCGCGACGTAGTGCAGTTGGGCGGGCCGGTCGGACGTTTCGCGCCAGAGCTTCCAGGTCGTGAGGAAGTTGACGCCGAGGCCGAAGCCGAGCTCCAGGATCGTGAACGCGCGGCGGCCCGACCAGCGCTCGGGAAGGCCGTTGCCGCCGAGGAAGACGTGCCTCGCCTGGCCCGGTCCGGAGTCGGCGCTGTGGTAGACGTCGTCGTAGCGGGGCGAGCGCGGCGTGCCGTCCGCGGCGAACGCGAGATCCGCCGGTTCGATTCCTGCCATCGCGGCTAGCGTGCGTTCCGCAGCCGCGCGGTCATTTCCGCCGCGCGGCGTCGCGCACGGCGTCGAGCGTCATGTTCATCGTCAGCGCCTGCGGGTCGAGCTTCACGTGCAACAGCGACGGGCCGCGATGCGCGAGCGCGCGCTCGAACGCCGGCGCGAACGCCGCCGTGGTCCCGACGGTTTCGCCTTCCGCGCCGTAGGCACGCGCGAGCGCCGCGAAATCGGGATTGACGAGATCGGTGCCCGACACGCGCGCCGGGTAGTGACGCTCCTGGTGCATGCGGATCGTGCCGTACATGCCGTTGTCGATGACGACGAACACGATCGACAGGCGCTGCGCGACCGCGGTCGCGAGCTCCTGGCCGTTCATCAGGAAGCAGCCGTCGCCGTTCCACGAGATGACGGGCGCATGCGGTCGCAGGAGCTTCGCGGCGATCGCCGCGGGGACGCCGTAGCCCATCGATCCGGAATACGGCGCGAGCTGCGTGCCCGGACGTCGATGGCGGAAGAGGCGATGGAGCCAGCTCGTGTAATTGCCGGCGCCGTTGCAGAGAATCGCGTCCTCGGGCAGGCGCTCGTCGAGCCAGCGCACGATCGACCACAGGTCGACCGGTCCAGGTACTGGCCGCGGTGCGCGCCAGCTTTCGTAGTCGGCGTGCGCCGCGGCGACGTCCTGCGCCCAGGCAGGCGGCTCCGGCGGGCCGCCGGCAGCGATCATCGCAGCGAGGAACGCACCCGGCGTCGCGCACAGCCCCACCGAAGGCCGGTAGACGCGCCCGAGCTCTTCGGCGCCCGGGTGCACGTGCACCAATGCTTGCCGCGGCGACGGGACGTCGAGCAACGTGTAGCCCGACGTCGTCATTTCTCCGAGGCGCTCGCCGACGACGATCAGTAGGTCGGCGTCGCGCACGCGTTGCGCGAGCGCCGGATTGGGCCCGATCCCGAGATCGCCAGCGTAGTGCGGCGAGCGGTTGTCGTAGAGATCCTGGCGGCGGAACGCGCAGGCGACCGGCAGCGACCACATGCGTGCGAAGCGATCGAGTGCGGCGCAGGCGTCGGCGTCCCAGCGGCTTCCACCGGCCAGCACGAGCGGCGCGCGCGCATGCGACAACCGCGCTCGCACGTCGGCGACCTGCGCGGCATCCGCGGCGATCGGCGCTGCCGCGACGAAGGGCGCATCGGGAACCGTCGCGCGAGCCGACAGCATGTCCTCCGGCAGTGCGAGGACGACAGGGCCGGGGCGTCCGGCCATCGCGACGCTGAACGCCTGCGCGACGTATTCGGGAATGCGCTCGGCGCGATCGACCTGCGCGGACCATTTGGTGAGGCTCGCGTACATGCGGCGGTAGTCGACCTCCTGGAACGCTTCCCGGTCGACCATGTCGCCGCCGACCTGCCCGACGAGCAGCAGCATGGGCGTCGAGTCCTGCCGCGCGACGTGCACGCCGATCGCCGCGTTGGTGGCGCCGGGGCCGCGCGTGACGATCGCGACGCCGGGCCTGCCTGTCAGCTTGCCGGCGGCCTCGGCCATGGTTGCGGCGCCGCCCTCCTGCCGGCAGGTGACGAACGCCAGCCGGTCGCGCGCGTCGAAAAGCGCATCGAGGACCGGCAGGTAGCTCTCGCCCGGGACGCCGAACAGGTGCGTGACGCCCTGGGCGACGAGGCTCGCGACGAGGATCTCGCCGCCGGAGCGTTCTCGCATCGGAATGCCGTGGCAAAAGGGGAGCCGCGGATTCTACGCGATCGCGCCCGGGGATTTGCCTATAATCCGCGAGCCGCCGCGGTCCGGTCCCGCGCGCGATCCCCCGATGGTCGTCCAACCCGAAACCCTGCACGACGCGATCATGTTCGCAACGGGCGCGCTCGCGATCGTGCTCGTGTCGTTCCTGTTCCCGCCCGAGCGCCGCAAGGGGATGCTCGGCATGGCGATCGTCGCGACGATCGGAGTGGCGCTCCTCTGGACGCACATGCGCTACCAGGGCGCCATGGGATCCGAGACGATCACGATGATCGTCCGCGAGGTCCTGCTGTTCGTGATCGCGTTCGCGGTCATCCGCGTGCTGATGATCTTCGTGCTGTCCGGGCTGCTCGCGCGCTTCGCGGTTCCGCGGATCCTCTCGGAGTTCCTGCTCGTCATCCTGATCGTCGTCTACGGACTGGTCCGGCTGAGCGAAGTGGGCGTGAACCTCGCCGGCATCGTCACGACGTCGGCGGTGCTGACCGGCGCCCTCGCGTTCTCCGCGCAGTCGACGCTCGGCAACCTGTGGGCCGGGATTTCGTTGCAGCTCGAGAACACGGTGCGGCTCGGCGACTGGGTGAAGATCGGCAACGAGTCCGGCCAGGTCGTGAGCATCCGCTGGCGCTCGATGGCGATCGCGACCAACAACAACGAGACGATCGTCATCCCGAACACGGTCCTCATGAACGGAAACGTGATCGTGCTCGGCCGGCGCGGCGACGAGCGGGCGGTCTGGCGGCGGAGCGTCACCTTCCAGGTCGACTACGACTACACGCCGGCCCGCGTCTGCGAAATGGTGACGGAGGCGCTTGCGCGCGCCGAGATCCTGAACGTCGCGCGCGAGCCCATGCCGGCGTGCCTGTGCGACGCGTACAAGGACAGCGGCGCCGAGTACGTGGTCCTCTATCACCTGATCGACCCGAAGCGCGAATGGCCGACCAAGTCCGACGTCCTGGTCCACGTGTACGCGGCGCTCGTGCGCGCCGGCATGCCGATCCCGTATCCGCGGCAGGTGATCGAGCTGATCCGCGACGAGCGTGGCCGCCATTCACGCGAGGATTTCAGCCGCAAGCGCGCCGCGCTCGACCAGGCCGAACTCTTCGAATCGCTCACGCCCCAGGAGAAGGAGGCGCTCGCGGTCGAACTCCGCACCGCGCCGTTCTTCAGCGATGACATCGTCTTCCGCGAGGGCGAGAACGCCGACTCGCTCTACGTGCTCGCGCAGGGCAAGGTCGACGTCGTGCGCGACTCGCCCGACGGCGCGACGCGCAACAAGTTCGCGACGCTCGACGCGCCCGACTACTTCGGCGAGATGGGGCTCCTGCTCGGCGCGCCGCGCGGGGCGACCGTGATCGCCTCGGGCGACGTCATGACCTACCAGCTCGACCGCCGCGGCTTCGACGCGATCATCAAGGCGCGCCCGCAGATCGCGATGGCGATGTCCGAGGTGCTCGCGCAGCGCCAGGCTGCGAACCTCGCGATGCTGCAGGCGCTCGACTCCGAGCAGCGCGCGCGTCATGCTTCCGGCGCCGCCGGCGAGCTCGTCCGCAAGATCCGCGACTTCTTCGGGCTCAAGAGCTGAACCCGCCGGGCGGATCGCTTTTCCCCGCCTGCGCTACCGCCCCGCGACGATCTCCTCGCGCGGAATCGCGAAGACGCCTTCGTCGTGGCCCTCGGTCCGGAGCCACACGAGCGGCATGCGCGGGAACGTCGCTTCGACCGCGGCGCGGCCGTGCCCGACTTCGACGACGAGCAGCCCGCCCGGATGCAGGAAGCGCGGCGCGTCGCGCACGATCGTGCGCACCGCGTCGAGCCCGTCCTCGCCGCCGGCGAGCGCCATCGTCGGCTCGTGCCGGTACTCGGCGGGCAGCGCCTCCATCGCGCGGTCGGTGACGTACGGCGGGTTGCTGATCACGAGGTCGTAGCTCTTCTCGACCAGGTTCGCATAGAGATCCGAACGGATCAGGTTGACGCGGCCGTCGAGCCCGTAGTCGGCGACGTTGCGCTGCGCGACCGCGAGCGCGTCCGAGGACAGGTCGATCGCGTCGACGTCGGCGTTGGGATAGGCGTGCGCGAGCAGGATCGCGAGACACCCCGAGCCGGTGCAAAGATCGAGCACGCCGCGGATCGCGGTGGAATCGGGGATCCAGGGCGCGAGCCCGTCGGGGAGGAGCTCGGCGATGAACGAGCGCGGGATGATCACGCGCTCGTCGACGTAGAAGCGGAAGTCGCCGAGCCAGGCCTCGCGCGTCAGGTACGCGGCGGGTACATGCGCGTCGATGCGCCGCGCGAGGAGCTCGCCCAGGCGCCCGCGCTCGGCCTGCGTGAGCTTCGCGTCCAGGAACGGCTCGAGCCGCTCGGGCGGCAGCGACAGCGCGTGCATCACCAGGTACGCGGCCTCGTCCCAGGCGCTCGACATCCCGTGGCCGAACGCGAGCTTCGCCTCGGTGAAGCGCGTCACCGCCCAGCGCAGCCAGTCGCGGACGGTGTCGAGCTCGTGGATCGGAGCGGACAGGATGTCCTCCGCGACGCCGCTAGCCGGCGAGCAGCCGCTCGAGCACGCCGCGATAGATCGCGGAGAGTGACTCGAGGTCGTCGATCGCGACGCGCTCGTCGATCTTGTGGATCGTCGCGTTGACCGGGCCGAGCTCGACCAGCTCGAGGCACACGCGCGCGATGAAGCGGCCGTCGGACGTGCCGCCGGTGCAAGACAGCTCGGGGACCACGCCGTTGTTCGCGCGCACCGCGTCGGTCACGACGTCGACCAGGCGCCCGCGCGGCGTCAGGAACGGCTTGCCGTCGGGAAGGAACGCGAGCGAGTAGTCGATGCCATGGCGGGCCAGCAGCGCCTCGAGGCGCGCGATCAGCGACTCGCGCGTGCTTCCGGTCGAATAGCGCCAGTTGAACTGAAGTTCGAGCGTGCCGGGGATCACGTTGGTCGCGCCGGTGCCGGCATGCACGTTCGAGCACTGGAATGTCGTCGGCGGAAAGTACGCGTTGCCGTCGTCCCAGCGCATCGCGGCGAGCTCGACGATCACCTGCGCGATTGCGTGGATCGGGTTTCGCGCGAGGTGCGGATAGGCGATGTGGCCTTGCACGCCGCGCACGGTCAGCACGCCCGAAAGGGTTCCGCGCCGGCCGTTCTTGATCATGTCGCCGAGCCGCTCGACCGACGAGGGCTCGCCGACGATGCAATAGTCGATCGTCTCGCCGCGCGCGGCGAGCGCCTCGACCACCTTGACCGTTCCGTCGGTCGCCGGCCCTTCCTCGTCGGAGGTGAGCAGCACCGCGATCGAGCCGGATGCGCGCGGATGCGCGGCGACGAAGGCCTCGATGGCGGTGACGAACGCCGCGAGCGAGCCCTTCATGTCGGCCGCGCCGCGCCCGTACAGGTAGCCGTCGCGCTCGACCGGCGCGAACGGGTCGCTCGACCATGCGTCGCGTGGCCCGGTCGGCACGACGTCGGTGTGGCCGGCGAAGCACACGAGCGGCGCCGCGGTGCCGCGGCGCGCCCACAGGTTGGTCACGCCGCCCGATGCGAGCGTCTCGTTGTGGAATCCCAGCGCGGCGAGACGCTCGGCGAGGATGCGCTGGCATCCGCCGTCGTCCGGCGTGACCGATGGCCGCGCGACGAGCTCGCGCGTCAGCGCGAGCGTGGGGCGGGCGCGCGTGTCCATGCGCGCGATGGTAGCAGAGGGAAAAGACGGCGGTCGGCGGTCGGTCGCGATGCGCGTTCGGCCCGCGCTCGCGATGGCTGGCCACTGGTGGCCAATCCGGATAACCGACCGCCGACCGCCTCAGTGCGGCTGCTGCCGATCCAGCATGTCCGGATCGATCGTCATCGTCGCGAAATCGGCCGAGGCGTGGCGCACCTCGCGATCGGACGTGCTCGTTTGCAGGTTCTCGACGCGCGCGCTCGGGCTGCTCTGGTTGATTTGCCATGCGAGGTTGGTCGGCGAATCCGAAGCCGTCATCGCCTCCTCGTAGCTGATCGCGCCGTCGAGGTACAGCCGGCACAGCGACTGCTCGAACGTCTGCGACCCCGGATAGAGCGACTGCTCCATCGCTTCCTTGATCTGCGCGAACTCGCCGTTCTTGATGAGCTCGGCGATGAGCGAGGTGTTCATCAGGATCTCGACCGCCGGTTGAAGCTCGCCGTCGACGTTTCGCACGAGGCGCTGCGAGATGATCGCGCGAAGGCCGATCGACAGGTCGGACAGCACGGCCGAGCGCGCTTCGTACGGGAAGAGGTTGATCATCCGCGAAAGCGCGTGGTAGCTGTTGTTCGCATGGAGCGTCGACAGGCACAGGTGGCCGGTCAGCGTGTGCAGCAGCGCCGACTGCATCGTCTCCTTGTCGCGGATCTCGCCGATCATGATGAGGTCGGGAGCCTCGCGCAGCGCGTTCTGCAACGCGAGCTGGTAGTTCTGGGTGTCGATGCCGATCTCGCGCTGGTTGACGATGCTCTTGCGGTGCTCGTACAGGTACTCGATCGGGTCCTCGATCGTCAGGATGTGGCCGCTCTTGCCCGAGTTGCGGTAGTCGATCATCGCGGCCAGCGTCGTCGACTTCCCCGATCCCGTGGCGCCCGCCACCAGCACGAGCCCGCGCTTGGCCATCACCATGTCGAGCAGCACCGGCGGCAGCCGCAGCTTCTCGAACGGCGGCACGTGGCTGCGGACGTAGCGGATGACGAGCGCGAGCGTCCCGCGCTGCCGGAAGATGTTGATCCGGAAGTTGCCCACCGCGCGGTCGAGGTGCGACAGGTTCATCTCGAGTTCGTTCTCGAACTCCCGCGCTTGGTCCTTCGACATCAGCTCGTAGGCGATGCGCCGGACCGTCTCCGGGTCCATCGGCTGCGTCGACACCGGCGAGACGATGCCGTTCACCTTCATGTTGATCGGCGCACCGCAGGAAATGAAGATGTCCGAGGCCTGCTTCTCGGCCATCAGCTTGAACAGGCGATCGAGGTACATGGCGGGGGCTCGCTTCGCGGCGGTGGGGCCGCGGGTTTCGTCGCGTCAGGGTCGGCGCGACCGGGCGTGGGTCGTCGGGCGGCTACAATGGCCGGACGCCCGCCGGGCTTCCGGCGAGCCCCGCCCGAACGCGAAGCGCCATGATGATGTCATGATTCCGGAACGTGGGCCATTCGGAGCCGGGCACCGGACCCATGCGATACGGCCCCCGGCAAACCTGCCTCCAGTCGTCGAACCCCTTACGTAGCAATTTCCATGCTGGCCATCATCGGAGGCAGCGGCCTCACTCAGTTGTCGACCCTCGCGATCTCTCGCCGCGAGATCGTCCGAACCCCTTACGGCGAGCCGTCCGCGCCGCTGCTCTTCGGCAGCGTCGCCGGCCGGCCGACCGTGTTCCTCGCGCGCCACGGCCACGGGCACACGATCCCGCCGCACCGGGTCAACTACCGGGCCAACCTGTGGGCGCTGAAGGCGCGCGACGCGACTGCGGTGCTCGCCGTGGCCTCGGTCGGAAGCATCCGCGACGCGCCGCCCGGTGCGCTCGTTCTCCCCCACCAGGTGATCGACTACACGAGCGGACGGACGGGCACCTATTTCGACGGGGAGGAGGGCAAGGTCGTGCATGTCGATTTCACCCGGCCGTACACGGGCTGGCTGCGCGGCCGCTGCCTCGAAGCCGGAAAGCTCGCCGGAATCCCCCTCGTCGACGGGGGCGTCTACGGCGCGGTCAACGGCCCGCGCCTCGAATCGGCGGCCGAAATCGACCGAATGGACCGCGACGGCGCGACGATGGTCGGGATGACCGGCATGCCCGAAGCCGTGCTGGCCCGGGAGCTCGAACTGCCGTACGCGGCGATCTGCGTCGTCGTCAACCACGCCGCCGGCCGCGGGGACAGCAGCGAGACGATCTCGATGCAGGCGCTCCTGGCAACGCTCGAGTCGGGAATGGAAAAGGTCCGCATGCTGCTCGACCACCTCGCGCCGATCGCGGCAGCGCCGGCGGCTGGAGCGCCCCGATGATCCGCGACGTGCTGAAGATGGGCGACCCGCGCCTCTGGCAGGTCAGCGAGCCGGTCGCGAGCGTCCCTTCGCCCGAGCTCGACGCACTGCTCGCCGACCTTCGGGACACGATGAAGGAACACGACGGTGCCGGGCTCGCCGCGCCGCAGATCGGCGTGCCGCTGCGCGTCGTGATCTTCGGCGTCGACTCCAATCCGCGCTATCCGGACGCCGAGCCGGTTCCCTATACCGAACTCGTCAACCCGGTGCTGACGCCGATCGGCGACGCGATCGAGGAAGGCTGGGAAGGCTGCCTGTCGGTGCCGGGACTGCGCGGCGTCGTGCCTCGCTACCTGTCGCTGCGCTACTCGGGCCTCGACCCGCAGGGCCACCCGATCGAGCGCGAGGTCACCGGATTCCACGCGCGCGTCGTCCAGCACGAGTGCGACCACCTCGACGGCATCCTCTACCCGATGCGCATGCCCGACATGCGCCGCTTCGGTTTCACCGAGATCCTGTTTCCCGACGCCGAGGGCGACGAAGATTAGGCGGACTGCCAAGCGGCAGCGTCCGACAAGCCCGACGCACCTTCGACGGCCCCATGGCGATCAGCTGAGGAAAATGCGATGCAACGAACTGCGCAAGGCTCGGCTGTGCGGGTCATCGTCCGCTTAGGCATTTTCCTGGCACTCGCTGTGGGGTTTCTCCTTGGTCACCCAAGCATCGCGCTGGGACAAGAAACGGCCTGCAAGCATAACAGCCCAACCAGTAACAACGAGTGCGTTCCCAGGACGATTGCGCGCTGGTGGCGGAGGGACGCTGCCGAATAAGCTTCCAAAA
>JBDTNO010000123.1:0-10139 GCA_039933715.1 Betaproteobacteria bacterium
ATGCTCTCGTCGTAGCGCCGCGCCTCCCACTCCTCGTTGCCGAAGTACTTGACCGTCTCGTAGTTGATCAGGCTGTCGATCGCGCGCGTGTTCGCGCGGCTGTCGAGCTCGTTCGCCTGGCGGCGGAACTGCGTGCGCCACTCGGTGATCGCGACGGTGAACACGATGTAGAGCGCGAGCGCGCCCGCCGCGATCGCGATGAACGTCCAGTCGTACCGCGCGAGGAGGATCGCCGACACCAGCGCGATCTCGACCAGCGTCGGCAGGATCGAGAACAGCGCGTAGCTGACGAGCGTCGAGATGCCGCGTTGCCCGCGCTCGACGTCACGGGTGAGCCCACCGGTCTGGCGCGCGAGGTGGAAGCGCAGCGAGAGCGCGTGCAGATGCCGGAACACGCGCAGCGCGATCGAGCGCACCGCGCGCTGCGTGACCCTGGCGAACAGGAATTCGCGCAGCTCGGTGAAGAGCGTCGTCGACAATCGCAACGCGCCGTACGCGGCGAGCAGCGCGATCGGGACGGCGAGGAGCGCCTGCTCGCGGCCGAGGTCGTCGACGATCTCCTTCAGCACGAGCGGGACGCCGACGTTCGCGACCTTCGCGGCGACCAGGCACACGAGCGCCGCCGTCACGCGCAGGCGCCATTCCCACAGGTAGGGGCCGAGCGCGCGGATGGTCTGCCAGGCGCCGCGCTGGGTCCGGGCGACGCCTTTCTCGGCAGGCAGGGGAAGCGAGCCTGAGCGTGCGCCGCGCATGCGAAGAGTGTATCCGACGCGGCTCGACGGCGGCCTGCGTGCAGCCTTCGCCGGCCGCGCAAGCACGCGGCCGATGCACCACCACCCGGGCCACGCCGGTCATTACTTCTGCGGATTCCCGCGCCACCATTCGTTGCCGCCGTAGCCGAGCATCCCCATTCCGACGCGCACGATGCCGTAGGCGATCCAGCAGACGGCCTTCGCGAAAAGCGATCGCCCGAGCCACCGTTTCGGGTCGACCGGCCTCGCGCCTTGCGCGATCATCTCGCGCAGGGCGCCGCGCAACTCGTCCGCGAAGCGCGCATCGCGGACGAACAGGTTCGCCTCGCGCGCCATCAGCAGCGAATACGGATCGATGTTCGACGAGCCGACCGTCGCCCAGCGATCGTCGATGACCGCCACCTTCGCGTGCAGGAACGAGCGGTGGTATTCCTGGATCGCGATGCCGGCCCCGACGAACTGGCCGTACAGCGCGCGACTCGCGTAATGCAGCAGCTTGTACTCGACCTTCGCCTGCAGGAGAAGCGTCACCGAGACGCCGCGCTGCGACGCCGCGATCAGCTCGCGGCGAAAGCGGATTCCAGGGAAGAAATAGGCGTTCGCGATGAGGATCTCGCGCCGCGCGGTCCGGATCCCCGCGAGGTAAGCGTGCTCGATGTCGCGGCGGTGGCGAAGGTTGTCGCGTATCGTGAACTTCGCGGTCTGCGCGCCGGCGCGCGCGATCGGGATCTCGTCGGGGAACAGCGGCACGTCGCTCGTCTGGAATTGCACGAGTTCGTTCAGCGCCCAGAGCCGCTGCATCGTCGCCACGATGCCCGCGACGACCGGCCCGCGCACGCGGACCGCGAAATCGACGCGCGGTGGACGCTGTCCCGGCGTGTTCATGTCGTCGATCAGGTTGATGCCGCCCACGAACGCGACGCCGCCGTCGACGTGGCAGATCTTGCGGTGCAGGCGGCGGAGGCGATGCGAGCGGAAGTGCCACGGCTGCACCTCGGGGCGGTACTTGAGGAGAAGCACGCCCCCGGACACGAGCTCGTCCTCGAGACGGCGGGTCAGGTAGTGCTTCGCGCCCCAGCCATCGACGAGCACGCGGACGACGACGCCGCGCGACGCCGCGCGGACGAGCGCGCCGGCGACTTCGCACCCCGCCGGATCGTCGGCGAAGATGTACGTCTCGAGCCAGACCTCGTCCACCGCGACGTCGATCGCCGCGCACAGCGCCGGGAAAAACGCGCGACCGCCCGCCAGCAGGACGAGCTCGTTGCCGGGCGTGTAGCGATTCATGCGCGGCGCGTGCGTCAGCGTCGCTTCGCGGCCAGCTCGAAGGTCGCGGCGAGCGCCGCGTGGTCGGACAGGCGACGCCCGGGGTAGGCGTAGTGGACGCGCGCGTCGATCACGTCGAGGCCGCGCGCGTAAATGCGGTCGAGGCGGAACATCGGCATCACCGAAGGGAAGGTGCGCGCCGTGCGGCCCTTGACCGCCTCGAAGACCTCGGTGACGGAGAGCTGGTCGACGAGCTGGCGGTTGGCGCGGTGGCGCCAGTCGTTGAAGTCTCCGGCGATCAGGAGCGGCGCGGTCCGCGGCACCGTCTTCTTGATGCGCTCGCAGAGCGCGCGGACCTGCCACTCGCGTCCGCGCTCGAACAGCCCGAGATGCACGTTGAGGCAATGCAGGTCGGGCATGCGCGGCCCGAGGCTCACGACGCAGTGCAGGAGGCCGCGACTCTCGTACGGGTGCGCCGAGATGTCCTCGTTCTCCTGCACGACGATCGGGAAGCGCGACAGGAGCGCGTTGCCGTGGTGGCCGTGCCGGTAGATCGCGTTCTTGCCGTACGCGACCTCGCGCCACACCTGGTCGGCGATGAACTCGTGCTGCGGCTTGCCCGGCCAGTCGTTGTAGCGGATCGCGTGGTGGTCGTGCGATCCCTGCACCTCCTGGAGGAACAGCACGTCCGCCGCCATGTGGTGCAGACGCTCGCGCAACTCGTGGATCACCATGCGCCGCGTCAGGTGCGAGAAGCCCTTGTGGATGTTGTAGGTGGCGATCGTGAAGCGCATGGTCGGCGGTGCTCGAGGCAATCCGACATGGTACCGGCGGAGGCGCGTGGACGCCCGCGGCGCCGCCGACATCGGTCGGCGCACGCCGCGTTCCCGGCGGCCCGGCGCCGGCCACCGTTCGCCTTCCTGCCAGCGACGCAAACCGCAGAACAGGGAGCGACGTTCGAATCCGAACCGGCGGTGATGCGCGAACCCCGGCGCGGTGTCCGGACGCGACCGCGCGCGAGCGTCGCAGGGACGCGCGATCGCGCGGGCAGGGCGTACGGGCCCGAACCTACTTTTCCGCCGCCAGCGCCTTGCGCGCCGCGGCGAGCTCGGCGAGCTGCGCCTTGCCGAGCGTCGGGTAGTGGAGCTCGATCCCCGTGAGCGCGTCGACGATCGCGCCGGCGACGACGCTCCGCGTGTACCACTTGTTGTCGGCCGGCACGACATACCACGGGGCGTGCGGCGTCGAGGTCTCGCGGATCATCGCCTGGTAGGCGTCCATGTACGCGTTCCAGTGCGCGCGCTCCTTGACGTCGGCGGTCGAGAACTTCCAGTTCTTGCCAGGCTCGTCGATGCGCTCGAGGAAGCGCCGCTTCTGCTCGTCGCGCGAGACGTTGAGGAAGAACTTGAGGATCAGCGTGCCGCTTCGCGCGAGATGCCGCTCGAAGCCGCGAATGTCCTGGTAGCGCTCGTCCCAGAGGTTCTTGTGGACCCGCGAAGGCGGCAGCTTCTGCGCGGCGAGGAACTCGGGGTGCACCCGGACGACCAGCACTTCCTCGTAGTAGCTGCGGTTGAAGATGCCGATGCGGCCGCGCTCGGGGAGGGCGCGCGCGCAACGCCAAAGGAAATCGTGATCGAGCTCCTCGTGCGACGGGGCCTTGAACGAATAGACCTGGCAACCCTGCGGGTTGATGCCCGACATCACATGCTTGATCGCGCCATCCTTGCCGGCGGCGTCCATCGCCTGGAACACGAGAAGCACCGACCAGTGGTCCTGCGCGTAGAGCATGTCCTGCAGCCGGGTGAGCGCGTCCTTTCCCGCCTCGAACAGCTCCTTGGCGTCGTCCTTGAACGAGCGTCCGTGGATCCCCGTCGAAGCCGGGTCATGGTCCTTCAGCCTGAATTTCCCGCCGCGCTCGATGCGGTACGGCCGGGAGATCTTGCGCGAAAGCCTGTGCAGGCGGTCGTCATCCATAGGGGGCGCTCGTCGGGAGGGCCGCGAAGATCGCGACGGCGCAAGCATACCGCCAGCGCAGGCGATTTCGACGAACCCCCGGCGCGTCGTAAACAAGCGGGTCGGGGCGCTTCCGTCGCCCGGATCGCAGCGCGCGTCGTGCCCGACGCTACTTTCCGGAAGCGGCGTCGCGCGCGGCGAGCGCCTCCATTCGCTGCAACTCGGGGCTCTTCGGCGTGCGCGCGTTGCGAACGTGGCGGAACTGGCCGGTCGTCTCGCAGGCGGGCTCCTCGAGGAACGCGCAGCGCATCCGCTGCGACTTGAACCACAGGCTCGCGCCGGCCTCCTGCCGGTACGCGGCCAACGGCGCGGCGCGCTCCCAGTCCGCGTGACGTCGCAGCCCGGGGTTGAACGTGTAGCCGCCCCACAGCGGATGCGCGTCGAGCCGCGGGATCCGCACGCCGACGCCGGCGACGCGCTCCACCGACGCCGAAGCCACCAGCGCATCGTGGTCGACGTTCTGGCCGTTGCGGCGGCAGACGACCACCGACACATCGTCGCGCGCGTCGAGCACCGCGCGCGATTCCTCGACGAAGCCGCCGCGAAGGAAGCGCCAATCGTCCTCGCAGTGAAAGACGAACAACGTCGCGACGGTCGCGTAGGCCGCGTCGATGCTCGCCATCTGGCCGACCGGCGGTTGGTTCAGGAGGATGTCGATCGGGACGTCGAGCCCGCCGAGCACGTCGCGCACCGAGGCGCTCCCGGAATCCTCGACGACGACATGGCGTGCGATCGGCGCGGTGTTGCAGGCGAGAAACGTCAGCATCGTCTCGGCCAGGAGGTCGAAACGACCGCAGCTCGTCAGCACGAACGTGGTGTCCGACGAGCCGGTCATCGACGAAGGAAACGTGGACGTCCGTGCGTCATGTGCCCGATAATACCCGGGCGACGTCGATGTTCTCGCCGCCGCTCCCCGATGCCGATCCGCCGACGCAACCGCGCCCCGGCCGTCCGTCCGTGGCTGGCGCGCGAGGACCTCGCCGTTGCCGCGGAGCTGCCGCTGCTCGCGCTCGCCGCGCTGGTGCTTCCCGAACGGAGCTGGCGCAACGCGTGCCGGGGACTCGAGGCGTTCAAGGCGCGCCTGCGCTTCTTCGATCCCGAGCCGGTCGCGCGGACCGGCGCTCGCGTGCTCGGTGCCGAGCGCGACCGATTCGACGCACGGTCCTTCGCGCTCGACGTCGCCGCCGGCCGCAGCGAACACCACATGCAGATCCTTCGCTCGGTGGGTCCGCGCCCGTGGACGCCGCGGCTCGAGCTCGTCGGCGCGCGACACATCGACGACGCGCTCGCGGCGGGGCACGGCGCCGTGCTGTGGGTCGCGCACTTCTGCTTCAACGCGCTCGCCACCAAGCAGGCGCTCGCGGCGTCGGGCTATCGCGCCTGGCACATGAGCCGTCCCGAGCATGGCTTCTCGAAGTCGCGCATCGGCATCATGACGGTGAACCGCATTCGCGTGCGCGCCGAGATGGCGCATCTCGCCGGGCGGATCGTGATCGACCGCGACCGGCCCATGGCGGCGACGCTGGCCGCCCAACGGCTGCTGCGTCGCAACGGCATCGTGTCGATCACCGCTGGGGCGTGGGAAGGCCAGCGGCTCGCGTCGGTCGGAATCCTGGGCGGCACGCTCGAGCTCGCGGTCGGCGCACCCGGGCTCGCGCGCCTCGCGGGCGCGGCGCTGCTGCCGGTGCTCACGGTGCGCGGTGATGACGACGTGATGCGCGTGGTCGTGGAGCCACCCATTCCGGTCGCGAAGGAAGGCGATGCCGACGGATTGCTCGACGCCGCCGCGCAGGCATTCGGCGCTCGGCTCGAACCCTACGTGCGCCGTCATCCGGCGCAGTGGCGCGACTGGAAGAACCTCAGGCTGGACGGCTGACGCGACCGCCGCGGCGACGGCGCACAGAAGGCGCCGTTACTGCAGGACCTCGTCCGCGCTGACGAGCATCGCAGCTGGAACCGTCACGTTGAGCGCACGGGCCGTCTTCGCGTTGATGACGAGCTCGAATCGGGTGGGCTGCTCGACCGGCATGACCGCAGGGAGCGCGCCCTTCTTGATCCTGTCGAAATAATGCGCCGCGGTGCGATAGGTGCCGCGCAGGTCCTCGCCGTAGCTCATCAGGCCGCCGGACTCGACGAACGGGGCACCTTCGGCCCCAAGACCCCGTTTTGGCCAGCCTAGGTCAGGACAAAAACCCGCACAGAGCGGGGACGTATTCATGCACACGCGGCACGGCGAAACGACGGTCGATGTGGACCGGCGCTTTCGACGTGAAGTTGCGGTTTGTCCTGTCCCGCGGTTCGTCATTGGAAGCCGGCGTCGCGCCAGGCGCGTCGCCGGTCGTCACTGGCGCCTCGATCTCGCTCCTCCTACGGTCCAATCCGTACGGTATGGACGGAAGGGGCTTGACAACCCGCAATTCTTTCCATATTGTTGGAATTATGGAACCGCAAACGGCACACAAGCGACCCACCCCGACCGCCTCGTCACGCGCCGTGGCGGCACTCGCGGCTCTCGCCCAGGAAACACGCCTGGCGATCTTTCGCCTCCTGGTGGAGAACGCGCGGGAAGGACTCACGCCTGGCGCCATTTCGCTCAAGCTCAAGTTACCCCCGGCAACACTCTCGTTTCATCTCAAGGAGCTCGCCAACGCGGGGTTGATCGAGGACCGCCGCGACGGGCGCTTCATCTGGTATCGGCCGGACGTGGCAGCAATGAACGGTCTCGTCGGCTATCTCACTGAAAACTGCTGCCGCGCAAGTGGCGGCGGAGCATGCGAAACGGCTTGCGCGCCGTCCGCCTGCACGCCTACGACCCCGCGCACGAGGAGCAAGTGATGCGCAGATTCCACGTACACCTCGGCGTCCCCGACCTGGGCGCCAGTATCCGGTTCTATTCCAACCTGTTCGGGATGCCGCCCTCGGTGGAGAAGCCCGACTACGCGAAGTGGATGCTGGAGGATCCCCGCGTGAATTTCGCGATCTCGCATCGGCCCGCTCGATCGGGGCTCAACCACCTCGGGCTGCAAGCCGAATCCGCCGGCGAGCTCGCCGCCATTCGAACGCAATTTGAGGCGGCCGATCCCGAAAACGTTTTCGACGAGCCCAACGTCAACTGCTGCTACGCGCGCGGCAACAAGCATTGGACGAAAGACCCTCAGGGCATTTCCTGGGAGGCCTTCCACACGCTCGACGGCATACCTCTGGCAGACGAGGCAGCCTCCGAGCCGGTCGAGCAAACCGCCGGCGGATCGACGGGAACCCAATGCTGCGGGCCTGGCAACGACGTCACCCAACCTGCCGCCAGACGAACGGCTTGCTGCGGGTAAGTCGCGCCCGTGCGCGTCTACAACGTGCTGTTCCTTTGCACGGGCAATTCCGCACGCAGCATCATGGCGGAGTCCGTGTTGCGCCAGGTCGGAGCCGGCGCGGACATCCCGATCGACGCATCGCTAGCCCCGCTCGTATCCGCTAACCAGTTCATCACAAGCAAAGGACCTGGCGATGGAAGCCAAAGCGCACTGGGAACAGGTCTATCAGACCAAACGGCCCGATGAAGTCAGCTGGTATCGAAGCCACCTGGATATTTCACTAGAGCTCGTTCAAGATGCCGCACCTGCCAGGGATTCGCAGATTATTGATGTTGGCGGCGGCGAGTCGACGCTGGTGGATGACCTACTCGCCTTGAACTACACGAACGTCCACGTGCTGGACCTTTCCCCCACAGCGCTGGCCGTGACCAGGGACCGGCTCGGAAGGCTTTCAAGTCATGCCAAATGGCTTACGGGGGACGTGACTTCGTTCCCCTTCTCGCGACATCAATTTGATGTGTGGCACGACCGCGCTGTCTTTCACTTCCTCACGGCCGGCGAAGATCGAGCGAACTACGTCGCGCAGGTAGCACGTGCGGTAAAGCCCGGTGGCCACGTCGTTGTCGCGACGTTCGGTCCGGAAGGACCGCAGCAGTGCAGCGGGCTGAACGTCATGCGCTACGAAGCCGACGGATTGCACGCAGAGTTCGGTGCCGCCTTTCGTTTGGTCAGGCATCTCACCGAGCTTCACGAGACGCCGCGTGGTGCAATCCAGCAATTCACCTATTGCTACTGCAGCGTCTCATCCGACGCCCCCTGATTTGGCGAGGCTCGGGAAGATTCCTTCGGGGGTCGCGAAATGAGCAGAGCCGTCGTTTCCGCGCTCGCTGCTGCCGTGCTCTTCGGAATGAGCACACCGCTCGCGAAGCTCCTGGTCGGAAGCGTCCACCCGATGATGCTAGCCGGAATACTCTATCTCGGCTCCGGTGCGGGGCTCGCCATCGTCCTGGGCTTGCGAAGGCTGCATGGCCGGACTGCAGCGGAACCACTGTCGCTTCCCAAGGGGCACGAAGTAGCCTGGCTGCTCACGGCGATTGCCTTCGGTGGCGTCGCTGCCCCGGTGTTGCTGCTGTTCGGGCTGCAGAGTACCGCTGCCTCGACCGCGTCCTTGTTGCTCAACATGGAGTCCGCATTGACGGCGTTGTTTGCGTGGTTCCTGTTTCGCGAACACGTCGACCGTCGCATCGCCTTGGGCATGTTGTGCATCGTTCTCGGGGGAGTGGCACTCTCCTGGTCGCCAGCGGGCACCATCGACGCGACGCCAGGAATCGCGCTGATCGTTTTGGCTTGTGGTTGCTGGGCAATCGACAACAATCTCACCCGCAAGGTGTCCGCCAGCGACGCCGTCGCGATCACCTGCGCAAAGGGTCTGGTGGCCGGGGCGTTCAATACGCTCCTAGCCCTGGCGCTCGGTGCTGCGTTGCCCAGTCCGTCGGAAGGCGCCGCCGCGGCTGCAATTGGTTTCCTGGGATACGGGGTCAGTCTCACGTTGTTCGTCATCGCGTTGCGGGGCCTCGGCGCGAGCCGTACCAGCGCGTATTTTTCAATCGCTCCCTTCGTGGGTGCCGGGCTAGGCATTCTCGTCAACGGCGACGCCCCCTCCGCGCAACTCGGGATAGCCGGTCTCCTGATGGCGACGGGCGTCTGGCTGCACCTATCCGAGCATCACGAGCATTCGCATACCCACGTGGCCGGGCATCACAATCACCTGCATACCCACGACGTGCATCATCTGCATTCGCATCCCGAAGACGTAGACCTCACGAAACCGCACGCACATGAACACGTCCATGCATCACTTACCCATCAGCACGCGCATTTCCCGGATATCGATCATCGGCATCGACATTAAGACGCCTACGCCGAACCCGACGGACTTCCGCCGAGTGATGGAAGATTACTTGATGCCCGTGATGACGTAGTCGTTCCCCGATCGGATGAAGGTGAAATCGACCTTGTCGCCGGGTTTGAGTTTTCCGGCGAGCGGCTTGTCCCTGACTTTGAAACTCATCGTCATCGCGGGCCAATTGAGACTTTTCACTGGCTCGTGCGCCAACGTCACGATGCCATCAGCGGCATTGACGCTTTTGACGATGCCGGCCCCCTTGTGACTCGCCGATGTCGTCTGCTGCTTCATCGCTTGATCGTTCGGGTCGGTGGACTTCATGTCCATGCTCCCCATGCCGGTCGACTGGGCGACTGCGAGGCCTGAGGCTACGACACTCACCGCCATCGACACGAGCGTGATGCTGCTACGATTCATGATGAATTCCTTTCGTCGGTGGTGGACTCGTAAATTCTTGAACATTCGCCGATGACGCTGGCCCAGGCTGCCTCGGTCTCCGTATCAACAGGTAGGCTACCGGAATCACGAGCATCGACAGCAGTGGCGCGGTAATCATGCCCCCCACCATCGGCGCGGCGATGCGCTGCATCACCTCCGACCCCGCTCCGGAACCGAGCATGATCGGCAGAAGTCCCGCCAGAATCACGGCTACCGTCATTGCCTTGGGTCGGACCCGCAAAACTGCGCCTTCGCGAATGGCATCCAGCAGGTCGGATGCGCTGGTTTTGCCCGCTGCCAAACGCTCTTCCCACGCGCTGCGTAGATAGAGCAGCATGACGACGCCGAATTCGGCGGCCACGCCGCCCAGCGCGATGAACCCCACGGCGCTCGCGATCGAAAGATTGTGCCCGAGAAGGTACAACAGCCAGAAACCTCCGATGAGCGCGAACGGCA
>JBDTNO010000124.1:0-10124 GCA_039933715.1 Betaproteobacteria bacterium
CCCAGCACGCGATCCGGAGCGCCGTGCTGCGAACGGCGGGCCTGATCGCGTGCGACGAAGGCCGCGGCAGGGCCAGCGTGCGGTCGTTCGTACCCTGCGCGTTCATCGCCTGGAAGGACGCGCCCGGGTCGCGGACGCGCATCTATGCCAACGTCATAACCCTAACCTCGCGAAGCTGTTCAGTGCAAGAGGGGAACTGCGTGGCGGTCATGAATATGGCGATCAGCCGACGAGCGGTCGGCCGCCCTGACCCCCGTGCGAGGCGGCGACCGGCATGAAAGCCGCCCGGCGACCAGAGTAGCGGGGCGGGGAAACCCTGCCCGAAGGGGGCTGGCTGTAGCGGACAGCCGGCGAGACGGCCGGAAAGTCCGGCCATCCCGCCGCATTGCTCAGGTCGGGGCGCGCTGCGTGCGTTGACGGTTCCGGTCCCGGCCGCCTTCGGCATGCGCGAGGCGATCGCGGATCGCGTCGCGGACGATGCCCTTCTGGTCCGGGCGCAGGTTCGCGTAGAACTTGAGCCACTGGTCGCGCACCTGCTGGCGCGCCGCGCGGCCCTGGTCCTGCGTGCCATCGAGCAGCGCGGCGATCGCGGCGAGGTCCGGCTCGGACTTCGCGAGCTCGGCGTCGACCTGGGTGCGCACGCCGGAGCGTTGCGACATGGCCTGGTCGCGAGCGGCGATCGTCTGCGCGCGCGCGTTGTCGAACATCTGCTGCTGCGAGCTGTCGAGCGCGAGCTTGTCCTTCAGAGGTGCGAGGACGTGCTCGACGAAGCCGCCGGCGGCGGGGGGCCCGGAATGACCGTGCTGCGGGCCCGCGGCGCGGGTCGTGCCCGCGACGGCGAGCGTCGCGGCGAAGATCAGCGCGGACGCGACGACGGCCGGGCGACGAATCGTGATGGCTTGCATGGCAACTTCCTTTCGTGGTGAGGAGACGAAGCCGGCGCCACGGGTGGCGAGGCGGGCTCGAAGGATTGGAGGCCGGCATGGCCGCATGGTTCGCGCCCGGGGTCCTCGCGTGCAACCAGGCGTTGCACCCGCCGGGCGCCGTTACAATTCGTTGCACGGTGCAGGCGATCGTCCGGCCCGGCGCGCGTTCCAATCCCCGATGAATGCGAAAGCTCCGGCACCCCCGCCACGTATCCTCGTCGTCGACGACGACGTCCGGTTGCGCGATCTTTTGACCCGCTACCTCGCGAGCCAGGGCTTCGACGTGCGCGCGATCCCCGATGCGCGCGACCTCGACAAGCGACTCCAGCGCGACCCGCCGAACCTCGTCGTCCTCGACCTCATGCTGCCGGGCGAGGACGGGCTCGCGATATGCCGCCGGCTGCGCGGCGCGGGCGAGGACGTGCCGATCATCATGCTCACCGCGAAGGGCGAGGACGTCGACCGGATCGTCGGCCTCGAGATGGGCGCCGACGACTACCTCGCGAAGCCTTTCAACCCGCGCGAGCTCGTCGCGCGCATCCATGCGGTGCTGCGGCGGCACGCGCTGAAGCCGGCGCCCGGCACGCCCGGCGAGAGCGGTGTCGTCGCGTTCGGCCGGCATCGGCTCGACCTCGCGGCGCGAACGCTCGAGGCGGATGGCCGGGTCACGCACCTCACCACCGGCGAGTTCTCGCTGATCCGCGCGTTCGCGCAGCACCCGCGCCAGCCTCTCGCGCGCGAGAAGCTGATGCAGCTCGCGCGCGGACGCGATCACGAGGTGTTCGACCGCGCGATCGACGTGCAGGTCTCGCGCGTGCGAAAGCTGGTCGAGACCGACCCTTCGAACCCGCGCTACATCCAGACCGTCTGGGGCGTCGGCTACGTCTACGTGCCCGACGACGCGGCGCCGGGCGCCGCGTGACGCTCCTGCCCCGCTCGCTGTTCGGACGCCTGACGTTGCTGCTCGTTGCGGCGGTCGCGATCGCCACGGCCTCGATGATCGTGCTGTTCCGCCAGGACCGCGCCGCGTTGATCGCGCGCCAGTTCAGCGACACCAAGATCGCGCAGCTTCAGGCGTTGCGCGCCGCGCTCGAGGGCGCAGAAGGCACCGAGCGGCGCGAGACGCTGCAACGGATCGGCCGCGAGTTCGGTGCGCGCATCGTGCCCGAGGCCGAGCGGCCCGGCCTCGCCAACCCCGCGCCGACGCGAAGCCCGCTCGTCGCCGAGTTGCAGAACCGGTTGCGCGGCGAGCTCGGGCCGGGCACCGACCTGCGCGTCCTGCCGCAGCGCCAGCAATTCCTCGTGCGCCTCGACGCCGGCGGCACCGCGTACTGGGCGGCGTTCCCGATGCCCGCGGCGCGCGACCAGGAAGAAATGCCTTCGCGCGCACTCCTGTGGTCGCTCGCGATCGTCGCGCTGCTGCTCGCGGCCGCCTACGCGTTCGCGCGCGTGCTCGCGCGGCCGCTGCGTGAGCTCAATGCGGCAGTCGACGAGCTCGGCCGCGGCGGGACGCCCTCCCCGCTCCCCGAGACCGGCCCGACCGAGATCGCCGCCGTCAATCGCCGCTTCAACGCGATGCTCGCGAATCTCTCGCAGGCCGAGCGCGACCGCGCGATGCTACTCGCGGGCGTCTCGCACGACCTTAGAACGCCGCTCGCGCGGCTCCGCCTCGGCGTGGAGATGCACGTCGCGCCGGGCGACGACGCGCGCACCGGAATGGTCGCCGACATCGAGGAGATGGACCGCATCGTCGGGCAGTTTCTCGATTTCTCGCGTGCCGACGACGCGTCGGGGCGCGCGACCGCCGAGCTCGATCCGGTCGTGCGCGCCTGCGTCGAACGCTACGCCGCCGCTGGCCGCGATGTGGCGTTCGACGCCGGCGGCGTGAAGACGCTGCCGCTCAAGCCCGCAGCGATCTCGCGGCTTTGCGCGAATCTCGTCGACAACGCGCTCGCGTACGGCGCGCCGCCGGTCGAGGTGGCGACGGCGGAAGGCGCGTCGTTCGCGACGATCGAGGTGCGCGACCGCGGTCCGGGCATCGCGCCCGGCGACGTCGAGCGATTGAAGCAGCCGTTCACGCGCGCGAGCGACGCGCGCGCACGCGACGACGGCGCGGCGGGCGCGGGACTCGGCCTCGCGATCGTCGAGCGCATCGCGCGGATGCACGGCGGGACGCTGGTCCTGCTGCCGCGGGAAGGCGGCGGGACGATCGCGCGCGTCACACTCGCGAAGTAGGCGCTTCGCGCGACCCATTCCCGGCGTCGCGCCGAATTCGGCTCCGCATGTGCAGGAAAGGAGTCATCCGTCTGGATGGTCGTTCGCCGCGTAGCGCGCGAAATCCGGCGAGCTGGTGCACGTTCGCGGTCAGGCCCTCCCACGCGTCCGACGCGCCCGGCACTTTCGACTTGCCGCCGAGTTGGCCCTCGCGCCGACCTCGCGCGAGACGGTCGTCACCTGGTCGGCGAAGATCGCGAGCGTGTCGGTCATGCTGTTGATCGTCGTCGTCAGCGCGGCGAGTTGCTTCCTACCCCCATCGGCGCGTGACCGGCAAGCCTGTAGGTATTTCAAACCCTCCGGTGGCGCGCGGTGCCAGTGGACCAACGGCGGGTTTGCGGGTCCCCATCGACGGGGACGCGTGGACGTCAGGTCTGCGACATCTCCGGGCGCACGACCACGACGCTCGCCATCGCGGCGATGCCCTCGCGGCGCCCGGCGAACCCGAGCCCTTCGGTCGAGGTAGCCTTGACGCCGACGTCGTCGAGCGTGCAACCGAGGTCGGCCGCGAGGTTGGCGCGCATCGCCGGCACGTACGGCGCGAGCTTCGGGGCCTCGGCGATCACCGTTGCGTCGACATTGCCGATCGAAAACCCGCGCGCCCGCATCAGGCCAGCGACATGGCGCAACAGCGCGCGACTGTCCGCGCCCTTCCAGCGTGCGTCGGTGTCGGGGAAATGGCGGCCGAGGTCGCCGAGCGCCAGCGCGCCGAGGATCGCGTCGCAGATCGCGTGAATCAGCACGTCCGCATCCGAGTGGCCGTCGAGCCCGCGCTCGTGCGGGATGTCGACGCCGCCGATCACGAGCCGGCGCCCGGCGACCAGCGCATGGACGTCGAAGCCGGTGCCGATCCGGATCATGCGATGTCCCGCTCGTGGGCCTGAGCGGCGAGGATCGCCGCCGCGATGCCGAAGTCCTCGGGCCAGGTGATCTTGATGTTCGCGCGGCTGCCGAAGATCAGGCGCGGCATCCCGCACGCACCGCGCGCGGCCAGCCGCTCGACGGCGAGCGAATCGTCGGTCGCGTCGGCGATGCCGCCCTCCGCGTACGCGCGAGCGAGCACGCCGTAGCGGAACATTTGCGGCGTCTGCGCCTGCCAGAGCGCGTCGCGCGGCTCGGTGCGAACGGTGCGCGGCTCCGCGTCGCCGTCGCCGCGCTTCAGCGTGTCGGCGACCGGGATCGCGAGGAGCCCTCCGACCGGATCGTTCTCGAGCGAATCGGCGAGACGCTGCAACGCCGCCGCGGGCACGCACGGTCGGGCCGCGTCGTGCACCAGGATCCAGTCGTCGGCGCGGCATCGCGACGTGAGGATGGCGAGCGCGTTCGCGACCGTCCCGGCGCGCGTCGGGCCTCCGCATGGCAGCGGCTCGACGTCGGCGCGCATGCCGATCAGTTCGGCGTAGCGCGCGTCGTCGCCCGCGATCGCGACGAAGATTCGGTCGAGCGCGAGCGCGCCCGCGAGACGGTCGAGCGTGTGCGCGAGCACCGGGCGGCCGTGGATCTCCTGGTACTGCTTGGGCGCCGATTGCCCGGCGCGCGTTCCTCCGCCCGCGGCCGGCACGAGTGCGTAGCGACGCGTCATGCGTTCGACCCGTGCGTGCGCGCGGTCGCGCTCACCGCATCACCTTCGCGAGGAATCGCTCGACCGCCTCGTAGAACGCGAAGCGGTTCTCCTCGTTCGCGAACCCGTGGCCCTCGTTGTCCTTGACGATGTACTCGACGTCGACGCCGCGCTTGCGCATCGCCTCGACCATCTGGTCGGACTCGTTCTTGTTGACGCGCGGGTCGCGGGCGCCCTGCGCGATCAGCAGCGGCACCTTGATCCGATCGGCGTGGAACACCGGCGAGGTCGCGCGAAGGCGCTCGGCGTCCTTCTCCGGATGCCCGACCATCACGTAGAACATGTCAAGCATCGGCTTCCAGTACGGCGGGATCGTGTCGAGGAACGTGAACAGGTTGGAAACGCCGACGTAGTCGATGCCGCACGCGTAGAGGTCGGGCGTCTTGACGAGCCCCGCCAGCGTCGCGTAACCGCCGTAGCTGCCGCCGTACAGGCACACGCGCTTCGGATCGGCGATTCCCTCCGCGACCAGCCACGCGACGCCGTCGGCGACGTCGTCCTGCATCGCGAGACCCCACTGGCCGAACGACGCCTCCCAGAATCGGCGGCCGTAGCCGACCGACCCGCGGAAGTTCATCTGCAATACCGCGTAGCCGCGATTGGCGAGGAACTGCACCTCGGAGTCATAGCCCCATTCGTCGCGGAACCACGGGCCGCCGTGCGGATGCACGATCACCGGCAGGCCCTTCGCGGCGCGCCCCCTGGGCAGCGTCAGGTAGCCGTGGATCGTGAGCCCGTCGCGCGAACGGTAGCTGACCGGCTTCATCTCGGCGGCGTCGGCGGGGTTCATCCACGGCGCGACGTCGCCGAGCTTGACGAGCTTGTCGGCCGTGCGGTCGTACAGGTAGCGCGAACCCTGCGTCACGTCGCTCGTCGCGGCGACCACCATCATGGTCTCGTCGTCGGTCGTCGACTGGATCGCGAGCCGATAGCCGGGGAGGTGCTTCTCGAGCGCGGCGAACATCCGTTCGCTCGACGCGTCGAAGTACTGCCGCTCGGCGCGCCAGGTCGTGTAGTTCGCCCAGGTCGGGACCTTGCGGCGCTTCGAGAACTCGACGCTGACGATGTCGTGGTCGTCGCGCGCATAGACGACGCGCTCCTCCTTCGCGGTCGCCGGATCGACGAGCACGACGGCCGCCTTGTCGCGACCGAGGTTCGAGATCACGAAGAGCTTCGCGTTGTCGGGCGTGAAGCCCTGCGGCGCGAACCGGTCGCGGTAGGTGGTCTTGAGGACCGCGCGGAACGGCTTGCCCGCATCCTCGCGATAGAGATAGGTCCGGTCGACGCCGTCGGTGGCGATCGCATAGCGGATCGTCCCCGCGTGGTCGGTGCCCCACTCGGTGATGTTGCCCGGATTCTCGGCGACGAGCTTCAGTTCGCCCGACGCGAGGTCGAGGTCGTAGACGTCGAAGACCTCCTTGACGCGCCGGTTGAGCCCGACGAGCAGGCGGGACGGGTCGTCGGGCCGGTCGTCGACGATCACCGCGCGCACGCCGCCGAACGGCGTCAGGTCGCGCGGCTCGCCGCCGCGCCGATCCGAGACGACGACGTGGTTGTTCTCGTCGCCGCCGATGTCCTTCAGGTAGACGATCCGGTCCGGGCCCTTCCAGAAATAGTCGGCGATGTCGCGATCCCGCTCGCCGGTGATCCGGAGCGGCGCGACGGTCGAGCCGACCGGCTGGACGTAGACGTTCATGCGCCGCTCCCACGGCTGCATGAACGAGACCGTCCTGCCGTCGCCGGCGACGCGGAAGTACGCGCGGTCGGGGTTGCGGAAGAAGTCGCGCATCGGAATCTCGCGCGGGGCCTGCGCGGCGGCAGGCAGCGCGAGCGCCAGCCATGCGGCGGCGGCCAGGTGGCGGTGCATGGCGGATCCTCGTTTCCCGGTGGGCGCGGTCCGGTCGGATGCGGCGGGGCGCGTCCCCGGATTCATTCGATCATGCGCGCGAGGCGCTCCTCGTCGAGCGGCACGAAGCCGAGCCGCTCGTAGAAGCGCCACGCGCGGAGGTTGTCGCGATGGCAGGCGGTGTCGATGCGCGTGACGCCGGCGGACTTCAGGTGGCCCGCGAGCGCCTCGAGCATCGCGCTCCCGACGCCGCGTCCCCGCCAGCCGTCGCGGATCGTCACGTCGTCGAGTTTCGCGACCATCCCGCCGCGCGAGGTGGAGATGGCGCGGCAGACGACGCAGGCGCCCACCGCGAGACGCCGGCCGCCCTCGTCGGTGCGGGCGAGCCAGACGGTGCCGAGCTCCGGCCGCGCGACGAAGAGATCGAGCGCGCGATCGAGGGCTTCGCGTCCGCCGTCGCCGTACGCGGCCGCCGACGCGCGGTAGTGCTCGTCGTCGCCGAGGAGCGCCCCGAGCAGCGCGCGCGCGTCCTCCTTCGTCGCATCCGTCATCGGCGCGAGTTCGATCGCGATGCGATTCGGGCTCGTTGCGCTCACGTGCCTTCCTCGGCGAGCAAGGGCACGAGCGCCGCGCGGATGCGACCGGGAATCGGCACCGGTCGCTGCGTCGCGCGGTCCACCCAGACATGGACGAAGCGGCCGGTCGCCGCGGGAGTCGCGGTTCCCTGCCTGAACAAACCGATCCGGTAGGCGACGCTGGAGTTCCCGATCTTCGTCACCAAAAGTCCCGCGTCGATCGTTTCCGGAAACGACAGCGACGCATGGAACCGGCACGCATTCTCGACGACGACCCCGACGACCGGCGAATGCGCGATGTCGAGCCCGCCCGCGCGGATCAGGTGCTCGTTCACCACGGTGTCGAAATACGCGTAATAGCTGACGTTGTTGACGTGGCCGTAGCCGTCGTTGTCCGACCAGCGCGTGGGAATCGACAGGAAATACCGATACGAGGAGCGCGCGGCCGGGGACTCGCCGCCGCCAGGATCGGGCACAGGGCGCGCCTCGTTCATCGACGTCCCCCGGGTACGCCGCCGACGAGCCGCTCGTCGAGCAGCTCGATCCAATGGCGCACCGGGCGCGACGTGCCAGCGGCGAGATGCGTCTGGCAACCGACGTTGGCGGTCGCGATGACGTTGGGACCTTCAGTCTCCAGCGCCGCGAGCTTGGCGCGGCGCAGCGCGCCGGCGATCTCCGGCTGGAGGATCGAATAGGTGCCCGCCGACCCGCAACACAGATGCGCGTCGGCGACCGGCAGCAGCTCGTGCCCGATCGCACGCAGGATCTCCTCGACCTCGCCGCGGATCTGCATGCCGTGTTGCAGCGTGCATGGCGCGTGGAACGCCACGCGTTGCGGCCCGAGGTCCATCGCCACGAGCGGCGCGATGCGCTTCCACTCGGGCGCCACGACCTCCACGGTGTCTCGCGCGAGCGACGCGACCTTCGCCGCGCGGTCGGCATACGCGGGGTCCTGCGCGAGCAGGTGGGCGTAGTCCTTCACCATCACGCCGCAGCCGCTCGCCGTGACGACGACCGCCTCGGCACCGGCCTCGATCGCCGGCCACCAGGCGTCGATGTTGCGCCGCGCGAGATCGCGCGCCTCGTCGTGCGCGTTCAGGTGAAACGGCAGCGCGCCGCAGCATCCGCCGCCGCCCGCGCGCACGAGCGAGATGCCGACGCGGTCGAGCACGCGCGCGAGTGCCGCGTCGGTCGCCGGCGCGATCGACGGCTGCACGCACCCTTCGAGCGCGATGACCCGGCGCGCATGGCGTTCCGCCGGCCACGCGCCCGCGCGACGCGAGGACGGGATGCGCCGGCCGAGACGGCCCGGCATCAGCTCCTTCGCGATGCGCCCGAACGCCAGCGCGCTCCCGAACAGCGTGCGCGACGTCAGGCCCTTGCGCAGCGACCAACGCACCGCCGCCTCGCCCGGCGTGCGCCCGACGCGCTCATCGACGATCTTGCGGCCGATGTCTGCGAGGCGGCCGTAGCGAACGCCCGACGGACAGGTCGTCTCGCACGCGCGGCAGGTGAGGCAGCGGTCGAGATGGAGCTGCGTCTTCGACGACGGGAGCGCGCCCTCGAGCACTTGCTTGATCAGGTAGATGCGCCCGCGCGGGCCGTCGAGCTCGTCGCCGATATGCAGGTAGGTCGGGCAGGTCGCGTTGCAAAAACCGCAATGCACGCACGCGCGCAGGATCGCCTCGGCCTCCTCGCCATCGACGGTGCCGCGGAACTCGGGCGCGAGGTTGGTCTGCATCGCTTCAGAAAACGGACGAGAGACGGCCCGGGTTGAGAATCCCGTGCGGGTCGAACGTCGACTTCAGGCGCTTGTGCAGTCCGGCGAGCGTCGACGGCAGCGGAGTGAAGACGTCGCCCGGCTTGTCGGAAGCGCGGAACAGCGTCGCGTGGCCGCCTTGCGAGATCGCCCACGCGCGCACCTTCATCGCGTCGGACCGCGGCGTCGTCGCGAGCCAGCGCAACGACCCTCCCCATTCGATCAGCTGCTCGCCGCCGAGGTCGGTGTACGGAGCGGTCGAACCGACCGAGAGCCGCCACAGCGGTGCGCGACCCGATGCCGCGCCCGCGAAGAACGCGTGGCGCTGGTCGCGGACCGAAGTCCACAGCGCGTCCGCCGCCTCGACCTCGTCCCCGCCCAGCCTGGCGCTCGCGGCCGCGACCGCGCTCGGCGCGCCCGACATGCGGACCGCGAGACGGCCCTGGTGGAAGCAGGTCGCCGACAGCGGGAGCGCCTGTCCGCCCCATTCGTTGACGCGCCGGATCGATTCGTCGGCCGACATCTCGAACAGACGCGTCGTCTCGTCGCGCGGCAGCGGCAGGCACTTCAACGACACCTCGGTGATCACGCCCAGCGTTCCCATCGCGCCGGTCATCAGGCGCGATACGTCGAATCCGGCGACGTTCTTCATCACGCGCCCGCCGAACGCCAGCGCGCGCCCGGTCCCGTCGATCACTTTCACGCCGAGGACGAGGTCGCGCGCCGCGCCCGCGTACGGCCGTCGCGGGCCCGAAAGTCCCGACGCGATCGCGCCGCCGAGCGTGCCGCCAGCCGCGAAGCGCGGCGGCTCGAACGCGAGCATCTGCCCCGCCGCGTGCATCGTCGCCTCGATCTCGTCGATGGTCGTGCCGGCGCGCGCGGTGATCACGAGCTCGGTCGGCTCGTAGTCGACGATGCCGGCCACCGGGCGAACGTCGAGGACGTCCCCCGCCAGGCGCTCGCCGTAGAAATCCTTGGTGCCGCCGCCGCGCACGCGCAGCGGCGCGTGCTTCGCCACCGCGACGCGGATCGTCTCCTGGAGCGCCTCGATCGCCGGATCCGCCATCGTCGCCGCTAGGGAAGCTCTGCGTAACCCGCGGATGCGCGACGCGTCGGGCGGGTG
>JBDTNO010000125.1:0-10122 GCA_039933715.1 Betaproteobacteria bacterium
CCTAGGGGCCCGCGATGGCGACGATGCTCCTGCTCTTCGCCGCGGTGCTGGCGCTCGTGCTGATCAACGTGCCGATCGCGGTGTCGCTCGGGATCGTGGCGCTCGTGGCGATGGTCTCCGCGCACGGCCTCGCGATCCTGCCGAACCTCGCGCTGGTGAGCTACAACGGCGCGACCAATTTCCCGCTGCTGGCGATTCCGCTCTTCATCCTCGCCGGCGCGATCATGAACGCGTCGGGCATCTCGCAGCGGCTGATCGGGGTCGCGTCCGCTTTGTTCGGCTGGATCCGGGGCGGACTCGCGCACGTGTCGATCGGCGCCTCGCTGTTCTTCGCGGAGATCTCCGGCTCCGCCGTCGCGGACGTCGCGGCGCTCGGCTCGATCCTGATCCCCGGGATGAAGAAGAAAGGCTATCCCGCGCCGTTCGCCGCGGCCGTGATGTCGTCGTCCGCGACGCTCGCGGTGATCATCCCGCCTTCCATCCCGATGATCCTTTACGCGGTGATGGCCGAGACCTCGGTCGTGCAGCTCTTCGTCGCCGGCATCGTGCCGGGGATCCTGGGCGGCTTCGGCCTGATGGCGATGGCCTACTGGTTCGCGCGACGCTACAACCTGCCGCGCGAGGAAGCGTTCTCGTGGCGGCGCGTGCGCCAGAGCTCGCGCGACGCGCTGTGGGCGTTCCTGCTGCCGATCATCATCCTGGGCGGCATCTTCGGCGGCATCGTCACGGCGACCGAGGGCGCGGCGCTCGCGGTCGTCGCCGCGCTGTTCGTCGGCCTCGTCATCTACCGCACGCTCGACCTCAAGGAGCTGCGCAAGGCGGTGATCGAAGGCGGCGTCCAGACGGCGGTCGTGATGCTGCTGGTGGCGACGAGCGCGCTGCTCGGAACCCACCTGACCGAGGTGCAGGCGCCGCAGGCGCTCGCGCAAGCGGTCAGCGACTTCACGCAGAACAAGTGGGTCGTCCTCGCGCTCCTGAACCTGCTGTTCCTGCTCCTCGGCGTGTTCCTTCACTCGGCGGCCGCCATCATCCTGGTGGTGCCGATCGTCATGCCCCTGGTGCGGGCGGTCGGCATCGATCCGGTGCACTTCGGCCTCATCGTCACGATCAACCTCGGCATCGGCCAGCAGACGCCCCCGGTCGCGAGCGTGCTGATGGTCGCCTGCTCGATCGCGAAGGAATCGGTCTGGGCGGTCTCGCGCGTCAACGTCTGGTTCATCGGCGTGCTGGTCGCCGTGCTGCTGCTGGTCACCTACGTTCCGTTCACCGGAATGGCGCTGGTCGAATACTTCTACCGATGAGGCCTCGATGAGCGTCGCCACAGGCTCCGTGCGCGTCGACCGCGAAGGCGCGATCGCCGTCGTCGTCCTCGACCGCCCGGAGAAGCTCAACGCGCTCACCCGCGCGATGTGGGTCGCGCTCGGCGAGACGGTCGACACGCTGTCCGCCGACGACTCGGTGCGCTGCATCGTGCTGCGCGGCGCGGGCGACAAGGCCTTCTCGCCCGGCAACGACATCGCCGAGTTCGCGACCGGGCGCTCGAACAAGGCGCAGGCGCGCGGCTACGGCGAGTCGATGCATCGCACGGCCGCCGCGCTCGCGCGCTGCCGTCATCCGCTGGTCGCGCAGATTCACGGCATCTGCGTCGGCGGCGGCCTCGAGATCGCCGCGCTGTGCGACCTTCGCATCTGCGGAGCGTCGAGCCGCTTCGGCGCGCCGATCAAGAATCTCGGCCTCGTGATGGCCTACGCCGAGATGGCGCCGCTCGTGCGCCTCGTCGGCGCCGCGGTCGCGCTCGAGATCCTGCTCGAGGGCCGCGTGTTCGACGCGGCCGAGGCGAAGGAGAAAGGGCTCGTCACGCGCGTGGTTCCGGACGACAAGGTCGCCGAGGAAGCGATGGCGACCGCGCATCGCGTCGCCGACGGCGCACCGCTCGTCGCACGCTGGCACAAGAAATTCGCGCGTCGCCTCGCCGAAGGCCGGCCGCTCACGGCCGCCGAGCGCGACGAATGCTTCGACTGCTTCGACACCGAGGACTTCCGCGCCGGCTACGCGGCGTTCCTCGCGAAAACCAAGCCCGGGTTCCAGGGGCGCTGATGGAGCCTTCGCGCGAAGCCGCGCGCGCGGGGCCGCTCGCGGGCATGCGCGTGCTCGAGCTCGCGCAGATCATGGCGGGCCCGACCGCCGGCATGATGCTCGCCGACATGGGCGCCGACGTCGTCAAGGTCGAGAAGCTGCCCGGCGGTGACGACGCGCGCGGCTACCGGGAGCCGCGCGTCAACGGCGTCTCCGCGCCGTTCCTGATGCTCAACCGCAACAAGCGCGGCATCGCCGTCGACCTCAAGCGCCCGCAGGGGCGCGACATCCTCCTGCGCCTCGTACGCGACGCCGACGTGCTCACCGAGAACTACCGCCGCGGCACGCTCGAGAAGCTCGGCCTCGGCTACGACGTGCTGGCCGCCGTCAATCCCGGCCTCATCTACTGCGCCGTGTCGGGCTACGGCCGGGATGGGCCGTACGGCGACAAGGGCGGCTTCGACCTGATCGCGCAGGGCGTCGCCGGCCTCATGTCGATCACCGGCGAGCCTGGCGGCGCGCCGGTGAAGACCGGCAATTCGGTCGCCGACATCAACGCGGGCATCCTCGCCGCCACCGGCATCCTCGCCGCATGGGCGCACAAGCTTCGCACCGGTGAAGGCCAGGTCGTCGACACGTCGCTGATGGAGGCCGCGCTGCAGCAGACGTACTGGCACGCGGCCATCGCGTTCGCGACCGGCGAGTCGCCGGGGGCGACGGGGTCGGCGCACGTGCTCACCGCCCCCTACCAGGCGTTCCGCGCGCGCGACGGCTGGATCAACGTCGGCGGCGCGAACCAGGCGAACTGGGAGCGCATCGCCGACGTGCTAGGGCATCCGGAGTGGCGCGACGATCCGCGCTTCCGCACCAACAGCGACCGCATGGCGAACCTGCCCGCGCTCGTCGCGCTCATGAACGACGTGATCGCGAAGCGCGACAAGGCGCACTGGATCGCGGCGTTCGACGCGGCGGGCGTCCCGGTCGGGCCCGTCAACACGATCGGCGAAGCGCTCGCCGATCCGCAGACGCTCGCGCGCGGCATGGTCGTGGAAACGCTGCATCCGATGGCCGGCCCGACCCGCTCGCTCGGGTGCCCGTTGCACTTCTCGGCGACGCCCACGTCGGTGACGCGCCCCGCCCCGCTGCTCGGCGAGCACACGCGCGAGGTGCTCGCGGCCGCGGGATACTCGGCGGCGGAGATCGACGGGTTTGCCGCCGAGGGCGTGGTGGTCGCCTGACGAGCGCCGCGCCGTCGCCCCCGCCTCGCGCTGTCATGCCGCCGCAACGACGCCGTTCGGCGACAACCGCGGCGCGTGTGTGCGTGCAAGCGATGCCGCCTGTTCTGAAGCGCCTGCGCGACACGCTGATCCTGCCACCGACGCAACGCACGGTGCGCGAGATCGAGTCGCTGCAGACGATCCTCGCCACGCGCGAGCTCGGCCAGCCGCCGTCGATAGGCGTGTGGCGGCCTGAGCGCGCGGTCGAGACCTGCTACGCATGCGTCGCGGCAGACGGCCGGTACGACGTGTCGCGCGCGAGGCGAGAAATGCTGCGTCGGCCCTGAACGACAGGCTCCTGCCTGCGTTGTCTGGCAGACGCCCGCTAACGCTTCGCCCCCAGCGTTTTCGCCCTGGCGAGCGTGAGCTCGCGCTCGCGTGCGTCGGGCACTGGCGCGAGCCACCCCTGCAGGTGCTGCCACGCGAGTTCGGCGAGCGCCGCGATCCAGCGCGGATGCTCGTTGAGGCACGGGATCGCGTGCAGCTCGCCGCCGCCGGCGTCGCGGAACGCCATCGCGTTCTCGATGCCGATCTCCTCGAGCGTCTCGAGGCAGTCGGACACGAAGCCCGGGCAGAAGACGTCGACGCGGGGCACCTTCCCGGCCCCGAGCGACCTCACCGTCGCCAACGTGTAGGGCTTCAGCCATTCGGCCTTGCCGAAGCGCGACTGGAACGCGATCTGCCACTGATCGGAGGCGAGCCCCAACTCCTGCGCGAGGAGCCGGGCGGTGACGTGGCATTCGCAGTGGTAGGGATCCCCGAGCTCGAGCGTGCGCCGCGGCACGCCGTGGAACGACAGGATCAGGCGCTGGGGCCGGCCGTGCTTCATCCAGTAGTCGTTGACGACCTGCGCCGACGCCTTGATGTACCCGATGTCGTCGTGGAAGCCGTCGACGAACCGGATCGCGGGTGCGCGCCGCAGCTTCGCGACGTGCGCGGCCACGGCGTCGAGCGCGCGCGCCGTCGTGCTCGCCGCGTATTGCGGGTACAGCGGCAGCACGAGAATCTTCGTCGATCCGGCCGCGCGCAGCTTGTCGATCGCGCTCGCGATCGACGGCCCGCCGTAGCGCATGCCGAGCTCGACTTGCGCGTGGTCGGCGGGTAGCCCCTCGCGCTTCATCCGCTGGCCGAGCATTCCCAGCAGCAGCACGCGCTGCCGGACCGAGTGGACGGCGAGCGGCGAGCCTTCCTTCGACCAGATCGCCGCGTAGCGCCGCGCCGATCGCGACGGCCGCAACGGCAGGATCGCGCCGTAGAGAATCGGCTTCCAGAGCGCGGCGGGAATTTCGACGACACGCCGGTCGGCGAGAAACTCCGCGAGATAGCGGCGCACCGCCGAAGGTGTCGGCGCGTCGGGCGTGCCGAGGTTGACGAGCAGCACGCCGAGCTTCGCGGGGCGGTCGTGGGCGTGCGGCGGCTCGGGCAGGTAGCTCATCTCAGGCGAGTCGCAGCGTCGCGACGATGGCGATGAACGACAACTTGTACGCGAGCATGCAGCCGGCGGCGCTCACGATCACGGGCGACAGCGTGCAGACGCCCTGGAAGCGCCGGTCGGCGCTTTGCAGGTACGCGTCGACCGGGAATCCCGTCGTGGCGGCGCTCGCCTCGGCCTGCGGCTTCAGAGCGCCGCAGCGCCCGGCGAGGAGCGTCGCGCCGTTCGTGCAGGGCGGAGGCACGGCCGCCGCTTCGCCCGCCGGGACGGCTGAGGTCGGGTTCCGTCGCCCGTCCCCCCCGGGCGGACTCAACCGTCGCTCTCCCGCCGACGCCATGCGTCGAGCGCCCCGGCCGCCTGCTTGCGCACGAGCGGCGCGAGCAGCGGCGTGAACCCGAGCACGCGGCCCGACACTCCGAGCGCCTGCCGCGCCCAGCGCTTGAGGTCGAAGCGGTCGACGTGCTCGACGATGAGCCCGTGGCGGAACGTGAACGCGGCGTCGATCTCGTTGACGACCGGACGGCGCGTCGGCCCGTACGTATAGGTCGCCTGCCAGTGCGCCTTGCCGTGACGCGCATCGGCCTCGATTCCGCTCGCGACGACGCGCAGATCCTTGCCACGCTCGCACAGCATGCGCCACATCGCCGCCGCGCCCTGCGCATCGAGCCGGCCGAACACCGGATCCTCGAACGTCGCCTCGGACGCGTAGCTGGCGACCATGGTCGCGGCGTCGCGGCGGCCGAGCGCTGCGTAGAACGACGCGATCAGCGCGCGGTGGTCGGTGGTGGACATGGCGACGTCCCCTTCCCTCTAGTCGGCAAGCTGCTGCGTCAACGCGTTGGAAAGGAGCTTGGCGGTGACGTCGACGATCGGGATCACGCGCTCGTACGCCATGCGCGTGGGGCCGATGACGCCGAGCGTGCCGATCACCTCGCCGTCGACTTCGTAGCGCGCGGTCACGACGCTCATCTCGTCGAGCGGCGCGAGGCCCGATTCGCCGCCGATGAAGATCTGCACGCCTTCCGCGTGCTGCGACTGGTCGAGGAGATGCAGCAGCGACGTCTTCTGCTCGAAGAGGTCGAAGAGCCTGCGCATGCGCTCCATGCTCGACGCGACGCCATCGACCGACAGCAGGTTGCGCTCGCCCGCGAGCACGACGGTCTCGCCGCCCTCCAGCGCGCCCGCGCCGGCGTCGACGGCGGCGGCCATCAGCGCGGCGATGTCGCCGGACAGCCGCTTCAGCTCGTCGGCGAGGCCGGCGCGGATCGACGGGATCGACTGCCCGGCGAAATGCTGGTTGAAATAGTTGGTCGCCTCGACGAGTTGCGATTGCGAGTAGCTCCTGTCGGTATGCAGGATGCGGTTCTGCACGTCGCCCTGCGAGGTCACGACGATCAGCAGCACGCGCCGCTCGGCGAGCCGCAGGAACTCGAGGTGGCGCAGGCTCGCGTCGCGCCGCGGCGTCATCACGACGCCGGCGAAGTGCGTGAGCTGCGAGAGCATCTGGGCGGCCGCGTTCACGAGCGGCTGCGGCCGGTCGCCGACGAGCTCGCCCTCCAGTCGATGGATCTCCTTCTGCTCGAGCGGCTTCACGACGATCAGGCTGTCGACGAAAAACCGGTAGCCCTTCGGCGTGGGCACGCGCCCCGCCGACGTGTGCGGGCTCGCGACGAAGCCCATCTCCTCGAGGTCGGCCATCACGTTGCGGATCGTCGCCGGCGACAGCTCGAGTCCCGACTGGCGCGACAGCGAGCGCGAGCCGACCGGCTGCCCGTCGGCGATGTAGCGCTCGACGAGCGTCTTCAGGAGGTGGGCGGCGCGCGAGTCGATCAAGTGGCGTTCCGGTCGTCCGGAGACGATTCTAACGCCCGGGAGGCGCGTTCCGAGGACGGCGTGCCGGGAACGGCGCCGGCGACGCTTGCCAAAATCGGTCGTGGGGACGAGGGAAGGCGCGCACGCCCCTGTGGAATAATCGAAGCATGCCCGGCACCCCGGCCCGCTTTCCCCGCGTCGCGATCGTCGGGCGCCCCGGGACCCCCGACCTCGCGGCACCGCTCGCGCGGCTCGCCGCGTTCCTCGCGTCCCGCGGCCATGCGGTCGTGCTCGAAGCGGACACCGCGCGCCAGGCGACGCTCGAAGGCCACGAGGTCGCCGACGCCGACGCGCTCGGCGCGCGCGCCGACCTCGCCGTCGTGCTGGGCGGCGACGGCACGATGCTGTCGATCGCGCGGCGCCTCGCCCCGTGCGACGTCCCGCTGATCGGCGTCAACCAGGGTCGTCTCGGATTCCTCACCGACATTCCGCTCGCCGCGATGGAGCGGACGCTCGAGCCCATGCTGGCGGGGCGCTTCCTCGAGGAGCGGCGCACGATGCTCGCCATGACCGTCGAGCACGGGAGCGTGCTCCGGGAAACGGCGCTCGCGCTGAACGACGTCGCCGTCAATCGCGGCAGCGGCGGCAGCATGATCGAATGCGCGGTCGAGATCGACGGACGCTTCGCCTACACGATGCGCGCCGACGGGATCATCGTGGCGACGCCGACCGGATCGACCGCCTACGCGTTGTCGGCCGGCGGGCCGATCCTCGACCCGCGGCTCGCGGCGATCGCGCTCGTTCCGGTCGCGCCTCACGCGCTCACGCATCGGCCGATCGCGCTCTCCGACACCGCGACGGTCACGATCACCGTCGTGCGCGGCGCCGACGCGACCGTGCACTGCGACGGCCTCGCCCACTTCCCGCTCGACGAGGGCGACCGCATCGCGATCCGGCGCGCGCCGCATCCCGCGCGCTTCCTGCATCCGGAGGGCCACGACCACTTCGCGATGCTGCGCGAGAAGCTGCACTGGAGCGAGACTCCCGAGCGGCTCAAGGAGCGGCGCGCGCTCTGACATGCTGCGGCTGCTGTCGATTCGAGATTTCGTCGTGGTCTCCGCGCTCGAGCTTGCGCTCGAGCCCGGTTTCACCGTCCTCACCGGCGAGACCGGCGCGGGCAAGTCGATCCTGCTCGACGCGCTCGGACTGCTGCTCGGCGACCGCTTCGAGCCGCGCCAGATCCGCGCCGGCGCCGAGCGCGCGGAACTCGCCGCGGCGTTCGACATCGACGACGCGCCGAGCGTGCGCGCATGGCTCGTCGAGGAAGGACTGGCAGAGAACGGCAGCGAGGTGCTGCTGCGCCGCGTGCTCGACGCGCAGGGCCGCAGCCGCGCATGGATCAACGGGTCTCCGGCGACGCTCGGGCAACTGAAGGCGCTCGGCGAGCAGCTCGTCGAGATCACCGGCCAGCACGCGCACCAGGCGCTTTCGACCGCGGAGACGCAGCGCTCGCTCGTCGACTCGTTCGGCGGCTTCGCTTCGCTCGCGCTCGAGACCGGGGCGGCGTGGCGCGCGTGGCGCGCCGCCGCGCAGGCGCTCGACGCCGCGCGCGTCGATGCGGGACGCACGGCGAGCGAGCGCGAGTTCCTCGAGGAGCGACGCCATGAGCTCGCGGCGCTCGCCATGCGCGACGGGGAATGGGCGGAGCTCTCCGCGGCGCAGTCGCGGCTCGCCAATGCCGCGTCGCTGCTCGAGGCCTGCGAACGGGCGGCGGAGGCGCTGGAGGAATCCGACGACGCGCTCACGCGGCGCGTCGCGCAGCTCGCGTCGCGCCTCAAGTCGGCGGCGACGCACGATTCCGCGCTCGCCGACGTCGCCGCGATGCTCGATCCGGCGCAGGTGCAGCTCGAGGAGGCGGCGCGCGCGCTGCGCGACTACCGGCGCCGGCTCGACCTCGATCCGGCCGAGCTGGCGCGCATCGAGGAGCGCCTCGCGGCGCTGCACGACACCGCGCGCAAGCATCGCGTGCGACCCGAAGCACTGCCGGCGCTGCTCGCGTCGACCGGGAGCGCGCTCGCCGAGCTCGACGCCGCGTCCGACGTCGAGGCGCTCGAGCGCCGCGCGCGCGCGACCGAGGCGCAGTTCCTCGCGATGGCGGGCGAGCTGCGCGCCAAGCGCCGCTTCGCCGCGAGCGAGCTCGAGCACCGCGTGACCGCGGCGATGCACATGCTCGCGATGGCGGGCGGTCGCCTCGAGGTCGCTCTCGATCCGCTGGCGGCGCCGGCGGCCCACGGTCTCGACGCGCTCGAGTTCCGGATCGCCGCGCACGCGAAGCAGGCGGTCGGCCCGCTCTCGCGCGTCGCCTCCGGCGGCGAGCTTTCGCGCGTGGGTCTCGCGATCCAGGTCGCGGCGAGCGACGTGGCGCAGATCCCGACGCTGGTCTTCGACGAAGTGGACGCCGGGATCGGCGGCGCGGTGGCCGCGACGGTCGGACGCCTGCTGCAAACGCTCGGCACGGGCCGCCAGGTGCTGTGCGTGACGCACCTGCCGCAGGTCGCGTCGTTCGCCGACCACCATTATCGCGTCGAGAAGCGCGATGCATCCGGCAGCGTCGAGTCGAGCGTCGCGCCGCTCGATCGCGAGCGCCGGATCGCCGAGCTCGCGCGCATGCTCGCCGGGGAGGAAACGACCGCGAAATCGCGCGCGCATGCGCGCGAGCTTTACGACCAGCACCGGCGGAATCGATGATCGACCCGCGCGCTCCGCTTCCTTCCGTCGATCCCGCCGACTATGCGGCGCGTCTTTCGATCGTCATCCCCTACCGGGATCGCGAGGATCACCTCGTCCGGATGCTGCCGCATCTCGTGACATTCTTCGAGCGCGACCGCTTCGCCAGGGCGATCCCCTACGAGATTCACATCGCCGAGCAGGGGCCCGGGCGCCCGTTCAACCGTGGCGCGATGAAGAACGCCGGCTTCGCGATCGCGCACGCGAATGCCGACTACGTCGTCTTTCACGACGTCGACTACCTGCCGGTCTGGGCCGACTACTCTCGCGTGCGCGAGCCTACGAGCCTCATCAACTGGGGCGTCGAAGGGAAGGCGAACGAGCCGTCCAATACGCCCGGCTGCGTGGTCGCGCTGCCGGTCGACGACTTCGTGCGCATCAACGGCTACAGCAACGACTACTGGGGCTGGGGCTTCGAGGACGTCGACCTGCGGCAACGCATCTTCAGGAACGGCCTCCGCTGGGGCAAGCGCGACGGGTCGTTCAGCGCGCTACCGCATCCGCACCACGGAGTCTCGCCCGAGGGCGCGTTGAACACGGAGACGCAGTCGACGCGCGCGATCTACATGGCGAAGGGCGCGCAAGGGGACGCGGGGTTCGGCGGCGAAGGGTTGTCGACGCTCGAGTTTCGCGTCGAGCGCACGCTGCAGTGGGTGAGGAACGGCGTGCCGCAGGGGCACGTCTTTCATCACCACATCGAGCTCGAATAGCGAAGGCGGCGGTCGGCGGTCGGCGGTC
>JBDTNO010000126.1:0-10056 GCA_039933715.1 Betaproteobacteria bacterium
GATCGCCCAGACCACGAGCGACTGGCCGCGGCGGATGTCGCCGGCAGCGAACACCTTGTCGACGCTGGACCGGTAGTCGTCGGTGCCGGCGGCGACGTTCGACCGCCCGTCGCGCGCGACGCCGAAGCTCGACAGCATCGCGTCGGACGCCGGCCCGGTGAACCCCATCGCGAGCAGCACGAGGTCGGCGGGAATCGCGAACTCGCTGCCGGGCATCTCGGACATCTTCATCTGGCCGTCGGCGCCGCGCGCCCACTCGAGCCGAGCGCCGACGAGCGCCGTGACGCGGCCGTCGACGCCTTCGAAGCGCTTGGTCGCGACCGACCAGTCGCGGCTGCAGCCTTCCTCGTGCGACGACGACGTGCGAAGCTTCACCGGCCAGTACGGCCACACGAGCGGCTTGTTCTCGACGTCGGGCGGCTGGGGAAGCAACTCGAACTGCGTCACCGACACGGCGCCCTGGCGGTTCGACGTGCCCACGCAATCCGAACCGGTGTCGCCGCCCCCGATCACGACGACGCGCTTGCCGGCGGCGAGAATCTGCCCGGGCACGCGATCGCCCGCGACGACGCGATTCTGCTGCGGCAGGAACTCCATCGCGAAATGCACGCCGCGAAGATCGCGCCCGGGCACCGGCAGGTCACGCGGCTTCTCGGCGCCGCCCGAGAGCACGACCGCGTCGAATTCGTCGAGCAGCGCTTTCGGGTCGACGTCGCGGCCAACCTCGACGCCGGGGCGAAACCGCACGCCTTCGGCCGACATCTGCGCCATCCGCCGGTCGATCGCGCGCTTTTCCATCTTGAAGTCGGGAATCCCGTAGCGCAGGAGGCCGCCGATGCGATCGCTCTTCTCGAACAGCACGACGTCGTGGCCGGCGCGCGCGAGCTGCTGCGCGCACGCGAGACCCGCCGGTCCCGATCCGACGACGGCGACGCTGCGGCCGGTTTTGCGCTCGGGCGGGCGTGGGACGACCCATCCCTCGTCCCAGCCCTTGTCAATGATGAAGTGCTCGATCGACTTGATGCCGACCGGGTCGTCGTTGATGTTGAGCACGCACGACGCCTCGCAGGGCGCCGGGCACACGCGTCCGGTGAATTCAGGGAAGTTGTTGGTCGAGTGCAGCGTGTCGAGCGCCGTACGGAATGCGCCGCGGTACACGAGGTCGTTCCAGTCCGGGATGATGTTGTTGACCGGGCAGCCGGACTGGCAGAACGGGATCCCGCAATCCATGCAGCGCGCGCCCTGCTTCGACGCGGCGCCGTCCTCGAGCGTCAGCACGAACTCGCGGTAGTGGCGCAGGCGCTCGCGCGTGGGCTCGGCCACTTCGGCGACGCGCTCGAGCTCGAGGAATCCGGTGATCTTGCCCATGGGAGTGACGAACCGCCTCAAAGTGGCTGCCGCTTGGCGGCAACCGCAAACGTCAAGTCGATGAACCCTACGCAGCCGCCCGCTCTTTCGACGCGGACGGCTTCGCGGCCGACTTCGCGGCCATCTCGGTAAGCGCGCGGCGGAATTCGTGCGGGAACACCTTGACGAAGCGGCCCCGCGCGGCTTCCCAGTCGTCGAGCAGCGCGAGCGCGACGCTCGAACCGGTGAAGCGCAGGTGCCGCTCGACGAGCTCCCGCAGCACGACCTCGTCCGCGCGCCCGGCGGGCGGGCGCGCGAGCGGCTTGCCCGTGGCGGCGAGTTCGCGTTCCTCGCGCGCCTGCTCGGCCTCGGGCAGCACGCGCTCGAGCGCGACCATCGCGAGGTTGCAGCGGTCCTTGAACGTGCCGTCGGGATCGTGGACATAGGCGATCCCGCCGCTCATGCCGGCCGCGAAATTGCGCCCGGTCCGGCCGAGCACCGCGACGGTGCCGCCGGTCATGTACTCGCACCCGTGGTCGCCGGTTCCCTCGACGACCGCCGACGCGCCCGAGTTGCGGACGCAGAAGCGCTCGCCCGCGATGCCGCGGAAATAAGCTTCGCCGGCGATCGCTCCGTACATCACCGTGTTGCCGACGACGATGTTCTCCTCCGGCTTCGCCGGGCACGCGGGATCCGGGTAGACGACGATGCGACCGCCCGACAACCCCTTGCCGACATAGTCGTTGGTCGCGCCCTTCAGCTCGAATGCGACGCCGTGCGCGAGGAACGCACCGAAGCTCTGCCCGGCGGTGCCGTCGAACGCGACGTGGATCGTATCGCCGGGCAGCCCCTCGTGGCCGTAGCGACGCGCGACCTCACCCGACAGCATCGCCCCGACCGAGCGGTTCGCGTTGCGGATGCGGTGCGCGAGGCGCACCGGCTGCCGCTTGTCGAGCGCGGGCTTCGCGCCCTCGATCAGCGCATGGTCGAGCGCGCGCGCGAGACCGTGGTCCTGCTCCTCGCAGCGGTGACGCGCGACCGACGCGGGCATCGGCACCTGATAGAAGACGCGCGAGAAATCGAGCCCGCGCGCCTTCCAGTGGTCGATGCCCTTCTTCATGTCGATCAGGTCGCTGCGCCCGATCATCTCGTCGACCGTGCGGAAGCCGAGCTCCGCCATCAGCGCGCGCACTTCCTCGGCGACGAAGAAGAAATAGTTGACGACGTGCTCGGGCTGGCCGGAGAACCTGCGCCGCAGCACCGGATCCTGCGTCGCGACGCCGACCGGGCAGGTGTTGAGGTGGCACTTGCGCATCATGACGCAGCCGGTGACGACGAGCGGAGCGGTCGCGAAGCCGAACTCGTCGGCGCCGAGCAGCGCGCCGATCACGACGTCGCGCCCGGTCTTCATCTGGCCGTCGACCTGCACGGCGATGCGCCCGCGCAGGCGATTCAGCACGAGCGTCTGCTGCGTCTCGGCGAGGCCGAGCTCCCACGGCGTGCCCGCGTGCTTGATCGACGACACCGGCGACGCGCCGGTGCCGCCGTCGTGGCCGGCGATCGTCACGTGGTCGGACTTCGCCTTCGCCACACCCGCGGCGACCGTGCCCACGCCGGTCTCGGAGACGAGCTTGACCGAGATCGACGCGCGCGGGTTCGCGTTCTTGAGGTCGTGGATCAGCTGCGCGAGGTCCTCGATCGAGTAGATGTCGTGGTGCGGCGGGGGCGAGATCAGCCCGACGCCGGGCACCGAGTAGCGCAGCATCGCGATGTACTCGGACACCTTGTGACCGGGCAGCTGGCCGCCTTCGCCGGGCTTCGCGCCCTGCGCCATCTTGATCTGGATCTGGTCGGCCGAGGTCAGGTATTCGGCGGTGACGCCGAAGCGCCCCGACGCGACCTGCTTGATGCGCGAGCGCAGGCTGTCGCCCGCCTTGAGCGCGAAGTCGCGCTCGACGCGGTCGTGCCCGATCACCGAGCCGAGCGTGTCGCCATCCTCGACCGGGCTCTTGCCGGCGCGAAGCTCCGCGCGGTAGCGCATCGCGTCCTCGCCGCCCTCGCCGGTGTTCGACTTGCCGCCGATCCGGTTCATCGCGACGGCGAGCGTCGTGTGCGCCTCGGTCGAGATCGACCCGAGGCTCATCGCCCCGGTCGCGAACCGCCGCACGATCGTGCTCGCCGCCTCGACCTCGTCGATCGGCACCGGCGGCCGCGCACCGACGCGAAGCTCGAAGAGCCCCCGCATCGTCTTGAGCTTGCGGCTCTGGTCGTTGATGAGCGCCGCGTACTCGCGGTAGGTGCCGAAGCTGTTGGCGCGCGTCGCGTGCTGAAGCTTCGCGATCGCGTCCGGCGTCCACATGTGCTCTTCGCCGCGCACGCGGAACTGGTATTCGCCGCCGGCGTCGAGTCCTTCCGCGAGCAGCGGATCGGCGCCGAACGCGAGCGCGTGCAGGCGCGCGGCTTCCTCGGCGACCTCGAAGAGGCCGATGCCCTCGACCACGCTGGACGTGCCGGTGAAGTACTTGTCGACGAACGCCTTGCGCAGTCCGACCGCCTCGAAGATCTGCGCACCGCAATAGCTCTGGTAGGTCGAGATGCCCATCTTGGACATCACCTTGTAGAGCCCCTTGCAGATCGCCTTCACGTACTTCTTCTGCGCGGCCTTCCCGTCCGGCTCGCCGATCGCGGCGCCCGACGCCGCCAGCGTCTCGAGCGCGAGATACGGATGGATCGCCTCGGCGCCATAGCCGGCGAGCAGCGCGAAATGGTGCACCTCGCGCGTCGAGCCGGTCTCGACGACGAGACCGGCCGACGTGCGCAACCCCATCTTGACCAGGTGCTCGTGCACGGCCGCGGTCGCGAGCAGCGCCGGGATCGGCAGCTCGGAGGGGCCGAGCGTGCGATCGGACAGGATCAGGATGTTGCGGCCCTGGCGGATCGCGTCGACGGCGTGCGCGGCGAGGCTCGCGAGCGCGGCCTCCATGCCGTTCGCGCCCCACGCCGCCGGATAGCAGATGTCGAGCTCCTCGGACCGGAACGCGCCGCCGGAGAAGAGCTCGATATGCCGGAGCTTCTCCATGTTCTCGGCCGTGAGGATCGGCTGCTCGACCTCGAGGCGCATCGGCGGCTCGGTGACGCCGGCCTCGTAGCCGACCGCGAGCAGGTTCGGCCGCGGGCCGACGAACGACACGAGGCTCATCACGAGCTCCTCGCGGATCGGGTCGATCGGCGGGTTCGTGACCTGCGCGAACAACTGCTTGAAGTAGTGGTAGAAGACCTTGGGCCGGTCGGAGAGCACCGGCAGCGCGGCGTCGTTGCCCATCGAGCCGATCGCTTCCTCGCCGCCCTGCGCCATCGGCGCGAGGATCACGCGCAGGTCCTCGAGCGTCCAGCCGAACGCCTGCTGGCGGTCGAGCAGCGCGACCTCGGAGGGCGCCAACGGCGCGGGTTCCGGCATCGCCTCGAGCGACAGCCGGCAGCGATCGAGCCACGCGCGGTACGGCTTCGCGGTCGCCAGCGTGCGCTTCAATTCGTCGTCGTCGACGATGCGCCCCTTCTCGAGGTCGACGAGCAGCATGCGGCCCGGCTGCAGCCGCCACTTCTTGACGATCTTCTTCTCGGGGATGTCGAGGACGCCGACTTCCGAGGCCATCACGACGAAGTCGTCGTCGGTGACGACGAAGCGCGCCGGACGTAGCCCGTTGCGGTCGAGCGTCGCGCCGATCTGGCGCCCGTCGGTGAACGCCATCGCGGCCGGCCCGTCCCACGGCTCCATCAGCGCCGCATGGTATTCGTAGAACGCGCGGCGGTCCTCATCCATCTGCGGGTTCCCGGCCCACGCCTCCGGGATCATCATCATCATCGCGTGCGCGAGCGGGTAGCCGCCCATCACGAGCAGCTCGAGCGCGTTGTCGAACGAGGCCGAGTCCGACTGGCCGTCGTAGATCAGCGGCCACAGCTTGGGCAGGTCGTCGCCCAGCACCGCGGAGGCGATCGCGCCCTCGCGCGCGCGGACCCAGTTGAAGTTGCCGCGCAGCGTGTTGATCTCGCCGTTGTGACAGACGAAGCGGAACGGGTGCGCGAGGTCCCAGGTCGGGAACGTGTTGGTCGAGAACCGCTGGTGCACCATCGCGAGCGCCGAGACCATCGTCTCGTCGGCGAGGTCGGAATAGAAGCTGCCGACCTGGTGCGCGAGCAGCATCCCCTTGTAGCAGAGCGTGCGCGTCGACAACGACGGCACGTAGAACTCCTTGCCGTGCTTCAGCGCGAGCGCCTGGATCGCGTGCCCCGCGCGCTTGCGGATCACGTAGAGCTTCCGCTCGAGCGCGTCCTGGTCCATGTTGCGCGCGCCGCGCCCGACGAACACCTGCCGGATCACCGGCTCGACTTCCTTCGTGCGCTCGGAGAGGCCCTCGTTGCGCGTCGGCACGTCGCGCCAGCCGAGCAGAACCTGCCCTTCCGCGGCAATCGCGCGCTCGATCTCCTGCTCGCACGCCATGCGCGACGCGGGCTCCTGCGGCAGGAACACCATGCCGACGCCGTAGTGGCCGATCGCCGGCAGCGTGATCGCGAGCTTCCCGCAGGCGCGGCGCAGGAACGCGTCGGGGATCTGGATCAGGATGCCCGCGCCGTCGCCCTGCAACGGGTCGGCGCCGGTCGCTCCGCGATGCGACAGGTTCTCGAGGATCTTGAGGCCCTGCGAGATGATCGCGTGGCTCTTGCGGCCCTTGATGTTCGCGATGAAGCCGAGGCCGCAAGCATCATGCTCGTGCGCCGGGTCGTACAGGCCCTGGCGTGCGGGCGGCCAGGCGCCCATCGCCGTCGAAAGATCGTCCTCGTGACCGTCGCGCACCGTCGAATCCCCGTCGAAATGGCCGCCCGATGCGACCGCGGGGCGGGCGAAGGAAGGGCCGTGGGCGGGCATCCTCCTTCTTGCGCGGCGCGCGGGCGCGAAGCTTGCTCGCAGGAATGCCGAGCGAAACCTTTTCATCCTACCTGTCTTGCTGCAATGCGACAAGAATGCCGCCGGGGCGTCTGTGCAACAGCGCCCGCCGAACGGCACGCGGCATCCGCCCGAAAGCCTTGCAAATGAGACCGTTCTTGCGCTCTAATCTGAACAGTATTTCCTATCTCTTTGTTGCAGCGTTCAAATCGGCGGCTGGAAACGCCCCGGTTTTACGACAACATGCTCAGGATCCCGCCATGCCCTTCGCTCGCCTGACCCGCTGGCTCCGCCCGGCCCTCACGCTTCTCGCCATGGCCGGCACGCTCGCGCTGTCCGCCTGTGGCGGGGGCAGCGGGGCGGTCAACAACCCCGACACGACACCGCCGGCGCCGATCCCGACGCTGTTCACGCTCCCGTCCGGCATCATCATCGCCTATTCGCAGGTCCCGACGACGATCAAGATCTTCGGCGGCGTGCCGCCCTACCTCGCACTGTCGAACAACTCGGCGGTGCTGCCGGTCCCGCTCAACGTCTCCGGCGACACGATCGTCCTGGTCGCCAACCCGGTCGCGCCGGGCACCGACGTCCCGGTGTCGATCACAGTCACCGACCAGTCCGGCCAGGGGGCGATCTCCAACGTGATCGTGCGCTTCTCGCCGCTGTTCGACGCCGGCCTTGTCGTGACGCCGTCGAGCACGGTCTGCGGGACCAACGTCTGCGACGGCGACACCGCGAGCGTCCGCGCCGTGGCGACCGGCGTCGGCGGCGCGCCGCTGCCGGGGCGCCAGATCCGCTTCGACGTCGTGTTCGGCCCGTTCGCGATCCTGACCAGCAACCCGGGCGCGCCGGTCAACTCGACGCTGACCGTCGTCACCGACGCCGCCGGTGTCGCGGACATCCAGATCCAGGCCACACCCAACGCGACGACGCAGCAGGCGCAAATCCGCGCTACTGACGTCGCGACCGGGCAGTCGCAGATCGCCAACTTCGTCATCGAGCGCCGCACCTCGACCAACAACCTGTCGGTCGTGCCGCCGTCGGCGACCATCCAGACCCAGTTCAACAACGCGTGTTCGTCCGGCTTCGTCATCGACTACTACATCTACGGCGGCACACCCCCGTACACGATCGCGTCAACTTTCCCCAACGGCGTCATCATCTCGCCGACGGTCGTCGGCGCGAGCGGCGGCTTCTTCCGCGCGATCACCAACGGCACCTGCGTCAACCCTCTCACGTTCACGATCGTGGACTCGGCGGGCAAGACGACGACGGCCACGCTGGCCAACATCCCGGGCACGCAAGCGCCGCCGGGAGGCTCGACGCCGCCGCCGACGGTCACGCCGCTCGTCGTCGCGCCGACCACCGGCTACACGCGCACGGCGGCGTTCTGCCAGGGCGGCAACACGTTGACGTTCACCGCGAACGGCGGGACGCCACCGTACAACGCCGTGATCGGACCGGCTACCGGGACGCCGTCGAACCCGCTGCCGACGCTTCCCAACGGCAACGTGTACGCGGCGAACCAGGCGATCGACGTCGCGTTCCCGAGCCCGGTCATCGGCACCTACGTCCTCACGATCATCGACTCGGCGACCGGCACGCCGCAGCAGACCCAGGCGTCCGTCACCTGTAACTGATCGTCCGCCGCAGCACGCGACGACGGCGACCCGCGGGTCGCCGTCGTCGTTTCGGGGCCTGATGCTCGCGCCCCCGCCGCGGCGTCAGGCGGCGAGCGCTTCCGCGATCTCGCGCTCGCCGACGTCGGCGCGCATCACCGCGCGCCCGAGGCGCTCCAGAAGCACGAAGCGCATGCGCCCGCGCGCGACCTTCTTGTCGCGGCCCATCAGGTCGAGCCAGCGCGGGAGGTCGAGCGCCGGCGGCACCCCCGGCAGGCCTGCGGCGCGCACGAGCGCCTCGATTCGGGCACGCTCCGGCGCGGGCAGGCCGCAAACGCGCTCGGAAAGGCGCGCGGCGAGCAGCATGCCGGTGCCGACCGCCTCGCCGTGCAGCCACGTGCCGTAGCCGGTCGCCGTCTCGATCGCATGGCCGAACGTGTGGCCGAAGTTGAGGAGCGCGCGCTCGCCGGTCTCCCGCTCGTCCGCCGCGACGATCGCGGCCTTGATCCGGCAGCTCTCGTGGATCGCCTGGGTGAGCGCGTCGTCGTCGCGCGCGAGCAGCGCACCCATGTTCGCCTCGAGCCACGCGAAGAACGCGGCGTCGCGGATCGCCCCGTACTTGACCACCTCGGCGATTCCGGCGACGAGCTCGCGCGACGGCAGCGTCGCGAGGCACGCCGTGTCGATGACGACGGCGACCGGCTGGTGGAACGCGCCGATCATGTTCTTGCCGAGCGGATGGTTGACCGCCGTCTTGCCGCCGACCGACGAGTCGACCTGCGCGAGCAGCGTCGTCGGCACCTGGACGCAAGGGATACCGCGCTGGTAGATCGCCGCGGCGAACCCGGCGAGGTCGCCGACGACGCCGCCGCCGAACGCGACGAGCGCCGTCGTGCGATCGGCCCTGAGCTCGAGGAGCCGCGTCAGCAGATCGCGCAGCGTGTCGAGGTTCTTGTGCGGCTCGCCGTCGGGCACGAGCACGACGTCGACGGCGACGCCGGCGCGGTCGAGGCCGGCGCGCAACGCGGCGAGGTGGTGCGCCGCGACGATCGCATTGGTCACGATCACCGCGCGCGCCGCGCCGCGCGGAAGCGCTGCGCCCGCCTCGGCGAGCGCCCCCCGCCCGATCGTGATCGGGTAGCTCCGCGACCCGAGCGCGACGTCGAGGCGCTTCACCGGGCGCCTTCGTGCGACGGGCGGGTGAGCGTCTCCCACGCGCGCGCGAAGCGCATCACCTCGTCGCGGTCCGAGGCGATCACGTGGTCGGCGATCGACCGGTACAGGGGATCGCGTTGCGCGTAGAGCTCGGCGATGCGCGCCGCGGGGTCGGCCGCCCGGAGCATCGGCCGGTGGCGACTGTGCCTCACGCGCTCGTAGAGCGTCGCCGGGTCCGCGTGCAGGTAGACGACGGTGCCGCCCTCGGCGAGCCGCGCGCGATTCGCCTCGCGCAGCACCGCGCCTCCGCCGGTCCCGAGGACGACGTTCTCGAGCGCGCAAAGATCCGCGATCACCGTTTCCTCCCGGTCGCGGAACGACGCCTCGCCCTCGATCTCGAAGATCGTCGGGATGTTGACGCCGAGGCGCTCCTCGAGCTCGTGGTCGGCGTCGACGAAGCGCTTGGCGAGCCGCCGCGCGAGCTGGCGCCCGAGCGTCGTCTTGCCCGCACCCATCAGGCCCACGAGATAGAGGTTGCCGCGGTGCAGGAGCATGCGGGGGATTGTAGCGAAAGGGCGTAAGGCGGCGGTCGAAGGTCGAAGGTCGGCGGTCGGCGGTCGGCAGTCGGTGGTCGCAGGTAGGCGGTCCAAGGGCGGCGGGCGGCGGTCGGACTACCGGTGTGTACCCTTCGGGCGCGGCGCAGGTCTTGATCGCGTTCGCACGCTCCATCGCGCACTGCCGACCACCGACCGCGCCTTTCCCACGCTCACAAGCGACGCGGGCCGCCCGAAGGCGGCCCGTCGTCATGCGCGCAAGCCCGCGGCGTCGATCCCCACGCGCTTTCGCGCGCGGGGCCCCTCGCCGCCGAGCTCGGGTCGCCGCGGTCTCCGTTCACCCGAATCGCGATTCGTCGCGTCGCGCGTCGGCCGCTGCGACCACTCGAATTCATCGGCGTCGATCCCCACGCGCTTTCGCGCGCGGGGCCCCTCGCCG
>JBDTNO010000127.1:0-10051 GCA_039933715.1 Betaproteobacteria bacterium
GGCGTCGCGGCGGGAAGGTCGAGATCGAGGTCGTCGACAGCGGCGTCGGCATCGCGCCCGAGCACCTCGAGCGCGTCTTCGACGAGTTCTTCCAGGTGCCGCGACGCGACGACCAGCCGCGGGCGACGGGCATGGGGCTCGGGCTGGCGATCGTGCGCCGGCTCGCCGCGCTGCTCGACCATCGGCTCGCGCTGGCGAGCGAGCCCGGCCACGGTTCGCGATTCGGGATCCTCGCGGCCCGCGCCGCCGATGCCGCGCCGCTGCGCGTGCACCGGACCCTTCAGGCATCGTTGCAGGGCGCGTGCATCGCGGTGATCGACGACGATCCGGCCGCGGTCGAAGGCGTGCGCGCGCTGTTCTCGACCTGGGGCGCGGAAATCGCGGGGGGCGCGCACGCGGACGCCGTGCTGGCCGCGCTTGGCGAAGTGGAGCGCTATCCGGACCTCATCGTCGCCGACTTGCGCCTCTCCGATGGCGCGAGCGGTCTCGCCGCCATCGCCCGCCTGCGGGACGAACTGGGCGAGCCGGTGCCGGCGCTGGTCGTCAGCGGCGACCTGGGCGCGAGCGCGGCGCGCGAGGTACGCGAGGCCGGATTCCTGCTACTGCAAAAGCCCGTGGTGCCCGCGTCGCTCGAGGTCGCGGCGTCGACGCTCGTCGCGGCGCGTTCGGAGTGAGGGGCCCTGATGCGCGCACCGGCGTCAGGCCCGAAACGCCGCCGGGCGGGCGCCCGGCAGACAGAGAGTTGCGGTCCTGCGCCGGCTTTGCAGGGGGGTGCTTGGGCCGGGAGGGGCTTACGGCCGCAGGACCGCGGAGAAAACGGCGCGCCCCGATCGTCGCCGCCGCGACCGCGGAGGACGCGGCGGCGAAACCAGAGGGGACGCGTCAGAGGAAACCGAGGTTGCGCGTGGCGGGTGTCCAGTTGGCGAGGTTCGGGAACGCGTAGTCGATGTCGGCCGAAGGCATGCCGAACCAGCTCGCGAGCGTGTTGCCGATCTGGTCGACCGCAGTCGTCGGAAGCCACGCGCCGTTGCTGCCGGTGTCGTCCGGCCCCTTCAGCACCAGCGTCGGATAGGTGCCGTACATGTCGCCGCCCTTGACCGCGCCGCCCATCACCATGTAGTTGCCACCGTACGCGTGGTCGGTGCCGATCGACTGGTTGCCGATGAACGTGCGGTTGAAGTCCGACATCGTGAACGTCGTCACGTTGTTCGCGATGCCCGCGGCCACCGTGTAGTCGTAGAACGCGCGCATCGCCGGCCCCACCTGGCCGAACAGGTTGTTCTGCGCGGTCAGGATGTTCGAGTGCGTGTCCCAGCCGCCGATGTTGACCATGAAGAACTGGCGCTTGACGCCGAGCGCCGCGCGCCCCTCGATCAGCCGCGCCACCTGCTTGAACTGGTTGGCGAGGCCGGTGTTGAGAAGCGCGCCGTTCACCGTGAACGCCGTCGTGATGTTCGCCGGCAACGCGGGTGTCAGGTAGGCGTTCGCTGACTCGGCCGCGGTGAGCGACTCGTCGAGGATCGATGCGGCGCCGTCGAAGAGCTGGTGCCCGCCGCCGGTCTGCAGCAGCGCCCTCAGCGCGTTGTAGCGCGCGGTGCTGACCACGTCGGTTCCCTGCCCCGAAAGCAGCACGCCGCCGTTGCCCGGGATCACGAACGGCACGGTCGAGCGGCCCGAGTTGAAGATCTGCGTGCCCGACACCGACACCATCGTCGGCACCGTCTGGCCCGCGTTCTTCGCTGCGAGCTTGTCGGCGAGCCGGCCGCCCCAGCCGCTGCGAACGATGTCGCCGGGCAGGAGCCCCTGCCACAGCATCTGCTGGTCCGAGTGCGAGAACAGGTTCGGCGGACGGTTCTTGCCGGCCTTGTAGTCGGTCATCGTGATCGGCGCGAGCAGCGTGCCCGCGTTCGCGACGATCGCGAGCTTGTTCTGGTCGTAGAGATCCTTGAGCGGCTGGAGGCTCGGGTGGAACCCGAACGACTTGCCGCCCTGGCGCGCCGCGGTGAACTTCAGGATCTGCGCCTGCGTCAGCGCGACCTGCGAAGCCGCGGTGCGGACCAGACCGTACTGCGCGTAGTCGGTGTCCGGCACGATCATGTTGTTGCTGTCGGCGCCCCCGAACTTGAACAGGCAGACGATCGCCTTGTAGTCGGTGGCGGCCTGCGCATGGGCCGACTCGACGCCGAGGCGTCCGAAGGTCCCGGCCATCGCCGCGCCGGTGAGCGCGCTCGTGCGTGTGATGAATTGACGGCGGTTCGTGCTCATGGTCAGCGCTGGATCTGGAAGTGGTTCGACGAGGCAACCAGGTAGACCGCCATGCGCGCACGGTCCGTTCTTTGCTGCGCCGTGGGCGGCGCCGACGGCGCGATCGCGTTGACGGCGGTCATCACGGCGGTCCGGGCGGCCGCGGACAGCGGGCCTCCCAGCAGCATCTCCGACACCTTGTCGGTGAGGAGCGCGGCGTCGGTCGCAAGGGGCTCGAACTGGACGATGTTGAGGCGCGTGCCGGTCGCGTTCTGCAGGTTGCCGTCCGGCGCGATCCCCGAGTACACGAGGCCGTAGACGAGGTTGGTGCGCGCCACCGCCGAGTTGCTGTTGTAGATGGCGAACTCGGGCGCCAGGATCGACGTGCCGGGAACCGTCGCGTCAGGCTGGAAGTAGTTGAACACCGTGGGAGCGTAGTAAGGCCGCTGGTTGAGGTTCGACGCGCGGTCCCCGAGCGCCGAGCCGTCGGTGAGGCCGTTCAGCGCGCGCAGGAGCCCGGAGATCATCAACACCGGCTCGCGCAGCGTGCCGAACGCCGGGTCGGACTTGGCCGGCCCGCGCGCCTCGCCGTCGAGCAGGATCGCGCGGACGACCGCCTTCAGGTCGCCGCGAACGCCCGCGCCGTTGTTGTTGAACACCTGCGTGATGCGCTGTACGTACGCCGCCGACGGGTTGCCGGTTACGAGCCGCTGGATCATCTGCTTCGCGATGAACGGCCCGGTATTCGCGTGGATGAACACGTTGTGGACCGCGTCGTCCAGGTCCTTCTGCGGCGTCTGGCCGGCCGCCAGCGTCGCGTTGTTGAGCAGCGTCTTGAGGTCGGTGTCGTGGCCCGTCGTCGCGGTGCCCGGGTACACGCCCATGTCGGTGCCGTAGTAGACGCCGTTCTTCTTGGTGATCGCGCTCCCGTCCGCGTTCGCGTACGTGTAGCCGGTGAACACGCGCGCGAACTCCTTGATGTCGTCCTGATCGTAGGTCGGGATCTCCTGCCCGAGCGCGTCGAGGAGCGGCGTGCCGTCGGCCTTGAGCTCGACCAGCCCGACGCTGAAGAGCTGCATGATCTCGCGCGCGTAGTTCTCGTTCGGGACGCGGCCCTTGGTCGCGTCCGGACGGTCGTTGTTGACCGAGTCGAGCCAGTTGCCCATCGCCGGAGACACGGTGATGCGCTTCAGGATCGTCTCGAAGTTGCCGAACGCCTCCTCGAACATGATCTGCTGGTAGCGCGCCATCACGTGCGCGCGCGACAGGTCCTGCTCGACCGCCGAGATCACGAGGATCTGCGAGAGCGCCCACGCGACGCGCTGCCGGAGCTGATCGCCGCCGTACACGCCGTTGGTGTAGAGGTCGCGCTGCATCATCGCGAGCGACAGGTGGTCGCGCACGCACATCGCCTGCGGCGAGTTCGACGGGTAGTTCTGGCCGAGCGGGTCGCGGGTCGTGCAGTCGGCCGTCTCGTTGAGCTGCACCCGGTTGTAACGGGTCGCCGGGTAGCCGGACATCGGCTTCGCGAGTTGCGCGTTGATCCAGCCCGTGATCCCGAGCGACTTGACGCTCGCGGCCTCGGCCTGCGAGGCGCCGAACGTCGCCTGGTTCATCAGCCGCCAGATGTCGGCGTCGTTGGTCACGACCGGCGGCGGCGTCTGCGCCGAGACGACCTGCGGGAGCGTCGTGCCGACGTTGCCGACGTTGTCGATCGCGTCGGCGTGGTAGGCGACCTGGCCGTTGGAAGCGATCGTGTCGGTGAGCGTGAACGGCGACGCGAGCTTCTCGCCGATCTTCGCGCCGTTGCGGTAGAACTGCACCTTCTGGATCGTCCCGTCGGTGTCCGACGCGCTGACCGAGAGGTTGACGGTCGCCGGCGCCATCACGAGCGTGGTCGACAGCGACAGCGACACCGAAGGCTTCTTGTTGAGCTGCTGCGCGTTGCCCGACGTCACGTCGATCTCGGCAGTCGACGTCGACGCGTTCTTGTTGTCGATCGCAATCGCCTTGAACTTGAAGATGCCCGGGACCGTCGTCGTGTAGCTGAACGTGTAGGGCGCCGTCGTGACGTCCGAGCGCAGCGCGCCGTTCTGGTAGAAACGGACGCGCGCGATCGTGCCGTCGTCGTCGCTCGCCGTCGCCGTCATCGTCACGGTGCCCGGGAACGCGACCTGGGTCTGCGATACCGCGAGTGCGACCTTCGGCGCGAGGTTGGTGGTCTGTCCGACCGACACGTTGACGTCCGCCGTCGAAGTCGAGAGGCCCTTGTCGTCGGTCGCGATGGCGGTGAACTTGTAGATCGCATTCGACGTCGCGTTGTACGACGTTGTGTAAGGCGGCGCAGCTACGTCCAGGATCTTGGTGCCGTTCGCGTAGAACGAGACGCGCGCGATCGTGCCGTCGTCGTCCGAGGCCGTCGCGTTGAGCGTGACGAGGCCCGGCGCCGCGAGCGATCCTGGTGAGACGCTCAGCGCGACCTTGGGCGCGATGTTGATCAGCGCGCCGACGTTGACGCCGAACTCGGGCGACGTCGTCGACAGGCCGAGGTTGTCGGTGGCGACGGCGCGGAACCGATAGATCTTCGCCGCCGTCGTCGTGTAGGTGGTCGTGTACGGCGCCGAGGCGACCGTCGCGATCACCGTGTTGCCCTCGTAGAACTTGACGCTGGCGATCGTGCCGTCGTCGTCGCTCGCGACCGCGGTGAGCGTGACCGGGCCGCCGGTGCTCATCGAAGCCGGCGTCGCCGTCAGCGACACCTTGGGCGCGATGTTGGTCTGCATCGTGCCGGCCGCGAGGTTGATGGTCGCCGACGAGCCGGGCGCGCCCTGGTTGTCGAACGCGACCGCGCGGAATGCGTAGTTGCCCGCCGCCAGCAGCGCGTAGTTCATCTGGTGCGGCGCGAGGACCGTCTCCCCGATCTTGTCGGCGCCAAGGAAGTACTCGACGCGCGACACGATACCGTCTGCGTCGCTTGCATCGACGACCAGCGAAACGATCGCAGGGACCGCCACGACGGTCGATGGCGAGACCGTCAGCTTGGCGATCGGCAGGCTGTTGCCGCCGGCGCCGGCGCCGGTCGGGTAGACCTGGTACGCGGTGCCCTCGAACGCGAAGAACGGCCACTTCTGCAGCACCATGTCGCGCTCGGCGCCATTGGTCGTGAAGAAGTGCGCGCCGGTATGCGTGTTGTAGAAGCGGAACAGCGGGGTGCGTCCCGCGCCAGCGGCAGCCGGCGCGTAGTACGCGGGGCCCTCGAACGCGAACACCGGGAAGCTCGCGAGGACGAATTCTTTCTCGGCCTCGGACTGCGTGTAGAAGTGCGTCCCGGTCGACGTGTTGTAGAACCGGTAGACCGGAAGGTTGTCGGCGCGGGGCTGCGGGTACGCGAAGTACGCGGGCCCCTCGTACGCGAACTGCGGGTAGCGCACGAGGACGAGGTCGCGCTCCGCCTGGTTGATCGTGTAGAAGTGCGTGCCGGTCTGCGTGTTGTAGAACCGGAACACCGGCGAGGGCAACTGCGCCTCGGCGACACCTGCGAAGGCGGCGAGCGCGAATGCCGCGAACAGCATGCAGCGGATCGCAAACGAGCGACCGGCACGCGTGACTCGATGGGTTGCTTGCATCGCTCCGACCTCCCCTGCCGTTGAACCACCGAAGGGCCGTCGATCCCCGCGGCGGCCCTGCGGTCATTATTCCATCGGCATAACTTTGAGATCAAGCCCCGTTCGTCTGTTTCTGACGACAGTACGGCCCGGAGAGACAGTTTTTGCCTCCAGCACGCGAAGATATGAATACAACTCACTGATATAATTGTATTCGCGACGATTGTCCGCACGCGGGACTTCGGCGCAAGATGCCGCTTCATGACGGGTGAATGATCCGCCGCCTTGGGAAAAGGCGAGTTCGTCGCGCGCCGATGCTGTGAGCCACAGCCCAACGACGTCCAGGCCGGCGATCCGAGCGCGCAAGGGCAAGGAATATGACGGAGGAATTCCAGCGGACGCGTTTTGTAGCGCACGGCGGGGGTCCCCCCGCTCGCGCCCATCGTGCTCGCAGCGAGCGCCGCCGCGGCCGGTGCCGGTCAGGCGAGGAAGCCCAGGTCCTGCGTAGCGAACGCCGGGAGATTCGGGAACACCGAGGGCAGCTCGGCCGCGGGCACGCCGAACCAGCGCGACAGCGTCGCGCCGTACTGGTCGAGCGAAGTCGTCGGGATCCACTGGCCCTCGTCGCCCGCGTCGTCTGGGCCGGCGATCGCGAGCGTCGGGAACGTTCCGTAGAATGTTCCGCCCTTGACCGCGCCGCCCATCACGAATTGGTGACCGCCCCAGGCGTGGTCGGTGCCGTCGTTCGCGTTGACCCGGAACGTGCGATTGAAGTCGGATAAAGTGAACGTCGTCACCTGCGCGGCGACGCCGAGCGCGTCGAGCGCGCGCTGGAACGCGGCGAGCGCCGGACCGAGCTCGTCGAGGCGGCGGCCGAGCTCGCTCCGCTGGCTCGCGTGCGTGTCGTAGCCGCCCATGGCGGTGAAGAACAGGTGGCGCCGCACGCCGAGCGCGTCGCGCCCGGCGATCAGCGTGGCCACGCGGCGGAGCTGGTCGGCGAGGCCCGAGTACACGCCATTGAACGCGGCGTCGACCGCGGGCAGGTCCGCGTTGATCGCGTGGTTGACGGTCTCGGCGCTGCGCAACGCGAGATCCATCGTGTCGGCCGCCTTCGCGACGATCAGGTTCTCGCGCTCGACTGCCAGCAGCTTGCGCATCGTGTCGAGGCGCAGTCGTCCCGCCGGCGTGTCGGGATCGCCGGCGAGACCGTTCCCGCCGTCTCCGGGCAGCGCGAGCGGAACCGTCGTCTCGCCGATCGTGAACAGCGCGTCGCCGTCGAGCGAGATGACGCCGGGGATCGCGAGGACCGGGTTGCCGGCCGCCGTGCGATCGGCGACCCTGCCTCCCCAGCCGGTGTTCAGGAGCGCCCCCGGCACGAGTCCCTGCCATTGAAGCTGCTGGTCCGAGTGCGAGAAGAGGTTGCGCGGCGTGCGCCCGCCGGAACGGTAGGTCGCGCGCGTGAGCGGCTGGACCAGCGTGCCCGTGTTGCAGACGACCGCGAGCTTCTTCGCGGCGAAGAGCGGCGCGAGGTTGCTCAGCTCCGGATGGAGGCCGAAGCGCCGCCCCGGCGAGGTCGGCGTGATCGGCACGAGCTCGCCCTGGTCGAGGCCCATGTTCGTGCGGCCGCGGACCGCGCCGTACGGGCCGTAGTCGTCGAGCGGCACGACCATGTCATTGCTGTCGGCGCCGCCGTAGAGGAAGACGCAGACGAGCGCGCGATAGTCGGGCGGGACTTGCGCGGCCGCTTGCGGGAGCGCGAATCCCGACAGCCGCGGCACCAGTCCGGACGCGGTGAGCCCGCCCGCGGTCAGCAGCAGCCGGCGCCGCAGCTTGTCGACGTCGCTCATCGGCTCACCTGGAACTGGAACGCGGTCGTCGCGAGGAACAGCGCCGTGCGCGCGCGCTCGTTCGCGCTCTCGATCTGCAGGAGCGCGTCGTAGATCGCGCTCTTGACGCCGAACGGCATCGCGCCGCCGTAGAAGCGCTCGTCGATCACCGCGAGGAGCTTGCGCGAATCGGCGGCGAGCGCGATCCACGGCTGCAACGCGAGCTTGGTTCCGATCGACGTCGCGATCTCGTCGTCGCGGTCGATGCCGCCTTCCCACAGCATCGCGAACACGAAGTTGCTGCGCGCGAGCACCGTGTTCGTGTTGTGCGCGCCCATCGGCGGCGCCACCACGTCGGTGCCCGGGATCCGGTACTCGGCCGGGAAGTAGTTGAACACCGACGGCGCGTAGAACACGTTCTGCCCCATCGCCTTGGTCACCTCGTCGAGGAAGATGCCGTCGCTCGCGGCGCCGATGCCGCGCAGCAGCGCCGTCACGTAAAGGGCAGGCTCGCGGAAGCGCCCATAGCGGATGTTCGCGTCGTCGGCGGTGCGCGCCTCCGGGTCGAGCAGGATCGCGCGCACGACCGCCTTCAGGTTGCCGCGCATCCCGGCGCCGTCGTCCTCGAACACCGCGGCGACGCGATCGACGTAGGCCGGAGTCGGCGTGCCGGTCACCAGGTGGCGGATCAGCTGGCGCCCGATGAACGGCCCGACGTTCGGATGCAGGAACACATTGCGCAGCGCGGCGCGCACGTCGCCGTCGGGCGATTGGCCCGGTGGCAGCTCGATGCCGCGCAGCACGCGCTTCCCGCCTCCGTCGTGCCGCGTCGGATCGGCGACCATCGCCGTGCCGTAATAGCGCTGGTCCTCCTCGTGCTTCAGCGCCTTCGGCGGCGTCCCCGGATACGGCGGGTAAGTCCATCCGGTCAGCGCCCGCGCGAACGCCTTGACCTCGGGCTGGCCGTACGTGAGCACCGGCTGCGATTGCGCGTCGAGCAGCGGCGTTCCGTCGCGCTTCAGCTCGATCGTGCCGATCGAGAAGAGCTGCAGGAGCTCTCGCGCGAAGTTCTCGTTGGGCTCGGTGCCTTCCTCGGGGTCGGCCTTCGCGTTGTCGACCATGTCGAGGTAATGCCCCATCGCCGGCGAGAGCGTCACCGAATAGAGCAGCCCCTCGAAGTTGCCGAACGCCTGGTCGGCGAGCATCTGGTGCCAGCGCGCCTGCACGTACGCGGTCTCCATGTCCGGGTCCTTCATGCCGGACACGACGAAGATCTGCGACAGCGCCCACGCCACACGCTGGCGCAGCTGGTCGGGTCCAAAGAGCGCACTGGTGAAGAACCGCGAGCGCAGCTTGAACAGCGTCAGCTGGTCCTCGGCGCAGCGGTAGATCGGCGTGTCGCGCGCGGCGCTGAACTTGCACCCTTCGCTCTCGTCGAGCGACTCGTAGAAGAACTCGGGCTTCGGGTAGCCGGATGCCGCCTTCGCGAGTTGATCGTCGACCCATGCCGCGGCGCCCATCGTGACGGCACGGTCGACCTCGGTCACCGTCGGGCCGAACGTCGCCTGGTCGACGAGGCGGAACGCGTCGCGCCTATCGAGCGCCCCGAGGCCAAGCGGAAGGGCCAGCGCGTAGTACGCGACGCCTTCGTACGCGAACGCGGGGAACGAGCGCACGACGAAATCCTTCTCACCGCTGTCGGCCGTGTAGAAGTGCGTGCGCGTCTGGGTGTTGTAGAACCGGTGCACAGGCATCCGGTCGACCGCGTCGGCCTGGTAAGCGTGGAACGCGGCGCCCTCGTCTGCGAACTGCGGCCAGGTGACGAGGATGCGCTGGCGCTCGGACGGGTCGGTCGTATAGAAATGCGCGCCGGTGTCGCGGTTGAAGAAGCGCCAGACCGGCACCGTGTCGGCGGCGGGCGTGCGCAATGCGCGCCATACCGCGCCTTCGTCGGCGAACTGCGGCCAGGTCGCGAGGATGAACGCGCGCTCGTCCGCGTTCGCCGTGTAGAAGTGCACGCCGGTCCAGCGGTTGAAGAACCGGTAGACGTCGGTCGCATCGAGCGCCTTGGAGCGCGCGCGGGACTGGACCTGGACCGGAGCGAGCGACGCGCGCGATGGCGTGGCCGTGCTGGGCTTGAGGCGGCGCAACAGAGATGACGTGGCGCTTCGATCGGCGCGATCGGACCGATCGGCGCGGCTCGCCGACTCGGGCGCCATCATCGTGGACGCAGCACCGGCGGCGAACGCGAGGAAGATCCACAGCGCGACACCCCCCGCCCAGCACGCGATCCGGAGCGCCGTGCTGCGAACGGCGGGCCTGATCGCGTGCGGCGAAGGCCGCAGCAGGGCCAGCGTGCGGTCGTTCGTACCCTGC
>JBDTNO010000128.1:0-10021 GCA_039933715.1 Betaproteobacteria bacterium
GGCATCGACAACCTGATGCGCGCGGCCGGCGACGCGGGCCGCGCGGCACTCACGCGACTTCCCGCCTTCGTGCCGCACGCGCGCATCGCCGAGCATGCGCTCGCGTACGGGCTCGATGCGCGGCTCACCCCAGGCGGCGACGCCGGCCTCATCGCCGGATTGCTAGAATGGGCGCTCGCCCGAACGACACACGACACCGACTGAACGCGAAGGAAACGAACCGATGTCCGCTCCGGATGTGCTCGTCACCGCTCCGCTGCCGCCGTTCCTGTACGAGCCGCTGAAGCATGACTTCCGATGTCATGATTACCACCAGTCGGCGCAAAAGGCGCAGTTGCTGGCGGCCGAGGCGCCGCGCATCCGCGGCCTGGTTCAGGGCGGCGGCACGGTGACGCCGGCCGAGCTCCTCGAGCAGTTGCCGAAGCTCGAGATCATCTCGGTGTTCGGCGTCGGGTACGACGGCGTGCCGATCGAGTACTGCCGCAAGCGCGGCATCAAGGTCACCAACACGCCGGACGTGCTGACCGACGACGTCGCTGATGTCGCGGTGGGGCTGGTGCTGATGACCGGCCGCGGGTTCGCGAAGGCCGAGCGCTTCGTGCGCGCGGGCGAGTGGGAGAAGAAAGGGCCCGAGCTCACGACCAGGCTCGGCGGCCGTACGGCCGGGATCTTCGGCCTCGGCCGCATCGGCAAGGCGATCGCGCGCCGACTCGAGGCGATGGGCATGAAGATCGCGTACACGGGCCGCAAGGCGCAGCCGGGCGTGCACTACCGGTTCGTGCCCGACCTGAAGGCGCTCGCCGCCGAATCCGACTTCCTGATCGTCGCGTGCCCCGGCGGGCCGGCAACGCGGAACCTCGTGAACGCGGACGTGCTGGCCGCGCTCGGCAAGAAGGGCACGATCGTCAACATCGCGCGCGGCTCGATCATCGACGAGCCGGCGCTCGTCGAGGCGCTCGAGAGCGGCACGATCAAGGCCGCGGGCCTAGACGTATTCGCCGACGAGCCGCACGTGCCGAAGCCGCTGCTCGCCATGGAAAACGTGGTGCTGCTGCCGCACGTGGGAAGCGCGACGCACGAGACGCGCAAGGCGATGGGCGACCTGTGCAAGGCGAACCTCGACGCGTGGTTCGCGGGCAAGCCGCTGCTGACGCTCATTGCGGAGTTGCAAGGAAAGAAATAGGACGACGGTGGGAAGTCGGTGGTCGGTGGTCGGTGGTGCGCGGTGGGACGACGACGACGATCGGCCGGCTCACCGCGGTCGGATGATTAATGACTTAAGAATCGTCCGCGGCGCCATGCGTCGCACCCACTGAACCGCGGCCGCGCACCGCCGACCGCCGCCTTTCTTCTCCCCGATCGCCTCACCTATGTCCAGCCTCCGCATCGGCGTCGTCGGCGCCGGCATGATCGGCCGGCGCCACATCGCGACCGCGCTCGCGTCGCCGGACGCCGAGCTCGTCGGCGTCGCCGACACGCTGCCGGCGAGCGATCCGTTCATCGCGTCGCTGCCCGCGCCGTATTTCGCCTCGCATCGTGAGCTTCTCGCCGCCACGAGGCCCGATGCGGTCGTGATCGCGACGCCCAACCGGCTGCACGTGGCGATGGGGATCGACTTCGCGCGCGCCGGCGTGCACATGATCGTCGAGAAGCCGATCGCCGACACGATCGCGGATGCATGCGAGCTGCTGCGCGAGGCCAAGCGCGCGAACGTGCACGTCCTCGTCGGCCATCATCGCCGCTACCACGCGCAGGCGGGCGAGGCGCGGCGCATCGTCGCCGACGGAAGGCTCGGAAAGCTGGTCGCGGCGACCGTGCTGTGGGCGGCGCGCAAGCCCGACGCGTATTTCGACGCGACCTGGCGCAGGACAGCGGGCGGCGGACCCGTCCTGATCAACCTGATCCACGAGATCGACATGCTGCGCTTCCTGGGCGGCGAGATCGCGAGCGTGTCGGGCCTCGCGAGCCGTGCGATGCGCGGCTTCGAGGTCGAGGATAGCGCCGCTGTGATGCTGCGCTTCGCGAACGGCGCGCTCGGCACGATCCTATGCACCGATGCCGCGGTCAGCCCGTGGACGATCGAGCAGGGGCTGGGCGAGAACCCGGCCTTCCGCTATACCGGCGAGAACGCCTACCGGCTGATGGGCACCAAGGGCGCGCTCGAATTCCCGAACTTGCGCTTGTGGTCGTCGCGCGATCCCGCGAAGGTCGGCTGGGATCAGGCGCTCGCGGTCGAGACGGTGAAGACGTTCGACCGCGATCCGTACATCGAGCAGCTACGGCACCTGCGCGCGGTGATCGAGGGCCGCGAAGTGCCGCTCGCGTCGGGCGTCGAGGGCACGCGCACGCTCGCCGCGACGCTGGCGATCCACGAGTCGGCGCGCAGCGGCGCACCGGTCGACCTGGCGCGCGATTACGCGATCATCGACGCGGCAACGGGTTGACGCAACGCCATCCGCGGGTGAAGGAAACGCCTGTCGTTCGCGTCGGCCTGCACGACCGATGCCCCCTGTGCCGCGACGATCAATCCGCCGGAGGCACCGGCACCGTCTTGGCGCCGGATCGCGATGGCCACAGCACCGCGCCGAGCGACGCGATCACGAACGCGAGCGCGAGCCACTCGGCCGTCCCGGGCCGCTCGCCCAGCACGACCATGCCGGCGAACACGCCGACGACCGGCACCGGCAGCGACGAAAGCCCCGACACCGCCACCGGCAGCGTTCGCGCGAGCGTGAACCACGCCCAGTGCGCGAGCGTGCCGGCGAGGAACACGTTGTAGCCGAGCGCGAACCACGCGAGCCACGAGACGTGCGCGAGCCGCGCGAGGCCGACGTCGTCGAAGAACGGCGCGGCGATCGCGAGCGGCAGCCAGCCCGCCAGCATCATCCAGCCGGAGAGCGTGTTCTGCGGGATCGGCGGCTTCCACTTGCGCAGGAGCACCGTGCCGATCGACCACAGGATCGCCGCGCCGATGATCATCGCGGCGCCGAACGGACTGCGCTGGATCAGCGCGAAGTCCTCGCCGAGCAGGAGCGCCATGCCGACCATGCCGAGCAAGAGGCCGATCGACTTGCGGCGGCCGAGCGGCTCGTGCAGCACCAGCATCGCGACGAGCGTCGCCCACACCGGCATCGTGTAGGCGAGGATCGCGCTGCGCCCGGCCGGAAGCTGCTGGACGCCGAACAGCACGAGCCCGTTCCAGCCGGCGATGTTGAAGAACGCCAGCGCGGCGAGGCGCGGCCACCATGCGCGCGGGATCGCGATCGATTCGCCGGAGGCGCGCGCGACCGCGAGCATGCCGAGCGCCGCGAACGGAAGCGTGAGCGAGCGGAACGTGAGCGGCGGCAATTCCGCGACGCCGAGCTTCAGCACCGGCCAGTTGCAGCCCCAGATGAGCGCGAGGATCGCCATCGGCAGATACGCATGCGACAGCGCGTGCGTCGCCGCCTGGCTCGCGTCGACCGGCCGCGTCACGCCCGCTCGCCGTATTTGCCCTGGTGCAGCGCGCGCGCCTGCACGACCCAGCCGTCGCGGCGGATCCGTCCGGGGAACTCGGGCAGCTTCGCATCGTATTCGTCGATGTCGCGCTCGGACCAGTGCGCGATCTGCCGGTACGTCGCGACACCGAGCTGGTGCAGCATGCGCTCGAGCATCGGGCCAACGCCGACGATCAGCTTGAGATCGTCGGGCGACCCGGGCCCGCCGAGTAGCGTGAGCGGTGCGTTGGTCTCGAAATCGACGACGAGCTGGCGGAAGCGCGCGGTTTCCGTCCGCGCCGTCGCGACGGCGTCGAGCAGCGCCCGCCGATCCGCGGCGAACTCCGCGGCTTCGTAGCGCTCGGCTGCCGCATCGCCGAGCGCGCCGCGCAGGCGCGCCGATTCCGCCTCGTACGCGACCACCAGGCGGAATCGCTCGCGTGCGATCGCATCGTCCGCCACCTGCATCGTGGTCGCGGTCGTCGCGGTCGTCGCGGTCGTCGCGGTCGTCGCCGGTGGAGTCGTCGCGGCGGGCGCAGAATCGTTGCGCGCTTGCTCGAGCGCCGTGCGCGAGAAGGGCGCGGGATCGGCCGCCCGCGCTTCGCGGCGGCCGGAGATCCGGCCCGCGCGGTACGCGAACACGATGCCGAGCGCCAGGGCGATCAGCGCGAGCAACGTGAGGCCGTTCACGGGGAGAAGAGGGCGCACCGGGGTCGGCACGCGAGGCCGGATTGTAGTCGATCCGCGCGAGGGCCGCCGCGGCGCCTGCCGGGCTCGCTTCGCGGCCGGGCCCCCGCGAGCGCGCTGCTAGAATCGTCGCTGTGGCCTTGCCTTCCGACCGAGCCGGACGATCGGACGCCGATTCTCGCGTCCGCCCAGCGGACTTGCCGCCGGAGAGCCCCTCGTTGCGCCCTCGCGCCGGCGTGGTTGTCGCCGGCACCCTCGCGCTGCTCGCGGTGCTCGGCCTCGTCGCATGGGTCGACGCGACGCGCGGGCTCGCGGATCTCCGAAGCGAGGTCGCCGCGCGCCTTGGCGCGTTCGATGCGGCGACCGCGCAAGCGCAGGCTCGCGACTCCGACATGGCCGGCGCGCTGCGCGAAGCGCAGGCCAAGCTCGCGCTGCTCGAGACGCGGATTGCCGAATCGCAATCGCAGCAGGCTGCGCTCGAGACCCTCTACCGCGATCTCGCGCCGTCGCGCGACGAGCTCGCGGTCGTCGAGGTCGAGCAGGTTCTCGCGCTCGCGAGTCAGCAGCTCGCGATCGCCGCGAACGTTCCTGCGGCGATCGCCGCGCTACAGCTCGCCGACGCGAAGCTCGCTCGACTCGACCGGCCGAAGTTCGCGCCGCTGCGCCGCGCGATCGCCGCCGACATGGAGAAGCTGAAGGCGGTGCCCTACATTGACACCGCGGGGCTCGCCGGCAAGCTCGACGCGGCGATCGCGGCGATCGACACGATGCCGCTGGCGCGCGACGAGCGGCTTCCGGCGCCCGTGACCGCTCCGCCGCTCGAAGCGGAGCCGACCTGGTCCCGCACGGTGCGCGAATTGTGGGCCGAGCTGCGCGGCCTCGTGCGCATCGACGTGAGCGAGCGGCCGGCGGCGCCGCTCGTCGCGCCGTCGCAGCAATACTATCTGCGCGAGAACCTGCGGCTACGGCTCCTGTCGGCGCGGCTGTCGCTGATCGCGCGCAACGAGCCCGCCTTCCGCGCCGACGTCAGGGCGGCGGATGCATGGTTGCGCCGGTATTTCGACATCCGCGCGAGACCGGTGGCGACGGTGCTGGCGTCGCTCGGCACGATGACGTCGGCGACGATGCCCACCGAGGTGCCGGAGCTGACTCGGAGCCTCGATGCCGCGCGGGCGCTGCGGAGCGCGCAGGACGCGCGCGCCGAAGCGCCGCGCGGCCGGCCGTGACTGCCAAGACGATGCGCGCTCGCGCCTGACGCCCGATGCGGGTTCTCGCGGCCTTCCTGCTGATCGCCGCGCTGGCGGTCGCGTTCGCGCTGCTCGCGCGCACCCATGCCGGCTACGCGCAGTTCGTGCTTCCGCCGATGCGCGTCGAGATGTCGTTCTTCGTGTTCGCGCTCGCGACGTTCGCGGCGTTCGTCGCGCTGTACGGCCTGCTGCGGCTTGCGGCGCGCATCGCCGCGATGCCGCGCGAAGTGCAGGCGCATCGCGCACGCCAGCAGGTCGAGCGCGAGCGCGCGCAGCAGGACGCCGCGCTCGTCGCGCTGCTCGAGGGACGCTACGGCCGCGCGCGCGAGCTCGCCGGCGAGGCGCTGGCGGTGCCTCGCTCGGGAGGTCTCCCCGCCCTCATCGGCGCGCGCGCCGCGCTCGACATGCGCGATTTCGACGCGGCGGCGGGCTTCCTCGCGCGGAACGACGCGCGCGTCGCGAGCCTCGCGGTGCCGCGGCTGATGCTCGAGGCCGAGCTCGCGCTCGAGCAGGGGCAGTCGGGCGAGGCGCTCGCGCGGCTCGACGAGCTGCGGCGCGAAGCGGGCTCGCACACGGCGGCGCTGCGCCTGTCGCTGCGCGCGCTCAACGCGGCAGGACGGCCCGCCGAAGTGCCGGCGGTCGTCGACCAGCTCGTGCGGCGCAACGTGTACGACGCGGACCAGGGTGCGATGGTGCGCGCGGGCGCACAGGCGGAGACGATCGAAGGCGTCGCCCACGACGCGGCGGGGCTGCGCGACGCGTGGGGCCGCATTCCGGAAGGCGATCGCACCCATCCGAAGGTGGCGCTCGCGGCCGCGTCCGCGTTCGCGCGGCTCGGCGGCGACCGCGAGGCGGTCGAGATCCTCGCGCGAAGCCTCGAGCGCGAATGGTATCCCGCGCTCGTCGCGCTGTTCGGCGAGTGCCGGCCTTCCGATCCGACCCGCCAGCTCGAAACGGCGGAGCGATGGCTCGCCGGGCATCGCGACGACGCCGTGCTGCTGCGCACGCTCGGACGCGTGTGCGAGCGCGCCGGCCTCTGGGGCAAGGCGCAGTCGTACTACGAAGCGAGCCTCGCGGTCGACGACCACTGGCGCACGCGCGTGATGCTCGGCAGCCTGTTGCTGCGGCTCGGGCGCGCCGACGAGGCGAGCGCGCAGCTCGCCGCGGCGCTCAAGCTCGCGCTCACCGAGCTGGGCGAGCCGGGGCTCGCGCCTGCCTGATGCCGCTCGCGATCCTCACCTACCATTCGCACCACGTCGTCGGCCCCGGCTACGACGCCAACGACCACGTGGCGTTCGCGCGCGACCTCGACGCGCTGACCGACGCGGGATGGCGCATCGTGCCGCTCGACGAGATCGTGCGGCAGCAGCGGCACGGGACGGCCGCGCACCTGTGCGCGATTACGTTCGACGATGGGCCCGTGTACGACGTCGACGACGTGGTTCATCCGAAGCACGGATTGCAGATCGGCTTCGCCAACGTGATGCGCGCGTTTGTCGCGCGCCGTCCCGAGGCGCAGCCGACGCTGCACGCGACGAGCTTCGTGATTGCCTCGCCTGAGGCACGCCATGCGAGGGAGTCGAGCGCGGATCCGCGCTACACATGGCTAGCGCCGGGATCGATGGGCGAGGCGTGGTGGTCCGAGGCGCTCGATACGGGGCTCATCGGCATCGCCAACCACAGCTGGGACCACCTGCACCCCGCGCTACCCTCAGTCGCACATTCTCTCGATGCACGCGGCGACTTCACGCAGGTGATGACGCTGCCGGACGCCGACTCGCAGGTGCGCCGCGCCGCGCGCTACCTGACCGCCGCGACCGGCGGTCGCGCGTCACCGTTCTTCGCGTACCCGTACGGCCACCACAACGTGTTCCTCGCGCGCGACTACCTGCCGTCGGTTGGGCGCGACATTTGCATCGCGGCGTTCACGACCGAGCCGCGGCTCGCGACGATCGACGATTCGCCGTTCCTGCTGCCGCGCTTCGTGTGCGGCACCGACTGGCGCTCGGCGGAGGAATTGGTCGACCGGCTCGTCTAGGGACGCTCTGCGTTCCTAGCGAACCGGTCCGGCGTCGGGCACGGTGACCGGCGCCGGAGTCCTTCGCGGCGCTAGCGTCGCGCTTCCGACTCGGCCGCGTAGGTGAAGCTGTCGGCGAAGAACTCATTCTCGGGGAGGGTGCGCTCCGCCGTGAAGTCGCGTCGCGCCGCGTCGATCATCGGCGGCGCGCCGCATGCGTAGACCTGGTAACCCGAGAGGTCGCGGAAATCGTCCATCACCGCGCGGTGCACGAGCCCGGTCCGTCCGGGCCATGCGTCGGACGGGAGCGGGTCGGAGAGCACCGGGATGAACGTGAACAGCGGATGCTCCTGCTGCCAGCGGCCGGGAAGCTCGGGCAGGTAGAGGTCCTTGAGCGAGCGTGCGCCCCAGTACAGGACCATCGGGCGGTCGATCTCGTGATGGAGCGCGTGCTCGATCATCGCCTTGATCGGCGCGAAGCCGGTGCCGCCGGCGACGAAGATCATCGGCTTGTCGGTCTCCTCGCGCAGGAAGAACGAGCCGAGCGGTCCCTCGAGCCGCAGGATCTCGCGCCCCTGGTATTGCGTGAAGAGCTGGTCGGTGAAGAAGCCCCCGGGCACGTGGCGCACGTGCAGCTCGATCAGCGCGTCGTCGTGCGGCGCGTTCGCCATCGAGAAGCTGCGCCGGCGCCCATCCTTCAGCAGGAAGTCGATGTACTGGCCCGCCAGGTATTGCATCCGCTCGTTCGCGGGCAGCTTGATCTTCACGATCGCGACGTCGGCCGCGGCCCTGACGATCGACTCGACACGGCAGGGCAGCCGCTTGATCGGGATGTCGCCGCCGCGACGAACCTCGCGCACCTCGATCGCGAGGTCGGTGAGCGGCCTCGCGCAGCAGAAGAGCGCGAGGCCCTTGCGCTTCTCGTCGTCGGTGAGCGTCGAAGGCTGGTGCGGGCCGTAGTCGACGCGGCCCGACAGCACCTTGCCCTTGCAGGTGCCGCAGGCGCCGTTGCGGCATCCGTACGGCAGCAGGAGATCGGCCTTCATCGCCGCCTCGAGCACCGTTTCGTCGGCGGCGCACGCGAAGGCGTGCTCGCCGGGCTTTATGGTAACCTCGAATGTCATGTCGATCGTGGGTTCGCGCACCGGGCCGCACGCGTCCGGCGCTCGCGCGACGCACCGGCTTCGCGCATGATCCGAATCCTTCTCGTGGGTTGCGGTGACGTCGCGATGCGCACGGCGCGCGTCCTCGCCGGCCGCGCGCGCCTGTTCGGCCTTACGCGGCGCGCCGACGACATCGCGAAGCTTCGCGCGAACGGCGTCGTTCCGATCGTCGGCGATCTCGACGACCTGCGCACGCTCCAGCGCCTGCGCCTCGCGCCCCACGCCGTCCTGCACTTCGCGCCGCCGCCCGCGGAGGGCCGCGGCGATCCGCGCACGGGTCGGCTCGTGGCGGCGCTGTCGGAGGCGCGCAGGATACCACGGCGCTTCGTCTACGTTTCGACGTCGGGCGTCTACGGCGACTGCGCGGGCGCGCGCATCGACGAGACGCGGCCGCGTCGCGCGGAGACGCCGCGCGCGCGGCGCCGCGTCGATGCGGAGGACCGGTTGCGCGCGTGGGCGGCGCGCAACGGCGTGTCGCTCGCGATCCTCCGCGCGCCCGGCATCTACGCGCCGACGCGCCTGCCGCTCGAGCGCCTGCGCCAGCGGACGCCGGTCCTCGTGGCCGAGGACGACGTCTACACGAACCACATCCATGCCGACGACCTCGCGCGCGCCGCGGTCGCCGCGCTGTTCCGCGGGCGCGCGAACCGCGCCTACCACGCGACCGACGACGCCGAGCTCAGGATGGGCCAGTGGTTCGACGCGGTCGCCGACGCGCACCGGCTGCCGCGCCCGCCGCGCATCGGACGGGACGAGGCCGAGGCGCGCATCGCGCCGATGGCGCTGTCGTTCATGAGCGAGTCGCGGCGACTGTCGAACGTCCGGATGAAGCGCGAGCTTCGCGTCAAGCTCCGCTACCCGACGCTGCAGGCGATGCTCGAGGGTGCCGCGCCGCGCGATCCGCACCGCCAGATGGCGCTCGGGATCTGACGTCGCGCATGTCCGCCGGAGTCCCGCGCGTCGCGCCGCGCACGCTCACCCAGCGCCTCGACGCCTGGGAGCGGCTCGTCCGCCTCGACAAGCCGATCGGCATCCTGCTGCTGTTGTGGCCGACGCTCACCGCGTTGTGGATCGCGGCGCGCGGCACGCCGCCGCTCTCGCTGGTGCTGATCTTCACGCTCGGCACCGTGCTGATGCGATCGGCGGGCTGCGCGTTCAACGACTGGGCGGACCGCGACTACGACGCGCACGTGGAGCGCACGCGCGGGCGGCCGCTCGTGACCGGCGAGGTCTCGCCGCGCGAGGCGCTCGCCGTCGGCGCGGCGCTCGCCGCCGCGGCGCTCGTGCTGGTGCTGTTCACCAACCGCAAGACGCTGCTGCTGTCGGTGGCCGCTCTGGCGATCGCCGTCGCCTATCCGTTCTTCAAGCGATTCTTCGCGCTGCCGCAGGCGTTCCTCGGCATCGCGTTCTCGTTCGGCATTCCGATGGCGT
>JBDTNO010000129.1:0-9858 GCA_039933715.1 Betaproteobacteria bacterium
GGATCGGCGCCATCCGGAACACGCGCTTGCCGGTGAGCTTGAACGACGCGACCTGCACGATCACCGACAGCGTCTCGACGACGAACACGCCGCCCATGATGAAGAGGACGATTTCCTGGCGGACGATCACGGCGATCGCGCCGAGGCCCGCACCGAGCGACAGCGCGCCGACATCGCCCATGAACACTTCGGCCGGGTACGCGTTGAACCAGAGGAAGCCCAGCCCCGCGCCCGCGATCGCGCCGCAGATCACCGCGAGCTCGCCGGCGCCCGGGATGAACGGGAACTGCAGGTAGCGCGCGAAGATCGCGTTTCCGGTCACGTACGCGAAGATGCCGAGCGCCGCGCCGACCATCACCGTCGGCATGATCGCGAGCCCGTCGAGGCCGTCGGTCAGGTTGACTGCGTTGCTCGTTCCGACGATCACGAACCAGGAGAGCACGATGAAGCCCCAGGCGCCGAGCGGATAGCTGACCGTCTTGAAGAACGGCACGATCAGGTCGGCCTTGGGCGTCAGCGCGCCGGCGAATCCGCTCTGCACCCAGCCCGCGATCAGCTTCGTCGTCTGCAGGTTGTCCGGCGCCGACACCGAGAACGCGAGGTAGACGGCGGCGATGAGGCCGATCACCGCCTGCCCCGCGAGCTTCGCGCGCGCGGAAAGCCCCTTCGGGTTGCGGAACACGACCTTGCGGTAGTCGTCGATCCACCCGATCGCGCCGAAGCCCAGCATCACGAGCAGCACGACCCAGACGAAGCGGTTGTCGAGGTCGCCCCACAGGAGCGTCGTGATCGCGATCGAGACGATGATCAGCGCGCCGCCCATCGTTGGCGTGCCCGCCTTCGCGAGGTGCGTGCGCGGGCCGTCGTCGCGCACCGCCTGGCCGATCTTCATGCGCGTCAGCCACGCGATCATCCGCGGCCCGACGACGAACGAGATCACGAGCGCCGTCATGCACGCGAGCACCGCGCGCAGCGTCAGGTAGCCGAACACGTTGAACGCGCGGACGTCCTTCGCGAGCACCTCGGCGAGCCAGAGCAGCATCTAGTGGCCTCCCCCGCCGTCCCGCCGTCCCGTCAGCGCGGCGACGACGCGCTCCATGCGCATGAACCGCGACCCCTTGACGAGCATCGTCGTTCCCCCTCGCGCCTCGGGAACGACCGCGGCGATCAGCGCGTCGACATCGTCGTGCCGGCGGGCGTTGGCGCCGAACGCGTCGACGGCTTCCTGCACTTGCGCGCCGACCGCGTCGAGCCGGTCGATGCCGCGCTCGCGCGCGTAACCTCCGACTTCGCGGTGATATGCAGGTCCCTCGGCGCCGACCTCGCCCATGTCGCCCAGCACCAGCCAGCGACGTCCTTCCGCGCGTGCGAGCACGTCGATCGCCGCGCGCACCGAATCGGGATTCGCGTTGTAGCTGTCGTCGATCACCATGGCGCCGGAACTCGCGCGGATCGTCGAGAGGCGCCCGGCGACCGGCCGGAACGCCTCGAGTCCGCACGTGACCGCGTCGAGCGGGGCACCGGCCGCCAGCGCGATCGCCGTCGCGGCGAGCGCGTTGCGCGCCATCGGCTCGCCGGGAGCCGAGAGCCGCGCGCGCGCCGTACCGGCCGGCGTGCGCAATGCAAGCTCGCTTCCGGCCGCCGAGGGCTCGACCGTCGCAGTGACGTCCGCGGGCGAATGCAGCGCGAACGTCGTCACGCTTGCGTGCGCACGCACCGCTGCGGCGCGCCACGAGGCGCACGACGCGTCGTCGGCGTTGAGCACCGCGATGCCGCCGACCGGCAGCGACGCGACGGCATCGGCGTGCTCGGCGGCGACTTCCGCGATGCTCGCCATGAACTCCTGGTGCTCGCGCTGCGCGTTGTTGACCGCGACGATCGTCGGGCGCGCGATCGCGGCGAGCTCGCGCGTCTCCCCGCGGTGGTTCATGCCGAGCTCGACGACCGCAGCGCGATGGCCGGCGCGAAGCCGCAGCAGCGTGAGCGGCAGCCCGATCGCATTGTTGAAGTTGCCCGACGTCGCGAGCGTCGCCTCGAGGCCGAACGCCGCGCGCAGGATCGACGCCGTCATCTCCTTGACGGTCGTCTTGCCGTTCGAGCCGACGACGAGCGCCAGCGACAGCGTGAAGCGCGCGCGCCATTCGGCGGAGAGCCGTCCCAATGCGACCAGCGGGTCGGCCACCGCGACGACGGGGCCCGGGAACGCGCCGCGATTCCGCGCGACGATCGCCGCGGCGGCGCCGTGCCCGAACGCGCTCGCGACGAACGCGTGGCCATCGTGGCGCTCGCCCGCGAGCGCCACGAAGAGGTCGCCCGGCTCGACCGCGCGCGAATCGGTCGTCACGCGCGCGAAGCGCACGTTCGCGCCCACGACGCTTCCATGCACGGCCTCCGCGGCGGTCGCGAGGTCCATCATCCACGGCTCCATCGGGCGAGCGCGTCCTCGACGGCCCGCGCATCGGCGTAGGGCCGGCGCTCGCCCGCGGCTTCCTGGTACGCCTCGTGCCCCTTGCCCGCGACCAGCACGACGTCGCCGACCTGCGCCGCATGCACGGCCGCCTGGATCGCCGCCGCGCGGTCGAGCTCGACGAGCCAGCGCCGCTGCCCCGACTCGCCGATGCCCTTGGCGACCGCCGCCGCGATCGCGGCCGGATCCTCGTAGCGCGGATTGTCGTTGGTGACGATCACGCGGTCGGCCAGCGAGCCTGCGATGCGCCCCATCACCGGGCGCTTGCCCGCGTCGCGGTCGCCGCCGCAGCCGAACACGCAGACGAGCTCGCGCCCGTCCATCACGACCGGCCGCAACGCCGCGAGGACTTTCTCGAGTGCGTCGGGCGTGTGCGCGTAGTCGACCACCACGAGCGGCTTGCCTTCGCCCCCATGCCGCTCCATGCGCCCGGGCGGCGGGCCGAGCCGCGCGAGCGCGTCGAGCGCCGCGCCGAACCCGACGTCGCTCGCGAGGAGCGCGCCGAGCGTCGCGAGCAGGTTGGACACGTTGAACGCGCCGACGACGCCGGTCTCGACCGCGCCGCGGCCCCATGGCGTCGAGACGCCGAGCGAATAGCCGCGCGGCCCCATCGCGATGCCGGTCGCCGCGATCTCGGCGTTCGCGAGCCCGAAGGTGAGCACGCGCCCGCCGCGCCCGCGCACCTCGTCGATCAGCCGCTGCCCGTACGGATCGTCGGCGTTGATCACCGAGCACGCGAGCCCGGGCCACGAAAACAGTCGCGACTTCGCTGCGCCGTAGTCCGCCATCGTGCCGTGGTAGTCGAGGTGATCGCGCGTGAGGTTGGTGAAGACCGCGATGTCGAACGTCGCGCCGTTCACGCGTCCCTGGTCGAGGCCGATCGAGCTCACCTCCACCGACACCGCCTTCGCTCCCGCGTCGCGAAAGCGCGCGAGCGTCTCGTGGAACACGGCTGCGTCGGGCGTCGTGTTGGGCGACGGGGCGAGTTCGCCGACGAGTCCGATCCCGAGCGTCCCGACCACGCCGCAGCGGCGCCCCGCGTCGTCGAGCGCCTGCGCGATCCACTGCGAGGTCGTCGTCTTGCCGTTGGTGCCCGTGACGCCGACCATCCACAGGTCGCGCGAGGGGCTGCCGTAGACGACGTCGGCGATGAAGCCGAGCTTGGCGGCGAGATGCTCGACGCCGGCGTTGGGCACCGCCCATCCGGCTTCCCCGTGGAAGCCTCGCGCCTCCCACAGCACCGAGCCTGCGCCGCGCGCGATCGCGTCCGGGATGAACGCGCGTCCGTCGACGCGCGACCCCGGCCACGCGGCGAACGCATCACCGTTCCCGACGCTCCGGCTGTCGGACGTCACGCGTCGCGGCGCCGTGCCCATGCGCGCGAGCAGCGCCAGCGGATCGAACGCGGGCTCGGCCATCAGGTCTCCTCGCCGATCTCCGCGCCTTCCGGCGGCAGGATCACGTTGTCGACCGGCGCGTCGGTCGGCACGCCCAGCATCCGCAGCGCGGTGCCCATGACCGTCGAGAACACCGGCGCCGCGACGGTGCCGCCGTAGTACTGGCCGGCCGAGGGTTCGTCGAGCATCACCGCGACGATCAGGCGCGGGTCGGACGCCGGCGCGAAGCCGACGAACGAGCTCACGTATTTGCTGGCCGCGTAGCCGTGGCCCTCGAGCTTGTGCGCGGTGCCGGTCTTGCCGGCGACGCGGTAGCCCGACACCTGCGCGCGCGGCGCGGTACCGCCAGGCTGCACGGCCATCTCGAGCATGCGGCGCACCGCGAGCGCGGTCTCGCGCTTCATCGCGAGGCGGCCCGCAACCGGCACGTCGGTCTTGAACAGCGTGACCGGCAGCAATTCGCCGGCGGTCGCGAACACCGAGTAGGCGCGCGCGAGCTGCACGAGGGTGACCGAGATGCCATGGCCGTAGCTGATCGTCGCCTGCTCGATCGGCTTCCACGTTTTCGCGGGGCGCAGCCGTCCGCTCACCTCGCCGGGGAATCCCGACTTCGGCGTCGCGCCGAATCCCGCGCCCGCGAGCTGCTGCCAAAGCGTTTCCGCCGGCAGGCCCAGCGCGATCTTCGCCGCGCCGACGTTCGACGACTTCTGGATCACCTGCTCGACGGTGAGCGTTCCCGCCGGATGCGCGTCGTGGATCGTGTTCGCGCCGATCGAGAGCGTCCCCCCGCCGGTCGCCACGAGCGTGTCCGGACGCACCGCTCCCGCATCGAGCGCCGCCGCGATCGCGAACGGCTTCAGCGTCGAGCCCGGCTCGAACACGTCGGTCAGCGCGCGATTGCGCATCCTGTCGCGCGCCGTGCGGTCGCGCGCGTTGGGGTTGTACGCGGGCCAGTTGGCGAGCGCCAGGATCTCGCCGGTCTTCGCGTCGAGGATCACGAGCCCGCCGGCCTTCGCCTTGTTCGCCTCGATCGCCGCGCGAAGCTCGCGGAACGCGAGGTACTGGAGGCGCGAGTCGAGCGACAGCGCGATGTCGCGACCTTGCTGCGGAGCGCGGATCGACGCGACGTCCTCGACCGCCTCGCCGCGCCGGTTGATGATCACGCGCCGGCTGCCCGGCACGCCGGCGAGCCACGGTTGCTGCGCGAGCTCGATGCCTTCCTGTCCCGCGTCGTGGTCGCCGGTGAATCCCAGCACGTGGCTCGTCACCTCGCCGCCCGGGTAGTAGCGCCGGAACGCGGTCTCCTCGTTCAGTCCCTTGATGCGCAGCGCGAGCGCGCGCTCGGCGACCTCGGGCGACACGAGCTTCGCGAGATAGGCGAAATCGTCCGACGCGTCGATGCGCGCCTTCAGCGCCGCGGGCTTCACGTCGAGGACGCGCGCGAGCTTCGCCAGCTCGTCGGCGCCGATCTCGAGCTGGCCCGGAAACGCCCACAGCGACTTCACCGGCGTCGAGACCGCGAGCGGCTCCCCGTTCCGGTCGACGATGCGGCCGCGATGCGCCGGCACCTCGAGCGCGCGCGAGTAGCGCGCTGCGCCGCGCTCCTGCAGGAACGCGTTGTCGACCCATTGCAGGTAGACCGAGCGTCCCGCCAGCAACGCGAACAGGATCCCGAGCGCGCCGAACAGGATCGCCGCGCGCCCGCCGGAGATCGACGGGCCCGCGGCCTTGGCCGGGCGGCGCCGCGAAAGGACCGCCGCGCTCATCGCGGCTTCCCCGCGTCGGCGGGAAGCCCGACGACCTCGACGCGGCCGGCCGGCGGCACCTGCATGCGCAACTGCTCGCGCGCGATCTTCTCGACGCGCGCCGGCATCGACCAGGTCGACTGCTCGAGCTGCAGTTGCCCGTACTCGACCTCGTAGGCGCGTGCGCGCGCCTGCTCGCGTTCGAAGTCGACGAAGAGCTCGCGCGACCGGTGGCGCGAGGTGACGAGCGACACCGCGCAGGCGACGAGGATCGCGAGCAGCACGAGGCTCACGCGCGCCATGCCGCCTCGCTCGTCGTTTCCGGCGCCACGGGCCAGTCGGGCGGCAGCGGCCCGGCGGTGCGTCGCGCGACGCGCAGCACCGCGCTCCTCGCGCGCGGATTGACGTCGGATTCGGCGTCGGCGGGCTTGATCGCGCGGCCGACCGGCGCGAGCGGCGGCTGCGGCAAGTCCGCGTCGGCGATCGGCGCGCGCGCGAGGCGCGGGTCGCCGCCGAACGGCTTCGCCGCGCGCGCGACGAAGTGCTTGACGATCCGGTCCTCGAGCGAATGGAAGCTGATGACGGCGAGCCGCCCGCCCTCGCGCAGTCGCGCGACCGCGCGCGGCAGCACGCGCTCGAGCTCGGCGAGTTCGTCGTTCACCGCGATCCGAAGAGCCTGGAACGTGCGCGTGGCCGGATCCTGACGCCAATCACCCCGCGTGCGCGCGCCGACGGCTTGGGCCACGATCGCCGCCAGCTCCCGGGTCGTGCCGATGGGCCTGACCGCGCGAGCCGCGACAATCGCTCTTGCAATCGGTTGAGCAAGCCGTTCTTCACCATGATCGCGGATGATCTCCGTCAGTTCGCGCAGGCTGGCGCGGGCGACGAACGCGGCGGCCGATTCGCCCGCGTCCGGATCCATGCGCATGTCGAGCGGCCCGTCGTGCCGGAACGAGAAGCCGCGGCCCGGCGTGTCGACCTGCGGCGAGCTGATGCCGAGGTCGAGCAGCACGCCGTCGACCCGGTCGATCGCGAGCGCGTCGAGCACGCGATCGAGCTCGGAGAAGCGCGCGCGCATGAACACGAGGCGCGCGTCGCGGATTTCCAGCGCGGCGCGCGCGGCGTCGGGATCGCGGTCGATCGCGACGACGCGACCGGCGGGTGACAGCCGCGCGAGGATCGCGCGCGCGTGGCCGCCGCGCCCGAACGTCGCATCGACGTAGGTGCCGTCCACGCGCAGCGCCAGCGCCGCGACCGACTCTTCGAGAAGGACGCTGACATGGGCTCCATCGGTCATCAGAGCGAGAAGCCGTCGAGCCCCGGCGGCATGGCGCCGCCGTCGAACGCGATCGCCTGCGCGGTGCGCGCCGCCCACGCCGCGTCGTTCCACAGCTCGAACTTGTGTCCCTGCCCGACCAGCACGACGCGCTTGTCGAGCGACGCGTAGCGGCGCAGCGCCGGTGGCACCAGGATGCGTCCCGCCGCGTCGATCTCGACGTCGTCGGCATGACCGACCAGCAGGCGCTGCAATCCGCGCAAGCGCTCGTCGAACGAGGAGAGCGACATCAGCCGCGACTGGATTGGCTCCCAAGCGGCGAGCGGGTAGACCAGGAGGCAGCGGGACGGATCGGCGGTGAGCACGAGGCGCGCGCCGCTTTCCGCCACGATCGCGTCGCGATGGCGCGCGGGGATCGCGAAGCGGCCCTTCGCATCGAGGGCGAGCTCGGTGACGCCGCGGAACACCGGCATCGCCTGGTCACCCCCGTTGCCTTCGAGTGCCACTTTCGCCAACGCCTCCTCCCTGGACGCCGCAGGCGCGTCGTCGCGCCGGCCTGATGCTCAGGTCGTGCCGACCCACCTAAACCCACAATTCCCCACTTCTCGCCACTATACGCATCGCGTTCCTCGCCGGTCAATGAATTTCCGCTGTTTTTACAATCACTTAGCGTCGTTTTCGCCACAACTTCGCAAATCCAATAAAAACAACACTTTAGCAATTGTTTCGGATGTACTACACGAGGAGACGAACGGTCGGTTCCCCACCGCGTCGAACGAATGTTCGGTTCGGGGACGGCGAACCTCCCAAAACGGGCTTCGTTGCGCGGCGGGGACGCATTTGTCCGTGCAATGCCCTGCGCACGCCTATTCATGCTTCCGGCATGGAAGTCGGCAGCGCACGGGAGACTCCGGGGAGCGCGGCGGGCTGCGTTGCGCGACGGCAAACCTCGGCCTGGGAATCGATCCGCCCAGCGGCATCGCGGCGCAAACGTGACATTTCAGCCACGTCGCGACCGTTTTCGCACGCAAGCCGACTGCCGGACGATCGTGTCCTCGGAAGCCTGTGAGACACTGGGCCTTCGTCCGGCCGACCCGCACGCGCGTGAAGCGCGCGCCATTCCGCCCCACGGACAGGAGAGAAAAGCCATGCGCCGCGCCTTCGTCGTCCTCGTCGCCCTCGCGGCGTCCGCGCTCTCCGGTTGCGCGAGCTGGAACGACCGTTACGGCCACATCCGCACCGATCCGGTCCTGTGGTTCCTCGGGGGCGCGCCGACCGAGGCGCAACTCGACTGGCCGCGGCGCGAGGTGCCGACGCTGCGCCCGCTGATCTCGACCGACCTCGTCTCGCCGAAGCAGCCGCGCCCGCTCGACTATCCGCGCGGCTGGTCGCCCGATTACCCGCCGTACTGAGCGAACGCTCGTCGATCGCCGCGGCGACGCTTCGCCGCGATGCTCGTTCACCGCATGCGACGCTTGCGACCTGTCCGGCGGACACCTCGCGCCGCGTAGGTCGCCGATGCGTTCGCGACGCCTCGGCGCGTGGCGTCGACCCGCGCGCCGAACGATCCGGTTTTCATCGAGGGGATGGTCGCTGCGACGCGCGCATGCGCTGCATCGGCGACACGCCCGTGCGCGTCTACGTCGCGTGTCGTTCCGCGCGATCGCATGGTGCCGCGGCGGGAGTCCGCGGCCGGGAAGGTGTGGCGCGCCCGACAGGATTCGAACCTGTGACCCTTGGCTTCGGAAACCAATACTCTATCCAACTGAGCTACGGGCGCGCGAACCCCGTATTGTAGCGCCCGCCGCGCGAGGCCCCGTCCGGACGCCCTGGCGCCCGCCGTCAACGTCGATCCGCCCGGTATAATCATCGTTTGCCCGCGCCCCGCGAACGAGAACCGCCGTCGCCATGAACGAACCCGACCAGCACGCCTCCCCGATCAAGACCCCGAAGCAGCTCGTCATCGTCGTCGTGCTGGCCTTCGTCGTGCCGATCGCGGTGATCGTGCTCGTCACGCAGCTCGTGACCGGCGTTTCGCACAATCCCGGCGGCGAATCGGCGGTGCTCGCGCGCATCGCTCCGGTCGGGACGATCGAGATCGCGGCGCCGATGGCGCCGAAAGGCGCGCTCACCGGCGAAGAGGTGTACTCGCAGACCTGCAAGACCTGCCACGAGGCGGGTATCGCGGGCGCGCTCAAACTCGGCGACAAGGCCGCGTGGGCGAAGGTGATCAAGCAAGGCGAGAAGCTCACCGTGGCACACGCGCTCGCCGGCATCCGCGCGATGCCGCCGCGCGGCGGCAATGCCGCGCTCACCGACGCCGAAGTGCAACGCGGCGTCGCGTTCATGGCGGGCCGCGTGGGCGCCAACTGGAAGGAAGTGCCGGCCACCGCTGCCCCGGCAAGCGCCGTGGCCGCGACGTCCACCGCGACCGCGATGGTTGCGAGCGCGTCGGCCGCGACGGTCGCCGCACCCGTGTCTGCCGCCGCGGCGCCCGGAGTCGCCGACGGCAAGAAGGTCTACGACGGCATGTGCGTCGCGTGCCACGCCGCCGGCATCGTCGGCGCGCCGAAGTTCGGCGACAAGGCCGCGTGGGCGCCGCGCATCGCGCAGGGCATGCCGACGCTCTTCACGCATGCGATCAACGGCTACACAGGCAAGTCGGGCGTGATGCCGCCGAAGGGCGGCGCCGCGAGCCTGTCGGACGCCGAAGTGAAGGCAGGAGTCGAATACATGGTGGGCGCCGTGAAATAGTCGCGCATCGCCGGCATGCAAAAACGCGGCCCGGGGTCGCGTTTTTTTCGACCGCGCGCGATGGCGTCCCGCGTCAGCCGTTGCCGAGCGCCGACTTGAGCGCTTTCAGCCGTTCGATCCCGGTCGCCTTCTCGCGCGCCGCCTCGTCGGCGGGCAGCGCCGCGAGGTCGGCGGCCCGCGTGACGCCGTCGAGCGAGGCGAGCAGCGCGGTGCGGCGCT